>NZ_CAJYPF010000080.1 GCF_913776565.1 uncultured Microbacterium sp. | reverse complement strand
GGATGGGAGGTCGTGCGGTTACGCACCGGTGCGCTCGAACCGTTGGGGCCGTTCGACCTTTCACTGTCCGCCTGGAACGCCCGCACCCTGGACCGGCTCATAGACGCGATGAGGAGTATCCGCGGTGGGCTGCTGGTCGACGCCTATGTCCGTTGAGCGCGCCGATGCTCCCTTCCCGGCCGCGCTTCGGGTCCGAGGCCGGGAAGGGGTGGGACGACGCGTCGTCCGCGTCGCCAGGTGCACGGCGGCATCCGCGCTCCTGCGCCGATCCTCAGCCCATCGTGCGCATAGGGGAGCTCGTCACGAGCCGTGCGCCTCCTCGGAGACCGGCTGCCACTCGCGCCAGGTCTTCAGGCGGGACTCGTAGTCGCGCTCGGCGATGCCCAGGGGCGCCTTGCCGAAGAAGATGCGCAGCGGCGGGGTGTCGGCATCCACCACTTTCAGGATCGCGGAGCGGGTGGCCTCGGGCTTTCCCGGATCCGCAGCGGAGGGGCGTTTCGACGCCTCCTCGCGTACGTCCGCGTAGGCCGCGATCTCTTGACTGCGCTTCGCCGAGGGTCCCGACCAATCGGTCGAGTAGCCGCCGGGCTCGACGAGGGTGACGTGGATGCCGAATCCCGCGACCTCCTGGGCGAGCGACTGCGACAGTCCCTCGAGGGCCCACTTCGACGCGTGGTACACGCCCACGGACGGGAACGCACTGATACCGCCGATGCTCGAGACCTGGATGATGTGGCCCGAGCCCTGCGCGCGCATGACCGGCAGGGCTGCCTGGGTGACCCAGAGCGCGCCGAAGAAGTTGGTCTCGAGCTGCGCCCGCACCTCATCTTCGGCGAGCTCCTCGACCATGCCGAAGTGGCCGTAGCCGGCGTTGTTCACCACGACGTCGAGACGGCCGAACTTCTCGTGCGCGGCCTTCACCGCGGCCGTGTCGGCGCCGTGGTCGGTGACATCGAGCTGCAGGGGCAAGAAGGTGTCGGGGTAGGCATCGACAAGGTCGGTGACATCGTCGAGGTTGCGGGCGGTGCCGGCGACGCTGTCACCTCGCTCCAGGGCCGCCTCGGCCCACTCGCGGCCGAAGCCCTTGGACGCGCCGGTGATGAACCAGATCTTGCTCATGAAAGTCCTTACGGAAAGAGAGAACAGATGGACGCGACGGTACGACGCCCCCCTCTGACCTCCGGACGGCTTGACAGTCGCGGCGCACCGTTTCGGCAACCGCGATCGCCCGCCGCCCACGGGACCGCGCCGGACGCGCGTGTCCGCGGGCAGCGGGCGGATGAGGGGAGTGGATGCCGCGGCTCACCGGCCCGCAGCGACCACCTCTTCCGGCCCCGGCAGAATTTCGCGCAGCAGATCGTCCAGGGTGACGACGCCGAGCAGTCGCTCGCCCTCGACCACCGTCGCCAGCTGGACGCGACCGCGACGCATGCGGGCGAGCGCGTCGTACGCCGATGCGTCGGGGGCGAGGACCAGCGGCTCGCGTGCGATGTCGCGCGCGGGGGTCTGCGGGGCGACGGCGAGCGTGTCGCGCACGTGGGCGACGCGCGACGCGGCCCCCGACCCCACGAGGATGCGCAGGTGGGTCGACGAGGCGGCGACCGCCTGGATGTCGGCGACCGTGGCATCCGCGGGAACCGCCGTCGGGCGCCGGTCGGTGCGCACGATGTCGCCGACCGTCAGCGTCCCCAGCGCGATCGCCTGGGCGATCGGCTCCGAGTACTGCTGCTCGAGCGTGCCCGCCTGACGCGAATGCGCCACGAGCTCGCGGATCGTGTCGGCGTCCTGTCCACCGGCGGCGGCCTTGTCGACCGGCTCCACGCCCGATGCCTTGACGAGCCGGTTGGCGATGTGGTTGATCCACAGCAGGAACGGACGCAGCGGCCAGGTGAGCGCGCGGGCCAGGATGCCGGTGGCCTTCGCCGCCGTCTCGGGGTGCGCGATGGCCCACGACTTCGGCGCCATCTCGCCGATCACGAGGTGAAGGAAGGTCACCACGATGAGCGCGAGCATGAAAGCGATGATGTCCGCGAGCACGTAGGGCAGACCCCAGGCCTCGAAGACCGGGGCGAGGGCGTAGTCGATCGCCGGCTTGGTGATGGCTCCCAGCAAGAAGGTGCAGGCCGTGATGCCGAGCTGTGCGAAGGCGAGCATGACGGTGAGTTCGTTCACGCCGCGCAGTGCGGCGCGGGCCGAGGCACTGGTCGCGGCCTCTTCCTCGAGTCGGTGGCGACGCGCGGCGAGAAGGGCGAACTCGACGATGACGAAGAACGCGCTCGCGATGATCAAACCGGTCGTGATGAGGGCGACGGTCCAGCCGTTCATCGGGCCACCTCCTCGGAGCGTGTGTCGTCTTCGTCGGCGGGCTCGGCATCCCGGTCCACCTCGGTGAGGCGCACCTCGAGCTGCGAGGGCACATGACGGTCGACCTCGCGCACCTCGATGCTCAGCCAGCGATCGATGTCGAGGCCCTGAACGCTCTCGCTCGGCCGTTCCGGCAGGTCGATCCTCACGACGGCGCCGACCGGGGGCAGATCGCCGTGCGCGTCGATGACCAGTCCTGCCACCGTCTCGACGTCGCTCTCGGCGAGGTCGTGTCCGATCTGGCGCTCCAGCTCGTCGAGGTGCAGGTCGCCGGGGACGTTCCACGCGTCGTCGCCGACCGCGGCAACCTCGGTCACCTCGGCGTCGTGCTCGTCCGAGAGCTCTCCGATGACCTCTTCGGTCAGGTCTTCGATGGTCAGGATGCCGTCGAAGTTGCCGTACTCGTCGACCACGCACGCGAGCTCGTTGCGCGAGCGGCGCATGCGGTCGAGGGCGACCGGCAGCAGCATCGACGTGGGGATGACGACCGCGGCGCGCATGACCGCGGCCACGGGCGCGTCGTCGGCGGGCCGTTCGCGAAGGATGTCGATCAGCTCCACGACACCGACGGGGGAGTCCTCGTCGCCGATGACCGGGTAGCGCGTATGGCCGGTCGCCATGAGCGCGCGCACCTCGCCGACGGTGGTGTCGGGCGTGACGGAGCCGACCTGCGAGCGGGGCACCATCGCGTGCTCGACGTCGCGCTGCGGGAAATCGAGGATGCGATCGATGATCATCGACAGATCGTCGGGCAGATCACCGCTCACGCGGGACTCTTCGATGATGGCCTCGAGGTCGCGCGCGGTGGCGCTCTCGTCGACGTCCTCGAGGGGCTCGATGCGCAGCAGGCGCAGCAGTGCGTTCGCGGCGACGTCGAACACCGTGATGAGCCAGCCGAACAGCAACAGGTAGATGCGCGTCGGCACGGCCAGGGCCCTGGCCAGAGGCTCGGGACTCGCGATGGCGAGGTTCTTGGGGTAGAGCTCGCCGAAGATCATCGTCACGACGGTCGCCAGCAGCAGCGCGCCCACGGTACCGATGAGCACCGACACCGCCGGGTCGACGCCGACGCCGCCGAGCAGGGTCCCGATGGACTCGCCGATGAGCGGCTCGGCGACGTAACCGATCAGCAGGCCCGTCACGGTGATGCCGAGCTGCGCGCCGGACAGCATGAACGACGTCCGCTTGGTGATGGCCAGCACGCGCTTCGCCTGCGCGTCGCCCTTCTCGGCCCGCGCGGCCAGGCGCGCGCGGTCGACCGACATGTAGGCGAACTCCTGCGCGACGAAGAATCCGCACGCGACGATGATCGCCAGGGTCACGATGATCCCCAACAGAAGCGTCAGGGCCGCAGCCAGCATCAGATCTCACCCCCTCTCACACGGAGAGGGCTCGAAGATCGGCCCTCCTGATCGGTGGAGGCAGAGGTGCGGTGGGGGCTCACGGGTGTTCTCTCTCGTGGGTCGGTGATCGCAGATCATCTCGACGATATCGCTCGGAAAGCCGCGAAAACTGGGCATTCGCCTCGCTCCACCGATATATCGGTGATGACCCCCGTCGACGGCGATGAGGTGCGATACTGAAGGTCCCCGCATTGCCTCGCCTCCCAGCGTGGTCCCGCCCTTGCTCTACCGGTACGCTTCAACGCGCCAGAAAAGGACCCGCCGTGGGACGCCTCATCTATCGAGACCGCGCATCGTTCGACATCGACGACCGCATCCTCGCCCATCTCCGCATCGTCGTGATGAACAAGCTGCGCCGCAACGAGGGCTTCATGCTCCAACTGCCGGTGAACGAGGGGGTCCGTCAGGCGAGCCTGTGGATCCACGCCTCGAACGCCCTGGTCATGCAGTTCTACGGCGGTCGCGAACCCGCGATCGATCGCGCGCTCGTCGATCAGATGATGCACGACGCCAGCGGTGCGGACGGTCTGACGCTGACCGCGGCGGGCATAGCCCCGCAGCCCGCGCCGACGCGTCAGCACGCGAGCGGGCGAACCGTCTCGTAACGAGCGCCTCACCGTCGCAGGACGTGTCGTCGGGCCGTCTGGTCCGGCGGGCCCTCGGTACGGCGCCGCACCCCGGGCATCGTTGAACGCCGCGTCACGCCGCCGGCAGCGTGAGGTCGAACCGCGCCCCCGTCTCGACGGGGACGCACCGCACGTCTCCGCCGTGCGCGCGGGCGATGCCCCGGGCGATCGGCAGCCCCAATCCGACACCGCCGGACTTCTCGCGCCCCTCGTCGAGGCGCACGAGCCGGTCGAAGATGCGCTCGACGAGGGGCGCGAGCCGGTCGAAGATGCGCTCGCGCTCGGCCGCCGGCACGCCCGGCCCGTCGTCGAGGATCCGTATCGCCGCGACCCCGGCATCCCTGTCCCGTGTCACGGTCAGCGCCACGGCGCCGCGTCCGCCGGTCGCCCGCGCCGCGTTCTCGACGAGGTTCGAGAGCACCTGCGCGAGGCGATCGACGTCGACATCGACGGGCACCTCGGTCTCGGGCAGGTCGGTCCGCACGGTGAGCGAGGGGTGGATGAGCGGAGCTCGACGCGCCTCGGCCCGCACCAGCTCGCGCAGGTCCGTCCGGACGCGCAGGAGGTCGAGCCCGCGGTCGACCCGGGCCATCGTCAGCAGGTCGTCCACGAGGCGGGACGCCCGCTGCGCCTCACGGGCGACGTGCGCGGCCAGGACTTCGCGGTCCGGTCCCTCGAGGTCGGCGCGGACGAGGGTCTCGGCCGCCGCCCTGATGCCCGCCACCGGGGTTCGCAGTTCGTGCGCGGCATCCGACAGGAACGCCCGCAAGCGGGTCTCGGCGTCGCGCGCCGCGCGCTCCGAACCGACGACGTCGTCGAGCATGTCGTCGAGCGCGGTGGCCACGCGCCCGATCTCGGTGTCGGAACGCGTCGGCCGCAATCGGCGCCCCCGCTCTCCCGCACCGATCGCGCGGGCCACCTGCGACACCTGATCGAGGGGCTGCAGGCTCCGCCGCACCGCCAGGGTCACGGCCCCCGCGGCGAGGACCAGCACGCCGACCGACGACACCGCCACGATCCACCGCACCTGAGCGAGCGTCTCACCCACGCCCACGGCCGAGGCGGTCAGCGTCAACGTGGAGCCGTCGCTGAGCGTCGAGCGCAGCGTGACGAGCTGATCGTCTCCCGACACGGCGGATGCCACGACCTCCACCCCGTTGGTCGAGGCGCTCGGCGAGGGCTCCGATCGGTCGCCGGGACCGGGCCCTCCGGGGCCGGGAGGCCCCTGACGCAGCTGCTCCGGACTCGGCCCTGCCACCACCGACCCGCCGCCGGCGCTGTCGATGCGCACGGCGAGCCCCTGGTCGGACAGCCGTTCCGCGAGGTCGGTGTCGTCGACCGTGCCCACGAGCGAAGCCGCTGCTGCCGCGCGATCGCGCAACCGCTCCTCGATCTGCCCGCGCAGGCGCGCGCCGAGGGCGAGGTCGACCACGACGGCCAGGACGACCAGCAGCAGTGCCACCACGGCGAGCACCGCGACGATCGTGCGGCGCCGGAGCGACTCCGAGCGCAGAGGCGCGGTCGCCTCCCGGGCGCTCACGGCGCGATGCTCAGGCGATACCCGAGCCCCCGCACGGTGTGGATCAGGCGGGGCCCGTTCTGCTCCATCTTGCGACGCAGGGCGCTCAGGTGCACCTCGACGAGGTTCGGATCGTAGTCCTCGTACCCCCACACCTGCGTCAGGATCTGCGCCTTCGACAGCGTCCGCCCTCGGCTGTCGGCCAACAGGTGCAGCAGTCGGAACTCCGTCGCCGTCAGATCCAGCGCCGTCCCGCCGCGGTGCGCGGTCGCCGCGTCCGGGTCCACGACGAGGTCGCCCACCGAGATGGTCTGCGGCAGGCGTCCGCGCCGCCGGAGCACGGCGGTGGACCGCGCGACGAGCTCCGCCATCGTGAACGGCTTGACGACGTAGTCGTCGGCGCCCTCGGCGAATCCCCGCAGGCGGTCGTCGACCTCGTCGCGCGCGGTGAGCATGATGACGGCTGCGTCTCCCGCCTCGCGCACCATCGGAAGCAACCGGATGCCACTGGGCCCGGGCATCATCCAGTCCAGGATGACCAGGTCGGGGCGGAACGCGCGCAACCGCTCGTCCAGGTCGGTGCCATCGGGCGCCGCCTCGGCGACGAAGCCATCGGCCCGCAGTGCGGTCGTCACGGCGAGGCGGATGGTCTCGTCGTCGTCGAGGACGAGCACTCGTGCGGGGGAGGACATCCGCACGACGATACGGACGAGTGCTGGACGCCGCGTATGGCTTGCGTATGCGAACGCCCGGGGATCCCCGGCTTCAGGTTCGCTTCAGTCCCGACTCGAAACCTGGTCTCAGAGCCGGTGACCGCCACCGGCACGGGAAGAAGACATGAACGACGACAACCCCACCCTGCCGATCCCTCGTCATGAGGAGACCCCCGAGCCTCGGCGCCGTTCGTGGCGCGGACCGGCGCTGATCGCCGGCGCCGTCATCGTCGCCGCGGGCCTGACCGGCGGAACCGCCGCTCTCGCCGCGCAGAACGGCGCGACGCCGCTGACCGCAGCCACCTCGGCCCCCAGCGCCGACGGCGGCGCGACCGGGCCCGGCTCGGCTTCCACCCCCGGATCGACCCCCGCCGACGGCACGGCTCCCACGCCTGGCGCGGATGGCTCCGCGCCCACCCCGCCGGCGGACGGCGCGACGGCGCCCGCCGCCCCGAAGGACGGCTCCGCCCCGTCGGAGTGCGGCCCCGGGGGAGGTCCCGCGGGCCACGGCCCGAAGGGTCCGCTCGCCGACGGAGAGAAGCCGACGCCCCCCGCGGACGGCACGGCCCCCCCCCCCCCCCCCGCC
>NZ_CAJYPF010000079.1 GCF_913776565.1 uncultured Microbacterium sp. | reverse complement strand
CTGCGCGTGCGACGGGCCGAGGGCCACGAGGTCAGCGCATGGTGGATGGTCGGCGCGTTCGTCGGCGTCTCGGCGGCCGTGGTCAGCCTGCTGAGCTGGGTGCCCGGCGGAGCCTGAGTCTCGATCGGTGCCGGTCGAGCCCGAGTCTCGCTCGCCGGCGGTGCAGCGCGAGGCCTTCTCGCCCGCGGTGGGCCTGCGTCTCGCTGCCGGCGGCGGAGCCTGCCTCTCACTCCCCGTCGGCTGATCCGAGACGTTCTCTGACCGGGTCCAGATCCGCGCGTGCGGCGATGGCTTCGGGAGTGGCCCGTCGTGTGGCGTCGTCGTCGACGATGCCGAGGTCGATCATCTCGGGGGCGGTCCACCGCCGGGGAACCGCCTCGAGGGGTGCGGGTGCGGTGACCGCGTCGAGCTTCGTCTCGTCGATGCCGGGGAACTTGCGCGCGGTGACCAGCACGCGCGATTCGAGCGATCCCGCGAAGCGGTTGTAGCTATCGACGGTCTTCTCGATGGCGCGCCGCAGCTCGTTGGCGTGACCGGCCAGGACGCCGACCCGGTCGTAGAGCTCGGTGCCGAGCGTGAAGAGGGTGCGTGCCTCGTCGGACACGTCCTGCTGGGTCCACGTGAACGCGACCGTCTTGAGAACGGCCCACAGGTTGACGGGGGACGCCAGGGCGACGCGGCGCGTGAAGGCATAGTCGAGCAGCGTCGGGTCGTCGTCGAGGGCGGCGGCCAGAAGCGACTCGCTTGGCAGGAAGCACACGACGAACTCGGGACTGGTCGTCAGTCCGGCCCAGTACGCCTTCTTGGCGAGCGCGTCGACGTGGGCGCGTACGGCCCGCGCGTGCTGCGACAGGAGCGCGGCGCGCCGGGCGCCCTCTTCGCCGTGCGCCGTCACCGGGATCGCGCTGGCCGTGAGATAGGCGTCGAGGGGGACCTTGGCATCCACCGCCAGGGATTTGCCCCCGGGGAGGCGCACCACCATGTCGGGGCGACCGGCGCCCGCGTCGCTCGAGATCGAGGCCTGTAGGTCGAAGTCGACGTAGCGGGTGAGGCCCGCGGCCTCGACGACACGACGCAATTGCGTTTCTCCCCACACCCCGCGCGTCGTGCCCGACCGCATCGCGGATGCGAGGGATTCGGTCGTCGCGCGCAGCGCCTCGTCGGCCTCGCGCGAGAGGCGCAGCTGCTCGCCGAGGGCCGAGTACTGCTCGACGCGGTCGCGCTCGAGGCCGTCGACCTTGCGCTGCATGGCGTCGAGCGTCTCGCGGACGGGATCGAGAGCGCGCAGCACGGTCTGCTCGCGGCGTTCGCGTTCTTCGCGCGCGGCCTGGTCGGCACGCGACTGCCCGACGAGCTCGCGATAGAGGGCGGTCTGGTGCGCCAGCTGGGCCTCGAGCCCCGCGCGCGCCGTCTCGGCCGCCGCTGCCCGCGTGCCGAGGGCCTGTTGCTCGACCGCCGCGCGCGCGGCGACCCGGGCGGACGCGACGAACCACCCGCCGGCGATGCCGAGCGCCAGCGCGAGGAGCACGAGGACGAGGGTGATGGCATCCATGGGATCAGCTTGCCCGAGACCTCCGACATCGCCGGAAAGACGGGCCGGAACGGGTCAGGCGACGGCGCGCTCGGCCGGCTCGACGGCGATCTGGGAGACGCGCAGGCCCAGGTGGGCGGCGAGGGCCTGCACGTCGTCGGCTCCGGCGCGACGGGCGCAGTCGATCGTTATCTCGGCGCACGCGACGGCGTCGGCGAGGGCGTCGTGGTGGGCGAAGGGGGAGCACCCGGCTTCGGCGGCCACCAACGGCAGGCGGTAGGACGCGAGCGCGTACGTCTTGCGCGACATCTGCACGCTGCAGAGGTAACGGTAGGGCGGGCAGTCGTCGCCCGTGGCCGCACAGGCGCGACGCAGCACCGACATGTCGAAGCCCGCGTTGTGGGCGACGAGCACGTCGGACCCGGCGAACGCCGTCAGGCGGTCGAGCTGCGCGCTCCACGACGGCGCGTCCGCGACGTGATGCGGATGGATGCCGTGGATGCCGATGTTGATCGGCGCGAAATGGTCGTGACCGGCGGGGGGCTTGATGAGCCACGACGCCGTCGCGACGACGCGACCGTCGCGCACCCGCGCCAGGCCGACCGCGCACGCGGACGCGCCGCTGGAGTTCGCCGTCTCGAAGTCGATCGCGGTGAAGTCCAGAGCCACGGCTTCACCCTCACCGCACGTGCGGCGTGTCGTCGCGAGGCGCGCCGGGGGTGGTGGCATCCGTTGGGTGGGGCGTCTGTCCGCGCCTCGGGTGTTCGTCCGCGAGGGGTGTGTCGGAGGGGCGGCGTAGGGTCGAGGCCATGACCGATCGTGACAAGTCGACCTCGTTCGGGCAGGCGGCCGCGGCCTACGAATCCGGGAGGCCGGGGTATCCGGACGAGGCGGTGTCCTGGCTGCTCGAACCCGTGCGCGAGCCGGGGCGCGCGCTGCGCGTCGCCGACGTCGGCGCCGGGACGGGGAAGCTCACCCGCACCGTCGTCGAGCTCGGCGCCGATGTGGTGGCCGTGGATCCGGATGCCGACATGCTCGCCGCCCTGCGCGGATCTGTCCGGGCGGTCCCCACGTTCGTCGGGCGGGCCGAGGCTCTGCCGCTGCCCGACGCCGGGCTGGACGCCGTCGTGATGGGGCAGGCGTGGCACTGGGTCGACGTGGAGGCGGCATCCGTCGAGGTGGCGCGCACCCTGCGCAGCGGCGGGGTGCTGGGACTGGTGTGGAACATCCGCGACCACGAGGTGGAGTGGGTCAGGCGCTTGACCGAGGCGATGGGCGGCTCGAACGCCGAGATCCTGCTCAGCACCACCGGGCCCCGCGTCGCGGCTCCCTTCACCGACCTCGAACACCGCGCGTGGAGGTGGGAGCGGCCGATCACGCTGCCCCAGCTGCGCGACCTGGTCTTCTCGCGCAGCGACGTCATCACGGCCGGCCCCGAGGAGCGGGCCCGCATCGATGCCGCGGTCGACGGGGTCGTGGCATCCGT
>NZ_CAJYPF010000078.1 GCF_913776565.1 uncultured Microbacterium sp. | reverse complement strand
CCGCTGAAGACGCCCTCGACACGCGCGACGAGTTCGGCGCGGGCGGTCGCGTCTTCGGGAATGAGCGTCTCGCTCGTCAGGTCGCCCCAGGGGGCGTCTTCTTCGAGGGCGGCGGTGACGACGCGGTCGATGGCGGAGCGGGTCAACATGCGAGCACCTTCGAGGGTGAGGAGGGGACGGATGCCGTGGCGGCGGGCACGTCGGAGCGGAAGTGCGCGCCGATGGATGCCGTGCGCGTGAGCGCCGCGTCGACCACGTGCGCCGCGACGAGGAGGAGATTGGCGTCTTCGACACCGGGGGAGGCGGCGGATGCGCGCCACGCGGCGAGGATTCCGGCGGCGCGCGAGAGACCCGCGGCGTCGCGCATGAGCCCGGCGTCGGTCCACATCAGTTCCTGCAGCGCCGCGCGTGTGAAGGGCGGGGCCGCGGCATCCGGTACGCGTCGCAGAGCTGCGGGCTTCGCCGGGATGACGGGCCAGTCCGTGTCGCGGGCCACCGCTTCGCCGGCGCGTGCACCGAACACGGCTCCCTCGAGGAGCGAATTGGATGCCAAACGGTTGGCACCGTGCACCCCGGTGCGGGCCGTCTCGCCGACGGCGTACAGGCCGGGCACGGTCGTGCGCCCGTCGAGGTCGGTGACGACCCCGCCCATCAGGTAGTGGGCCGCGGGCGTCACCGGGATGGGCTCTCGCGCCCAGTCGAGTCCGCGCTCGCGCACGGCGGCGTCGATCGTCGGGAAGCGCTGCGCGAGACGGGCCGCACCCAGAGCCGTCGCGTCCAGGCGCACGGGGCGACCGCCCTGCGCCGCCATGGCACGCGCGTTGGCCCGGGCCACGACGTCGCGCGGGGCGAGCTCGCCATCGGGGTGGGCGTCGAAGGCGAAGCGCCGCCCGGTGTCGTCGATGAGGATCGCGCCCTCGCCGCGGACGGCCTCGGACACCAGGAACGGCGCGCCGACCGCGAGCGCGGTGGGGTGGAACTGCACGAACTCGAGGTCGGCCACCGCCGCTCCCGCGCGGATCGCGGCGGCGATGCCGTCGCCGGTCGCACCGGTGGGGTTGGTCGTGTGGGCGTACAGCTGCCCGGCGCCGCCCGTGGCGAGGATCACCGCGTCGGCCGGCAGGCGTTCGCCGTCGGCCAGCTCGACGCCGGCGACACGGCCTTCCTGCACGACGAGGTCGCGCAGCAACGCATGCTCGCGCAGCGGAATGCCCGCCCGGCGCACGGCGTCGCCGAGGGCCGCCTGGATGGCCGCTCCCGTCGCGTCGCCGCCGGCGTGCAGCACCCGCGCGACGGCATGCGCCGCTTCGAGTCCGCGCGAGAAGTCCCCGTCGGCGGTGCGGTCGAAGGCCACTCCGCGCTGGACGAGCTCGGCGATGCGCGCCGGCCCCTCGCCGACCAGGACGTCCACCGCGTCCGGGTCGTTCAGACCCGCCCCCGCGGTGAGGGTGTCGGCGGCATGTGAGGCGACCGAGTCGGCCGGGTCGGTGACGGCGGCGATGCCGCCCTGCGCCCAGCGGGTGTTCGTGTCGGGCAGGGCGCCCTTGGTCACGACGGTGACGCGGCATCCGGCTTCGTGAGCGTGCAGCGCCGCCGTGAGCCCGGCGATGCCGCTTCCCACCACGACGACGGTGGTCATTTCACCGCGCCGTTCGGCTTGGCCGCGAGCATGCGCTCCAGCGCCACGGTGGCGGGTTCGGCGACATCGGCGGGGACGGTGATGCGGTTGACGACCTCGCCCGCGACGAGCGACTCGAGCACCCACGCGAGGTAGCCCGGGTGGATCCGGTACATCGTCGAGCACGGGCAGACCACGGGGTCGAGGCAGAAGATCTCGTGCTGCGGGTACTGCGCGGCCAGGCGCTGGACGAGGTTGATCTCGGTGCCGATCGCGAAGGTCGTGGGCTCGGTGGCGGCGGCGATGGCCGTGCGGATGATGTCGGTCGATCCGGCCTCGTCCGCGGCATCCACCACCTCCATCGGGCACTCGGGGTGCACGATCACGCGGACGCCGGGGTGCTCGGCGCGGGCCTTGTCGATCTGGTCGACCGTGAAGCGGCGGTGCACCGAGCAGAACCCGTGCCACAGGATGACGCGGCTGTCGACGATCTGCGCGTCGGTGGAGCCGCCGAGGGGCTTGCGCGGGTTCCACATCGGCATCTGCTCGAGCGGCACCCCCATCGCCTTCGCCGTGTTGCGCCCGAGGTGCTGGTCGGGGAAGAACAGGACTCGGCGTCCGCGGGCGAACGCCCACTCCAGCACGGTGCGGGCGTTCGACGAGGTGCAGACGATGCCGCCGTGACGACCGACGAAGCCCTTGATGGCGGCGCTAGAGTTCATGTAGGTCACCGGAATCACCGGCACGAGGCCGTCGGCATCCGGCGTCTCGAGGTCGCCGAGGACCTCTTCGAGCTGCTCCCAGCACTCCTCAACCTGATCGATGTCGGCCATGTCGGCCATCGAGCACCCCGCCGCGAGGTTCGGCAGGATCACGGCCTGCTCGGGGCGCGAGAGCAGATCCGCGGTCTCGGCCATGAAGTGCACGCCGCAGAAGACGATGGCCTCGGCCTCGGGGCGCTGCTTCGCCGCGTTGGCGAGCTGGAACGAATCGCCCACGTAGTCGGCGTGACGCACGACCTCTTCGCGCTGGTAGAAGTGCCCCAGCACCACGACGCGGTCACCGAGCGTGGCTTTCGCGGCGCGGATGCGCTCGTCGAGCTCGTCGTCCGAGGCGTCACGGTACTGCTGCGGCAATTCGCCCTGGCGTGGTGCACCGGTGGGGATGACGTCGCCCATCGACGAGCCCGGACCGTAGCCGGGGCGGGTGTCGAAGTCCCAGGGACCCACGGCGAGGTCGGTCGTGCACGTGGCGTCGGTCGACGCGCCCGAGACGATCGCCTGGATCGCGTGGTCGACGCTGGGGTCGATCGCCGGGCGGGGCTGCAAGGTGAGGGGAGTGGCGGACATGGGCTTTCCGATCAGTGACGGGACGGGAGCGGGCCGCGGTCGGCCAGCTCCACGTCGCGGTTGTAGCGGTACAGACGGGCGGGGCGATGGCTCCCGGTGCGGAAGCGATCGGTGGGGATGAGCGTGTCGCTCGTGTCGACCTGGCGACGGAAGTTGGCCGGATCCAGACGCTTGCCGAGGATCGACTCGGTGACCTCGCGGAGGTCCGCGAGCGTGAACTCGTCGGGGAGCAGTCCGTGCGCGATCCGGCTGTAGCCGACCTTGTTACGGAGGCGCCACAGGGTGTACTCGACGATGTCGTTGTGGTCGAAGGCCAGCGCCGGCAGATCGGTCGCGTCGAACCACTCGACGTTCTCGGGGGCGTCGCCCTGCCGCGCGTGCGCGGCCACCTGGGCGTCGACCTCGTCCGAGCGCAGCAGGGCCCAGTACACGATCGACACGACGCGGGTGGGGGAGCGGTCGACCGCACCGAAGGCGTACAGCTGCTCGAGATAGCTGGGAGAGAGGCCGGTCGTCTCGGCGAGGGTGCGGGATGCCGCGGCATCCAGGTCTTCGGCGGCATCCAGCCATCCGCCGGGGAGCGCCCACCGGCCGTCGAAGGGGTCGCGCGTGCGGCGGACGAGCGGGAGCGTGAGGACCGGTTCGTCGTGGGCGTCGCGGCGCACGCTGAAGATCACGGTCGACACCGCGACGCGCACGTCGGCGTCGCGGTGAGGGGGGCTCGGGGTTCGTGTCATGGTGACCATATCTCCGCTGCCGATCTTAGTGTCATCCCGACCCGAAGGGCGCGCTCTTGCGCCGACAAACGCCGATCCTGTCGAGACACGGCGACGCACCGCGTGTCTCGACAGCGTCAGCGTTTATCGAGGGGGAGGGGTGCGACCGGGCCCGCCGCCGCGCGTCGAAAGGGTTCTCACAGACGAGCGCCCTAGCCTCGAACCGGATTCAGGAGGTCGGATGCCGTTCATCGACATCGTTCTGATCGCCCTTCTGGCGATCGCGCTCATCGTGGGCCTCTCGCGGGGGTTCCTCGCCACGATCGGGTTCTTCGCCGGCCTCGCCCTCGGCGCCGTCGCCGCCTACTGGGTCACGCCCTTCGTGGGCCAGTGGGTCACCGCGCCCTCGTGGCGCGGCCCGCTCATGATCCTCAGCGGCGTCCTGCTGCTGCTGATCGGCAGCGGTCTGGGCAGTGCCGTCGGCGGGTTCTTCCGCCGCGGCGCCGACCGCATCAAGCTGCGCGTGCCCGAGCGGCTGCTGGGCGGTGTGGTCAACGTCGCGGCCGCGGCTCTGGCGATCTCGTTCGCCGCGGGATCGATCACCCCCGCCGGCGTCCCCGTGGTGTCGGCCGCGCTGGGGTCCTCCACCGTGGTGCGCACCATCGACGACCTCACCCCCGCTCCCGTGCGGGGAGCGCTCGCCGAGCTGCGCGGTTCGGTCTTCGCCGGGGGCATCCCGCGCCTCGGTCAGCTCATCCAGATCGGCCCGGTCCCGAGCACCCCCCAGATCGCCCTCGACGACCCCGCCCTCACGCAGGCCGCGCAGTCCGTCGCCCGCGTATCGGGAACCGCCTACGCGTGCGGTGTCACCTCGAGCGGCTCGGGCTTCGTCGTCGCCGACGACCGCGTCGTCACCAACGCCCACGTCGTCGCCGGCGTCGACACCCCGGTCGTCGAACTGCCCGGTCAGCCCGCCCGCGAGGGCCGCGTGGTCTACTTCGACCCGATCGACGACATCGCGGTGGTCTCGGTGGACGGATTGGATGCCGCTGCCCTGCCGATCGTGTCGACCCTCGGCGTCGGCTCGCCCGCCGTCGTGCAGGGCTATCCGGGCGGTGGCCCCTTCACCTCGGGCAGTGCGCAGGTGCTGTCGGAGGGCACCGTCCCCGTCCCCGACATCTACGACGCGTCCTCGACCCCGCGCGACATCTACGCGCTCGCGGCCGTCGTACGTCCGGGCAACTCGGGGGGCCCGCTGCTGACCACGACCGGCGAGGTCGCGGGCATCGTCTTCGCCCGCTCCGACACGGACGACAACGTCGGCTACGCCATGACCCCCGCCGAACTCGAACCCGTCATGGCGCAGCTGGGGTCGCTGTCGGCGCCCGTGGCATCCGGGAGCTGCACGCGGGGCTGACCCTGCGCAGCCCCGGGTACCCGCCCGGAATGGCTGCCTCGCGGGGCGTGCTCCGCTAGGCTGACCCCACAAGTCCATACCGGCCCCATGATCGATGCGGGAGAGCTCCGGCGAACGCAGCCGGGCACCGAAGGAGCAAGCCTCCCCGCCAATCTCTCAGGTACGCGTACCGCGTCGATCGGGCCACTCTGGAAAGAGGCTCGGGATGCCACGTCCCCGAGCCCGCCGACGGTGAAAGCCCGCGGCCGTCCACGACGGCGCGAGTGAAACTCTCAGGCCCATGACAGAGGGGGAGTTCTCAGGCGCCGACCGGTGTCTGACCGTCATCGCGAACGGCAGAACTCATGACCGAAACCCCCGCTCCACCGCGCACGTCGCCGCTGCACGATCGGCACGAGGCCCTCGGCGCCTCGTTCACCGACTTCGGCGGCTGGAACATGCCCGTGCGCTACACCTCCGACCTCGCCGAGCACCGCGCCGTCCGCGAGGCGGCGGGACTGTTCGACATCTCGCACATGGCCGAGTTCCGCGTCGAGGGTTCTCGCGCTGCGTCGTTCCTGGACCACGTGCTCGCCGGTCGCCTGTCGACGATGAAGGTCGGTAAGGCGAAGTATTCGCTGGTCCTTGCGGAATCGGGCGGCATCGTCGACGACGTCATCGTCTACCGCACGGGCGAGGAATCCTTCCTGGTCATCTCCAATGCGGGCAACCGGGATGCCAGGGCCTCCGCGTTCGCGGCCGCCCGGGCGACGTGGGGGTCCGAGGACGCCGGCACCCTCACCGTCGACGACGTCACCGACCAGTACGCGCTTATCGCCCTGCAGGGTCCCGCGGCCCGTGGCATCCTGAGCTCCACCCCGGGGGTCGAGATCACCGGCACCCCGCTCGACGAGCTCGGGTACTACGCGTGGACCGCGGGCACCTTCGACGGCGCGCCCCTGTTCGTCGCGCGGACGGGATACACCGGCGAGGACGGCTACGAG
>NZ_CAJYPF010000077.1 GCF_913776565.1 uncultured Microbacterium sp. | reverse complement strand
CCTGTGGCGCGGCCGCTTCGTCCGACTCGACGCGCTGCTGTCGGAAGAGGCGGATGCCGCGGCATCCGCCCTCCGCTCGCCCTCGGCACCGCCGCCGCCCTCGCGCGACGCCGCTCCGGGTCGCGAGGCACCCGGGCGCACGGCATCCACCCCTCAGAACTGACCGACGAAGGAGTCCGTCATGCCCGTCACATCCGTCGAGACCGATCTCGATGCGCTCACCCTGACCCTGGTCGCCGACTTCGCGGTCGGGCCCGAGCGCCTGTGGGCCGTCTTCACCGACCCGCGCCAGCTCGAGCGTTTCTGGGGACCCCCGGGGTGGCCGGCGACCTTCGACGCGTTCGACTTCCGCGTCGGCGGTCACGCGAGGTACCACATGACCTCGCCGCAGGGGGAACGGGCGGGCGGGGCGTGGGAGTTCACCGCCATCGACGAACCGCGCGCGTTCGAGGTGATCGATTCGTTCGCCGACGAGACCGGCGAGCCGATCGAGGGGATGCCGTCCATGCGCATGGCCTTCACCTTCGAGGCCACGCCCGAGGGCTCGCGGATGACGAACGTCAGCCGCTTCGCCTCGCTCGACGCCCTCGAGCAGGTCGTGGCGATGGGTGCGGTCGAGGGATCGACCCTCGCGATGAACCAGCTCGACGCGGTGCTGCCGGGCCTGCGCGCCTTCGCCCAGGGCAAGGGGACGCGGCTCGAGATCCTCAGCGACCAGCACGTGCGCATCACGCGCCTGATCGAGGGGCCTCGCGAGCTCGTGTGGCGCGCGCACCTCGACCCCGAGCTCATGCGGCGGTGGATGCTCGGCCCCGACGGGTGGCGCATGTCGGTCAGCGAGATCGATCGGCGCGAGGGCGGCCGCTACCGCATCGCCTGGGAGCCCGAGCCGGGCACCGAGGGCGAGGGGTTCGGCTTCGACGGCGAGATCCTGCTGCTCGACGAGCCGCGGCGCATGGTGCAGACCGAGCACATGACCGGCACCGACCTGCCGACGACGACCAACGACCTCTCGCTGTACGAAGAGGACGGCGCGACGCTCGTCACTCTGCTGATCGAGTATCCGGATGCCGCCACCCGCGACGCCGTGCTCGCCACGGGCATGGTCGACGGGATGGAGGAGAGCTTCCGACGGATGGAGCGCGTCGTCCTGGACTGAGGGCGGGATGCCGCGGCGGCGGGGCCGCGGCATCCCTGTTCCGACCGGAGTCAGCTCTTGATGTACCCGTTCGGGTTCAGCACGTACTTGCGCGGGGCGCCCTTGTCGAAGTCGGCGTAGCCCTGGGGGGCGTCGTCGAGGCTGATGGGCGTGGCGTTGACCGCCTTGGCGATCTGCACCTTGTCGTGCAGGATCGCCATCATCAGCTGCCGGTTGTACTTCATCACCGGGCACTGACCCGTCGTGAACGACAGCGACTTCGCCCAGCCGAGGCCGAGGCGCAGCGACAGCGACCCGACCTTGGCCGCCTCGTCGACCCCGCCCGGGTCACCGGTCACGTACAGGCCCGGGATGCCGAGGGCCCCACCCGCCGCGGTGATGTCGAACAGCGAGTTCAGCACCGTCGCCGGCGCTTCGTGCGACGAGTCGGAGCCGTGACCGCGGGCCTCGAAGCCGACCGCGTCGACCGCGGCATCCACTTCGGGGGTACCGAGGATCTGCTCGATCTGGTCGCGCGGATCGCCCTTGGACACGTCGACGCTCTCGAAGCCCATCGACCGCACCTGCTCGAGACGGTCGGCGTTGAGGTCGCCGACGAGCACGGCGGCCGCACCCAGCAGCTGCGCGCCGACGGCGGCGGCGATGCCGACCGGACCCGCACCGGCGATGTACACCGTGGATCCCGGACGCACTCCCGCGGTGTACGCGCCGTGGAAGCCGGTGGGGAAGATGTCGGACAGCATCGTCAGGTCGAGGATCTTCTCGAGCGCCTGCTCACGGTCGGGGAAGACCAGCAGGTTCCAGTCGGCGTAGGGCACCAGGACGTACTCGGCCTGGCCGCCCACCCAGCCGCCCATGTCGACGTAGCCGTAGGCGCTGCCGGGGCGGTCGGGGTTCACGTTGAGGCAGATGCCGGTCTTGCCCTCCTTGCAGTTTCGACACCGTCCGCACGCGATGTTGAACGGCACCGAGACGATGTCGCCGACCTTGACGAACTCGACGTCGGGTCCCACCTCGATCACCTCGCCGGTGATCTCGTGCCCGAGCACCAGGCCGGCCGGAGCGGTGGTGCGCCCGCGCACCATGTGCTGGTCGGAGCCGCAGATGTTGGTGGAGACGGTGCGCAGGATCGCACCGTGGGGGACCTTTCGGCCGACGTTCGCCGGATTGACGCCGGGACCGTCCTTGAGCTCGAACTCCGGATACGGGGTGTCGATGACCTCCACGACACCGGGTTCTTTGTACGCCACTGCCTTGTTGCCGGACATCTTCGTCCTCTCCGGCCGGGTCGTCCCGACCTGATCGTGCCCGCGGGTCCGGCCGCAGCCGGCCCCGGTGCGACGCGCGACCGGATTCGGCCGTGAGCGACGCGAGGGATGGCCCCAGCCAAGACGCGCGTCTCGAGCGCGTCAAGGGATGGCGCGAGAAGCCACCCCGTGCATCATCCGGGTGGGGTCCGGCCGTCGCCGGGGTGAGAGTGCGGGTGTCAGGCGGACCGCGCGGTCACGTCGCGGGGGCCGCCCGGCGGACGGCGTCGCGGATGCGCTGCTCGACCTCGGCCGTGACCTCGACCACGGCGAACGAGACCGGCCACATCGGACCGTCGTCGAGCTGCGCCGAGTCGTCGAAGCTGACCGTGCCGTACCGCGTCTTGAACTTCGACGCCGGTTGATAGAAGACCACGACCTTGCCGTCTCGGGCGTAGGCGGGGAAGCCGTAGAACGTCTTGGGGTTCAGGTGCCCCGCCTCTTCGAGCACGATGACGTGCAGCCGCTCGGCGACCGCGCGGTCGACGCCCTCGAGCTTCTCGATCGCCTCGAGGCAGGCCTCGCTCTCCTTCTGCAGCTTCGCCAGGCCCTTCACGCCCTTCATGGCCTGGAGCTCCTCGGCGCGCTGCTTCATCGCCGCGCGCTCTTCCGCGCTGAATCCGTTGCCCATGGCATCCGTCCTCTCCCGTGATGGACGCAGGATATCGCTGCGGCACGTCCGCGGAAGGGAGAGCGGACGTCCGGATGCCACGGACTCAGGCCTGCCGCAGCCCCTCCTCGAGCGCGACCCACGCGAGCATCGCGCACTTCACGCGCGCGGTGTACTTCGACACCCCCGACAGGGCTGCCGCGTCGGCGAAGGTCTCCTCGTCGAGGGGGATCTTGCCGCGCGAGCGCAGCGCCTCGCGGAACGACGCGATCAGGGTTTCGGCGTCGGCGCGCGGCATCCCCTCGTCTCCGCCGTCCTCCTGCAGGAGCGCGACGAGCATCGAAGCCGAGGCCTGCGAGATCGAGCAGCCCGCCCCTTCCCAGGTGACGGATGCCACGCGGTCGCCCTCGACGTCGACGCGCAGCGTGATCTCGTCGCCGCACACCGGATTGCGCTGGTGCACCGTGGCACTGTGTGCGCCGGGCTCGGCGAGACCGAAGCCGCGACGGTTCTTCGCGTGGTCGAGGATGAGCTCCTGGTACAGGGATTCGAGGCCGCTCATGCGCTCACCCCGAAGAAGCCGCGCACGCCCGACACCGCGTCGAGGAAGGTGTCGACCTCGGCCTCGGTCGTGTGGATCGCCGCGCTCGCGCGGACCGACGCGGTCATCCCGAAGCGCCGGTGCAGCGGCTGGGCGCAGTGGTGCCCGACGCGCACGGCGACGCCGCGGCTGTCGAGGAACTGGCCCACGTCGTGCGCGTGGACCCCCTCGACCTCGAAGGCCTGCAGGGCGATGCGGTCGGCGGCATCCGTGTCTCCGAGCAGGCGGACGCCGTCGATCGACCGGAGTCCCTCGCGCATGCGCTTCTCGAGGGCGGCCTCGTGCGCGTACGCGGCGTCGAGGTCGTGCTGTCCGAGCCAGCGGACGGC
Source organism: uncultured Microbacterium sp. (assembly GCF_913776565.1). Classification (GTDB taxonomy): domain Bacteria; phylum Actinomycetota; class Actinomycetes; order Actinomycetales; family Microbacteriaceae; genus Microbacterium. The sequence goes on along the minus strand of NZ_CAJYPF010000077.1, from coordinate 6,100 downwards.
GGCGGCCAGGGCGACGGCCTGCGACACCGGCTGGGTACCCGGTTCGAAGCGCTGCGGCGGAGGGAGGTACTCGGCTTTGTCGAGCGTGACGGTCGTGATCATCGAGCCGCCCGTGGTGAACGGCGGCAGTGCCTCGAGCACCTCGTCGCGGCCCCACAGCGCCCCGATGCCGTACGGCCCGTGGATCTTGTGGCCCGAGAACACGGCGAGGTCGACTCCGGATGCCGGCAGGTCGAGCGCCAGGTGCGGAGCCGACTGGCACGCGTCGAGCACCGTCAACGCGCCGACGCCGCGGGCGAGGGTGACGAGCTTCGCGACCGGGTTCACGATGCCCAGGACGTTCGAGACGTGCGGGAACGCGACGACCTTCGTGCGTTCGCCGATGAGGTCGGCGGCGGTGCGCATGTCGAGCGTGCCGTCGTCGAGCACGGGGATGTGGCGCAGGCGCGCACCCGTGCGGGCGGCGAGCTCCTGCCACGGGATGAGGTTCGCGTGGTGCTCCGCTTCGGTCACGACGATCTCGTCGCCTTCGCGCAGGCGTCCGGCGTAGCCGAGGGATCCGGCGACGAGGTTGAGGCCCGCGGTGGCTCCGCTCGTCCAGACCAGCTGCTCGGGCTCGGCCCCGACGAAGTCCGCGACCGTGACGCGGGCGTCCTCGAACAGCTCGGTCGCCTCGGCGGCGAGGGTGTGGGCACCGCGGTGCACGGCGGCGTTCGCGCGCTCGAGGAAGTCGCGCTCGGCGTCGAGCACGGCGCGCGGCTTCTGGCTCGTCGCGCCGGAATCGAGGTAGACGAGGGGGTGGCCGTCGACCTCGGTCGCGAGGATCGGGAAGTCGGCGCGAACGGCGTCGACGTCGTAGGGGAGGGTCACGGTTCTAGGCTACGCGGCGGCGGGTGGGCGGGTACCGGATGCGCGAGTCCGGCTGCGGGCAGAGGCGTGCCGCAGGTCGGCCTCCCCCGATTGGTAGCGTGAGGCGACCCGCGGTCGTGCGCGCGGTCGGGAGGAGCGTGGCCGGATGAGGGCGTCAGAGCGGCGTGAAGAGATCGTGCGCATGGCCAGGAGCAACGGTCTCGCGAGCGTCGAGGAGCTCTCGCGTGCTTTCGGCGTCACCGCGTCGACGATCCGGCGCGACCTGTCGGCACTCGAGGATTCGAACCGACTCGCGCGCACCTACGGAGGTGCGATCGCGGTGAGGTCGCATCACCGCGAGATGAGCCTGGGCGAGCGCTCCGTCGACTCCTACCGCGCCAAGGATGCGATCGGCCGTCGGGCCGCCGCGCAGGTCGCCCCGGGCGAGACGATCCTGCTGGATGCCGGCACGACGACGGCCCGCGTCGCCGCGCACCTGATCGGTACCTCTCCCTTGACCGTCGTGACGAACGGGATGACCCCCTTCCGGGAGTTCGAGGGCGCCGAGGGGGTCGAGCTGTCGCTGCTCGGCGGCTGGTATCGGCAGACCTCGCAGAGCTTCATCGGCCCGATGGCCGAGGCGTCATTGGAGCGATGGTTCTTCGACGCGGTCTTCCTCGGGGCGGACGCCGTGACGGCGGAGCGCGGACTGTGCGAGGCGACCGCGACGCAGACGCGGCTGAAGGAGTTGATGGCGCGCGCGGGTACGCGTGTGTACGTCGTCGCCCACGCGGCGAAGCTCGGCGCATCCCCCTTCAGCGCGTGGGTCCGGCTCGAGACGCCCTGGACTTTGGTGACGGATGCCGAGGCCTCCGAGGAGCAGCTCGAGCCCTTCCGTCGTCGTGGGGTCGAGGTCATCGTCGCCGACTGAGGCCCGCGCGCCCGCTCACGGGATGCGCGTTGTGCGCGTTTCGCGCGCGATCTTCTCGACCCTCGGTCGTCGCTGCGGCTGCCACGCCCCTGCCGCACTCTTCTGACGTTGTGAATGCACGAAATGCGCATGAGCATTGCGCACTTCGTGCAAACCTGTCAGGATGACCTCATTCCGTTCTCCGTGTCGGCGATGCCCGATGGCATCCCGATCTATGCGAGGCGGCATCAACGTTCGCCGATGAACCGCGTCCGCGTCGGGCGCCCACCGTCAGAGCCGACTGGAGGACCACGCATGAGTGATTTCGATGGGCTGCTACGAGCCCGTTCCGATCGAGGGTCGGAAGCGCTGCTGCCGACCCCGACGGTGCAGTGCCACGCCGCCAACCTCGCCTTCCTCCCCGGCGGCGATCTCGCCTGCGTGTGGTTCGGTGGGACGCAGGAGGGTGTCTCCGACATCTCGATCCACCTGTCCCGGCTGCCGGCCGGAGGGAATCGCTGGCTCGAGCCCGTGCAGCTGAGCTTCGACTCCACGCGATCGGAACAGAACCCCATCCTCTTCACCGCTCCCGACGGCGCGGTGTGGCTGCTCTACACCGCCCAGATCGCGGGCAACCAGGACACCTCCGAGGTGCGGCGGCGCGTCTCACGCGACGGGGGAGCGACCTGGGACGAGCCGACCGCTCTGCTGGGCGATGCGGCGCCGGTCGGCGTGTTCGTCCGCCAGTCGCCGGTCGTCCTCGAGAGCGGACGGATCCTGCTGCCCGTCTTCAACTGCCGCACCGTCCCCGGCGAGAAGTGGGTCGGCAACGACGACACCGCCTCGGTCTGGTTCTCCGACGACCTCGGCCAGACCTGGTCGGAGGTGACCGTGCCCGACTCGCAGGGCTGCGTGCACATGAACATCGTGCCGCGCGCCGATGGCACGCTGTGGGCGTGCTTCCGCTCGCGGTGGGCGGACCACGTGTACGAATCCGTGTCGAGCGACGGCGGGATGACGTGGGAGCCCTGCCGCCCGATCGATCTGCCCAACAACAACTCCTCCCTCCAGGCCCGGTCCCTCGGCGACGGTCGCGTCGCGATGGTGATGAACTGGGCGAGCAGAGAAGACGCCACCAGTCGCCGCGTCTCGCTCTACGACGAGCTGGACGACGACGGCCTCAGCGGCGACGAAGGCCCCCGCCTGGCCGAGCCCGCCGTCGACGCGGACGGACGCAGCGCCTTCTGGGGCGCCCCCCGCGCCCCGATGACGCTGGCCCTGTCGACGGACGACGCCCGGAGCTGGCCGATCGCCTACGACATCGAGAACGGCGACGGGTACTGCCTCTCGAACAACAGTCGGCAGAGCCTGAATCGCGAGCTGTCGTACCCCTCGGTGCTCGCGGGCGCCGACGGCGGCCTGCACATCGCGTACACCTGGCATCGCAAGGCGATCAAACACGTGCACCTCTCGGCCGCGGATCTCGCGCAGATCGTGGCGGACGAGCCGACGTCCGCTGGACCGGAGTCGACCGCGGGGGAGCAGGCAGCATGACCGTCCCCATGATCCTCGCCCTGGCGATCACCGTCCTGATGATCGTCCTCATCATGATCGACCGTCTGCCGTTCGGCGTCCCCCCGCTGATCGCCTGCCTGCTGCTGGTGGTCTTCAACGTCGTGCCGATCAACGTCGCGTTCAGCGGCTTCGCCAACGCGACGATCGTGATGCTCGCCTCGTTCATGGCCGTCATCGCGGCCCTGCAGAAGACGGAGCTGGTCACGGGGTTCAAGCAGATGATCTCGAGGTTGGCCTCGAAGGGGGGATTCCGCGCCTACGCGCTGATCGTCGTCTTCGTCATGGTCGGCTGCAGCATCTTCGGAACCGGCTCCACGGCGTACTACGTCCTCGTCATCGGACTGCTCTCGACGCTCGCCTACAACAAGAAGCTCCCGCCGTCCAAGGTGCTCATGCCGGCCGGGTTCGCCGCGAACCACCCCCTGCTGCCGTTCAACGTCGCCCTGCAGTACGGCATCGTCGTCGCCGTGCTCGAGGCGACGGGTGTCAGCGAACGTGTCGACCTGGTGAGGTTCTCGCTGGTGAACCTCGTGCTGAGCCTCGGGTTCCTCATCTGGTGCCTCATCGCCTACCGGATGCTGCCGGATCACCCGATCACCAACGACGAGCCTCCCGCCGACCCTGCCCTCGAGGGGGGCGACTCGTCTCCGCGCGGAGGGGGGATCGCCGAGGCGGCCGCCACGGCGACCGCCACGATCATCGCCCCCGTTCTCACCCGCCGTAAGCAGATCGCGGCGTACGTGAGCTTCGGCGTCGCCATCGCGGGCATGATCTCCTACAGCTACATCGGCGACGCGGGCTATGCGATCACCGGGCTCGCGGTCGCCGTGCTGCTCATCACGCGCGTCCTGACCTTCGGCGAGATCCGCGACGCGATCAGCCAGCCCATCATCCTCATGTCGGCCGGGGTGATCGGCATCGCCGAGGCTCTCGGCAAGACCGGGCTGACGCAATTGGTCGGTGAGAGCGTCGCCAATCTGCTCGGCGGCAACGTGAGCCCCTTCCTCCTCGTCTTCGCCTTCTGCGTCCTGACGAGCGTCCTCGCCACCCTCACGGGATCGACGATCGGCACGGTCTACGTCTTCGCGCCGCTCGCGATCGCGACCTGCATCGGCCTGGGGCTCGACCCGACGGCCGCGGCGATCGCCATCGTCATCTCGGGATGGAACGGCCACTTCCTTCCCATCGACGGACTGCCCGCGATGGTCATGGGCGTCGGCAAGTACTCGCTCGTGCAGTTCTGGAAGTTCACGATCCCGATGTACGTCATCCGCCTGCTCGCGCTGACCGCGGGCGCCCTCCTGCTGTTCCCGATGTGATCGGGCACGCGAACCCCCTCGGAACGGACCCGTCATGAAGAACTCGTTCGAACTCGCCCACGTGGGCATCAACAACGACGACGCCGACGAGGCGCAGCGACTGTGCGATCTGCTGTGCCTGATGTTCAATCTCGACGCCCGCGCCGGGAAGAAGTCCGAGTTCGCGGGCACCTTCTTCGAGTGCGTGCGCTCGCAGTACCTCGGAACCCACGGTCACATCGGAATGGCGACCGCCGATCTGGCCTCCGCCGTCGAGGAACTGAGCGGGAAGGGGTTCGGCTTCGACGACGCGACGGCAGCGTACTTCGATGACGGGCGCCTGCAGAACATCTACCTCGCCGGGGAGTTCGGCGGCTTCGCGATCCACGTCATGCAGAAATAGCCCCCACCCCGAAGGCATCCCGCCCCATCCGGCCACCCCGCGCAGAAGGAGTCACTCCGTGTCCACCCCCATCAGCGGCAGCATCCACGCTCTCGTCACCCCGTTCCACGACGACGAGTCGCTCAACCTCGACCAGATGCGCGTGCACGCCGACCGCGCCGTCCGCTCGGGTGCTCACGGCGTGTTCTGCCTCGGCACCAACGGCGAGTTCTTCCAGCAGACGGCGGATGAGCGCCTCGCCGTCCTCGACGCCGTCGTCGCGTCCGTCGACGGTCGTGTCCCGGTGTACGCGGGCGCCGGCGCCGTCGGAACGGCCGAGACGGTGCGCATCGCCGAGCGGATGCAGGCCGCGGGTGCCGATGTGCTCTCGGTCATCACGCCGTACTTCGCGGCGGCGTCGCAGGACGAGCTGTACCGGCACTTCGCAACCGTGGCCGCGTCTGTCGACGTGCCCGTGCTGATCTACAACATCCCCGCCCGCACGGGGAACAACATCGCGCCCGCGACCATCGCACGGCTCGCCGAGATCGACAACATCGCGGGCGTCAAGGATTCGTCGGGCAACTTCGACGCCATCCTGCAGTGCATCGAGTTGACCGACCCCGAGACCTTCGCCGTGCTCGCGGGGACGGACTCGCTGGTGCTGCCGACCTTGCAGGCGGGCGGCGCGGGCGGGATCACCGCCGTGGCGAACGTCTACCCGCGCGTGATGGTCGAAATCTACGAGCGCTGGGCGGCGGGCGACCTCGACGGCGCGCGCACCGCCCAGGCATCGATTCGGGCCTTGCGCAACCTCTTCGTCCTGGGCAACCCCAACACGATCGTCAAGGCGGCGACCAATGCGGCCGGGGAGAACGTCGGTCCATGCCGCGCGCCGTTCAACCTGCTGAGCGCCGACGCTCTCGACAGGATCGCCGCGACGGTCCGAGCCGATCAGGCTGCGGGACTGGGCTGAGAGAACGAAGAGCGGGCCCCGCGTCGAGTGTCCTCGACGCGGGGCCCCGCTCTTCGTTACGTGCATTCATCGGTTGTACGCGGGCATCGTTCCCTTGAGCGGCGACGAGA
>NZ_CAJYPF010000076.1 GCF_913776565.1 uncultured Microbacterium sp. | reverse complement strand
AGTGTCGTCTCGGACGAGGGGGATGCCGCTCCCCCGCGCCACGCGTGGCAGAGCGCGATCGCGAGGGCGTCCGCGGCATCCGCGGGCTGCGGGAGTTCGGTGAGTCTGAGGACGCGCGCGACCATGGTCTGCACCTGCAGCTTGTCGGCCGATCCGTATCCCGTGATCGCGGCCTTGACCTCGCTGGGGGTGTGCGTGGCCGCGGGGATGCCGTGCTCGGCGGCGAGCAGCAGGGCGATACCGCTCGCCTGGGCGGTGCCCATCACGGAGTGCCGGTTGTTCTGCGCGAAGACGCGCTCGACGGCGACGACCTGGGGGTCGTGGGTCGTGAGCACGGAGCGGATGCCGGCGGCGATGGCCGCGAGGCGCTTCTCGATCGGGTCGGTGGCGGCCGAGCGTGCGACGCCGACGTGGACGAGCGTCGCGGTGCGGTCGGCGGCGACGTCGACGACGCCGATCCCGCAGCGGGTGAGGCCGGGGTCGATGCCGAGGACGCGCAGAGAACGGGACACGGCCCCCACGCTAAGCGCAGGGGCCGTGTGCACGGGAAAGGGCGCGCCCTTACTCGTCGTTCTCGAGTTCGGCCTGGACCTCGGGGGTCATGTCGAAGTTTGTGTAGACGTTCTGCACGTCGTCGCTGTCTTCGAGGGCGTCGATGAGGCGGAAGACTTTGCGCGCGGTGTCGGCGTCGACCTCGACCTTGAGGGACGGGACGAACTCGACGTCCGCGGAGTCGTACTCGATGCCGGCGTCCTGCAGCGCCGAGCGGACCGACACCAGGTCGCTCGCCTCGGTGATGACGCCGAAGCCGTCGCCGTGGGGCTCGACCTCTTCGGCGCCGGCTTCGAGCACGGCGAGCATGACGTCGTCTTCGGTGGTGCCCTCGGAGGGGACGACGATGACGCCCTTGCGGCTGAAGTTGTACGCGACGCTGCCGGGGTCGGCCAGGGTGCCGCCGTTACGGCTGAGGGCCGTGCGCACCTCGGCCGCGGCGCGGTTCTTGTTGTCGGTCAGACACTCGATGAGGAAGGCGACGCCGTTGGGGCCGTAGCCCTCGTACATGATCGACGAGTACTCGACGGCCTCGCCGCCGATGCCGGCGCCGCGCTTGATCGCGCGATCGATGTTGTCTTTGGGGACCGAGGTCTTCTTGGCCTTCAGGACGGCGTCGAAGAGGGTCGGGTTGCCCTGGAGGTCGGCTCCACCGAGCTTCGCCGCGACCTCGATGTTCTTGATGAGCTTGGCCCACGACTTGGCGCGACGGGAGTCGATGACCGCCTTCTTGTGCTTGGTCGTGGCCCATTTGGAGTGTCCGGACATGATTCCCAGTCTAGAGCGCGGGGGCGGAGATGCCGCGTCGGCTGTGGACGTGCGCGAGGAACCTCTCGTGGAATCGCGTCTCGCCCGTCGACTCGGGGTGGAACGCGGTACCCAGGAGAGCGCCCTGCTCGATCGCCACGACGCGTCCATCGGGGAGGGATGCCAGGGGCACGGCATCCGGTCCCCATTCGACGACGGCGGGGGCCCGGATGAACGCAGCGTGCACCGGCGGATCGCCCAGGGCGGGGACGTCGAGGTCCGTCTCGAACGAGGCCGTCTGGCTGCCGAAGGCGTTGCGTGCGACGCGCGCGTCGATGCCGCCGAAGGTGCGCTGGCCGGCGATCGCGCCGTCGATACGGTCGGCGAGAAGGATCAACCCGGCGCAGGTGCCGTACATCGGCATCCCGTCCGCGATGGCGGCGCGAATGGGGTCGAACAGGCCGAAGGTACGAGCGAGCTTGTCGATGACGCTCGACTCCCCGCCGGGGAGCACGAGGCCTTCCACCGCCGAGAGCTCCTCGGGGCGACGCACGGGATGGGCGTCGGCCCCGAGGGAGCGCAGCACGGCGAGGTGCTCGCGCACATCGCCCTGCAGCGCGAGGACTCCGACGCGGGGAGCGTTACCAGCCACGCTCGGAGAGGCGGTGCGGAGCGGGCAGGTCGGCGACGTTGATGCCGACCATCGCCTCGCCGAGACCGCGCGACGCCTCGGCGACGACCTTCGGGTCGTCGTGGAACGTCGTGGCCTTGACGATGGCTGCGGCGCGTTGGGCGGGGTTGCCGGACTTGAAGATGCCCGAGCCGACGAAGACGCCGTCGGCGCCGAGCTGCATCATCATGGCGGCGTCGGCGGGGGTGGCCACTCCCCCGGCGGTGAAGAGCACGACCGGGAGCGTGCCGGTCTCGGCGATCTCGGCGACGAGGTCATAGGGCGCCTGCAGCTCCTTGGCGGCGACGTAGAGCTCGTCCTTGGTCTTGGCGCGCAGGGCGTTGATCTCGCCCGTGATGGTGCGGATGTGCTTGGTGGCCTCGGACACGTCGCCGGTACCGGCCTCGCCCTTGGAGCGGATCATCGCCGCGCCCTCGGTGATGCGACGCAGCGCCTCGCCCAGGTTCGTCGCGCCGCACACGAATGGCACGGTGAAGTCGTACTTGTCGATGTGGTTGACGTAGTCGGCGGGCGAGAGCACCTCGGACTCGTCGATGTAGTCGACGCCGAGCTCCTGCAGGATCTGCGCTTCGACGAAGTGCCCGATGCGCGCCTTCGCCATGACCGGGATCGAGACCGAGGCGATGATGTCGTCGATCAGGTCGGGGTCGCTCATGCGCGCCACGCCGCCCTGCGCGCGGATGTCGGCCGGGACGCGCTCGAGCGCCATGACGGCGACGGCGCCGGCGTCTTCGGCGATGCGGGCCTGCTCGGCGGTGACGACGTCCATGATGACGCCGCCCTTGAGCATCTCGGCGAGTCCACGCTTGACGCGGGGGGTTCCGATGTCGGTCATGTCCACTCCGATCCGTGCGCGCTCGAGGGCGCGGTTATTGGCTTAGGCCAAACCGTAGCATGGCTCAGGACATAGGCTGGCCGTACTCTGGGGGGCGTATGACAATCGACATCACCGGGCGTTCGGCATCCGAGATCTCCGCCGATCTGCGCACGCGCATCGAACGCGGCGAGCTCGCGCCGGGAACCCTGCTGCCTCCGGTCCGCGCGCTCGCGACCGACCTGGGCGTCAACCGCAACACCGTGGTGGCGGCCTACCGGCAGCTGGCGCAGGCGGGGCTCGTCGAGGCGCGCGGGCGCGGGGGCACGCGCGTCGCCGACCGTGCGGCCGTCGCCCAAGAGGGCTATGCACCCGACACGGTGCTGCGCGACGTCGGGACGGGCAACCCTGACCCCGCGCGCATTCCCGACCCCACCGCGGCCCTGGCCCGCTCCGCTCGACCGGTGCTCTACGGAGAACCCGTGATCGACCCGGGTCTCGAGGCGTGGGCGCGGTCGTGGATGACCGAGGAGCTCCCCCAGGACGACGTGCGCATCACCGTCACGAGCGGGGCGAGCGACGCGATCGAACGTCTGCTCGCTCAAGCCCTGCAGCGCGACGACGCCGTCGCCCTCGAGGACCCGTGCTTCCTCTCGGCGCTGCACACCGTGCGCACCGGTGGATACCGAGCCGTCCCCGTGCCGGTGGATGCCGAGGGCATGACGGTCGACGGCCTGCGCGCGGCGCTGGCGGCGGGCGTACGAGCCGTCGTGTGCACCCCGCGCGCCCACAATCCCACCGGGGCGAGCCTCAGCGCCGAACGCGCCGCGCAGCTGCGGGCGGTGCTGGCCGCGTACCCGTACGTCCTCGTCATCGAGGACGACCACTTCTCCCTCCTGTCGCGCGCACCGCTGCAGTCGGTGATCGGTCCCGCGCAGCGCCGCTGGGCGCGCATCCGCTCGATGTCGAAATTCCTCGGTCCCGATACGTGTCTGGCCGTCACGGCCTCCGATCCCGACACCGCCGACGGCCTGGGCGTGCGTCTGACGCCCGGCACCACGTGGGTGAGCCACATCCTGCAGCGCCTCACGCTCGCGCTCGTCACCGACCACGAGGTGCGCGCGGGTATCGAGGTCGCCGCGGAGCACTACGCGCGCCGCAACGCCGCCTTCGCCGACGCCCTGACCGCGCGCGGTCTCGCCGTGCGCGCGGGCGACGGTCTCAACCTCTGGGTGCCGCTGCCCGTCCCGGCGGCGGGCGTGCGCGAAGACCTCATGCGCCGAGGCTGGTTGGTCCGCGAGGGCGACCCGTTCTTCCTCGGTGAGGGCGATCACGGCTCGTTCCTGCGCCTGACCGTCCACGACCTCGACGACGAGTCCGCCCAGACGCTCGCCGACGACATCGCGGCGGTCGCGGGCGTCTCGGCCGCGCGACGACCGGGCGCGCGAGGTGGAAGGATCGAGGCATGAAGGTTCTCTCGATCCAGTCCGCCGTCGCGTACGGGCACGTCGGCAACTCGGCCGCGGTGTTCCCCCTCCAGCGCATCGGCGTCGAGGTCCTACCGGTGTACACGGTCAACTTCTCGAATCACACGGGCTACGGGGCCTGGCGTGGACCGCTCATCTCCCCCGCCGACGTCGCCGACGTGATCGCCGGCATCGAAGACCGTGGCATCTTCCCCGAGATCGACGTGGTGCTCTCGGGTTATCAGGGCGGCGAGGGCATCGGCGACGTCATCATCGACGCGGTGGCGCGGGTGAAGAAGGCGAATCCGGATGCCGTCTACGCCTGCGATCCCGTCATGGGCAACGCCAAGTCGGGCTGCTTCGTCGCCCCTGCCATTCCGGAGCTCCTGCGCGAGCGCGTCGTGCCCGTCGCCGACATCATCACGCCCAACCAGTTCGAGCTCGGATTCCTGACCGGGACCGAGCCGGGCAGCATCGACTCGACCCTCGCGTCCGCCGACATGGTGCGCGCTCGCGGTCCGCGCACGGTCCTGGTCACGAGCGTCGAGCGGCCCGATCGCGAGCCCGACACGATCGAGATGATGGTGATCGACGACGCGGGCGCCTGGATCGTGCAGACGCCCCTCATCCCGATGAAGGCGAACGGTTCGGGTGACGTGACGGCGGCGCTGTTCACCGCGCACTACCGGCGCACGAACGACGCGGCCGACGCGCTGGCGCGCACCGCGTCGAGCGTCTTCGATCTGCTGTCGAACACCTACGAGGCGGGGTCGCGAGAACTCCGGCTCATCGAGTCGCAAGAGGCGTATGCGCACCCGCGGCTGCAGTTCGCCGTGCGTCAGGTGCGCTGACTCACCTGGGTCACCCGCCGTAGACCTGCTGATAGGCCGCCACCCACGCATCGCCGTCCTCGGGGCAGAGGAAGGTCGCGCCGAACACCATCACGCTCGCGATGGGTGCTTCGGCGCGTGTACGCGCCTCGCCCTGCGCGTCCGCGGGTAGGAGCTGGGCGAACAGCGGTGACGTCGACACATGGGCGATGAGGGTCGACGCATCCACCTCGTGTCGGCTGAGGATGGCGGTCTCGCACGCGTCGCCGGCCAGTGCCAGGGCCAGGCTCTCGTCCTGCGCTGTCCACGGCAGGCCCTGCTGCTCGACGTAAGCTCGCTGCTCGGCCACGAACTGCTGCTGCGCGGGGGTCACCGCCACCAGGAGCGAGCCGTCCATCGGCAGCTGCTGCTCACGGAAGAACTCGTCGCGTTCGGCGAAGACGTCTTCGAACGAGTCGGGGGCCGCTGTCGCGTCGCTGCTCGGACTCGCCGTGTCCGCGGCTGCGGGCGTGGGGCGGGTCGCCGAAGCGGCGGCATCCGGATCGAGAGGGCTGGGCAGCGCGAGACAGCCGGTGGTGCCGACGAGGATCGCGGCCAGAGTGAATGACAGCAGTACGGGACGAGTGGCGGCGTGCATGGGGCCACGGTAATGAGTCCGTCCGTCGCCCCGCCGGGGGTTGTGGATAACGCCGGGCCGTGGCTCAGGCCGGGTCCGGGCGCCCCCGCGCCCGAGCGGCAGTCGCCGAACGCGCTCGGCGGGGTTCAGTCGTCCCAGGCCTCGGCCACCGCGCGGCGCACATCGCCGAGCAACTGCGGGAGGGCCTTGGTCTTGGCGATGATCGGGAAGAAGTTCGCGTCCGAGGCCCACCGCGGCACGATGTGCTGGTGCAGGTGGGCGTCGACCCCGGCTCCGGCGATCGCCCCCTGGTTCATGCCCAGGTTGAAGCCGTCGCAGTTCGACACGGCTCGCAGCACCCGCATGCCGCGCTGCGTCAGGGCCCCGATCTCAGCGACCTCCTCGTCGGTCGCCTGGTCGTACGTGGCGATGTGACGGTAAGGACAGACCAGCAGGTGACCTGAGTTGTACGGGAACAGATTGAGCAGGACGTAGGCGGTCTTCCCCCGCGCGACGATGAGTCCGTCCTCGTCGCTCTTGTCGGGGGCGGCGCAGAACGGGCAGTTCTTCTCCATCGGTTCGCGGCCGGCGGAGATGTACGCCATGCGATGCGGGGTCCACAGGCGCTGGAACTCGTCGGGAACACCGGGCAGGGTCATCGCGTCGACGAGCTCGGCGTCGGTCGTCGGTGATCCGGACCCGCCGGCGGGGGCCGTCGAGCCGGCCTGCGGCGACGGGCCCGCCGCGGCGGCATCCGGATCGCCGGTCACGCCAGGTCCTCCGCGGTGTTCACGAGAGTGCGGGCCGCGATCGCGCCGGTGATGCGCGCCACGGCCTCATCGACCGGGATGCCGTTGAGCTGCGTCCCGTCGCGGAAGCGGAACGACACGGTGCCGTTCGACCGGTCCTGTTCGCCCGCGATGAGCATCAGCGGCACCTTCTGCGTGGTGTGCGTGCGGATCTTCTTCTGCATGCGGTCGTCGCTGTGGTCGGCCTCGGCGCGGACGCCCTTGGTCTTCAGGTCGGCGACGATGCCCTGCAGGTAGTCGCCGTATTCCGCGGCGACGGGCACGGCCACGACCTGCGTGGGCGCGAGCCAGACGGGGAACGCGCCGGCGTAGTGCTCGAGCAGGATCGCGAAGAAGCGCTCGACCGAACCGAAGAGGGCGCGGTGGATCATGACCGGGCGGTGCTTCTCCCCGTCGGGACCGGTGTACTCGAGCTCGAAGCGCTCGGGCTGGTTGAAGTCGAGCTGGATGGTCGACATCTGCCAGGTGCGGCCGATCGCGTCGCGTGCCTGCACCGAGATCTTCGGACCGTAGAAGGCCGCTCCACCCGGGTCGGGCACGAGCTCGAGACCGGAGGCCTCGGCGACCTCGCGCAGTGTCTCGGTCGCCTCGGTCCAGAGGGCGTCATCGCCGATGAACTTCGGGTTGCCCTCCTCCTTGGTCGACAGCTCCAGGTAGAAGTCGTTCAGACCGTAGTCGCGCAGCGTCTGCAGCACGAAGTCGAGGCTGTGGGTCAGCTCGCCCTTGACCTGGTCGGCCGTGACGTAGATGTGGGTGTCGTCCTGGGTCATGCCGCGCACGCGCGTGAGACCGGCGAGGGTGCCGCTCTTCTCATAGCGGTAGACCGACCCGAACTCGCTGAGGCGCAGCGGCAGCTCGCGGTAGCTGCGTCCACGCGAGCGGAAGATCAGGTTGTGGAACGGGCAGTTCATGGGCTTCAGGTAGTACTCCTGGCCCTCGCGCGAGACGTGGCCATCGGCATCCACGACCTCGTCGAGCACCATCGGGGGGTACATGCCGTCGGCGTACCACTGCAGGTGGCCGCTGGTCATGAACAGATCGCCCTTGGTGATGTGCGGCGTGTTGACGACCTCGTAGCCGCTCGCGAGCAGGCGCTCGCGCATGTAGCGCTCGATCTCGTAGCGGATGATGCCGCCCTTGGGGTGGAACACCGAGAGTCCGGGACCGATCTCGTCGGGGAAGGAGAACAGGTCGAGCTCCTTGCCGAGCTTGCGATGGTCGCGCTTCGCGGCCTCTTCGAGGCGGTGCTGGTAGGCGCGCAGCTCGTCTTTGGTGGGCCACGCGGTGCCGTAGATGCGCTGCAGCTGCGGATTCTTCTCGCTGCCGCGCCAGTAGGCACCCGCGATGCGGGTGAGGTCCCAGCCGTTGCCGATCAGGCGCGTGCCGGGAACGTGGGGTCCGCGGCAGAGGTCCTTCCACGCGGTCTCTCCGTCGCGCGTGACGTTGTCGTAGATCGTCAGCTCGCCCGCGCCGACCTCGACCGAGGCACCCTCCGCGGCCTCGGCGGATCCGCCCTTCAGGCCGATGAGCTCGAGCTTGAACGGTTCGTCGGCAAGCTCGGCGCGTGCCTCGTCGTCGGTGACGACGCGGCGCACGAACCGCTGGTTCTCGCGGACGATGCGTTCCATCTCCTTCTTGATGACCTTCAGGTCGTCAGGGGTGAAGGGCTCGTCGACCTGGAAGTCGTAGTAGAAGCCGTCGGTGACGGGCGGGCCGATCCCCAGGTTGGCCTGGGGCTTGACACGCTGGACCGCCTGCGCGAGGACGTGCGCGGTGGAGTGGCGCAGGATCGACAGGCCGTCGGCGCTCTCGATGGTGACCGGCTCGACCTGGTCGTCGGCCGTCACGGTCGTGGCCAGGTCTTTCAGCTCCCCGTTGACGCGCAGGGCGACGACCGAGCGGTCGGGGAAGAGGGCGAAGCCATCGGCGGGGAAATCAGTCACAGAGCATCTCCTGAAGGGGTCGCTTCCAGGCTACCGGGCGGTCGCGGCCTCGATGGCACGGCACGTGCCCCATAGTGGAGCGGTGACTCTGGCCATCATCGGCGGCGTGCTGTGGATCCTCGGGATCGTCGCGCTGCTCACCGGCGCCTTCCCCGCCGACGACGCCCTCGCCGTCGCCGAGCGGGTCTGGCCCATCCTGCTGTTCGTCGTCGCCGTCACGATCGTGGCGGAGTTGGCGTCGAAGGCGGGCCTGTTCGACGTCGTGGCGGCGCGCCTCGCGCGGATCGCCCGCGGGCGCACGGCGCTGCTCTGGGCCCTCGTCGTGCTGCTGGCGACCGTGGCGACCGCCTTCCTGTCGCTCGACACCACCGCGGTGCTGCTCACGCCCGTCGTGGTCGCGATGGCGGTGGCACGCAAGATGGACCCTCTGCCGTTCGCCTTCGTGACGGTGGTGCTGGCGAACACCGCCTCGTTGGTGCTGCCGGTGTCGAATCTCACCAACCTGTTGGCATCCGAGGCCCTCGGCGGTGGTCACGACCCCGTCGCGTTCCTCGTGCTGCTCGGGCCGTCGGCGCTCATCGCGATCGCGGTCTCGGTGATCGTGCTCACGGTGGTCTTCCTGCGGCGTCTGCCGAAGACCTATCCGGATGCCGCGCCCCCGGCCGTGTCCGATCCGATCCTGCTGCGGGTGGCCGGCGTGGTGACCCTGGCCCTGCTTCCCCTGCTCGTGGTGGGGCTGGAGCCCTGGATGCCGGCCGTCGCGGCCGCCGTGGTGCTCATCGTGGCGTTCGCCCTGCGCGCGCCGAAGGCGCTCGGCATCCGTCTGGTGCCGTGGTCGCTGCTGGTGTTCGCGGGCGGATTGTTCCTCGCCGTCGGCGCTCTCGAGGCTCTCGGCAGCGGCCGGGTCATGTCGGTGCTCGCGGGCTCCGGCGACGACCTCGGCTCGCTGTGGCAGCTCGCGGGGGTCGGCGCGCTGGTGGCGAACGGGATCAACAACCTTCCCGCCTATCTCGCCCTCGAATCGGTCGCGGGTTCGCCCGAGCGCCTCGCCGCGCTGCTCATCGGCGTCAACGCGGGCCCGATCGTCACCCCCTGGGCGTCTCTCGCGACGCTGCTGTGGCACGACCGTCTCGTGGCAGCCGGCATCGAGGTGCGCTGGAGCCGCTTCATCGCCCTGGGCGCGGTGATCGCCCCGCTGATCCTGCTGCTGGGCGTCCTTCCGCTCGTCCTCTGAGCGTCAGTCCTCGTACGTCCGCGACCACGCCTTGCGCGGCTCGATGAACCAGACCGCCAGTCCCTTGCGCAGGCCGTAGGGCTCTCCCGTGTAGAGCGTCGAGATGCGGTCGACGAACGGCAGCGCGGCGTCGCCGTCGATGCGCTCGACCGCCTCTCCGCGGACGAACGCCATCGCGTACGGGTTGTCGGCGCCGGTCACCGAGACGGCGACGCGGGGGTCGCGGCGGATGTTGCGGTCCTTCAGGGTGTCGACCTCGGTGAAGATCATCAGGCGATCCCCGTCGACCCCCACCCACACAGGGATGCCGTGCGGTGAGCCGTCCGGCATCAGCGTGGACAGGTGCGCGACGGCGGTCGTCTCGAAGAAGGGCTTGGCATCGTTCCAGGCGGTCATACGGGAGGGAACGAGCGCGAGGTCGCGAGGCATTCCCGTCTCAGGTCTGCGCCGGGGCCCGGTACTGCTCGTTGGGTACCTCGCGGAAGACCATCTCGGGGCGTTGCGCGTACTCGCGCGGAGAGTGGTCCTCGGGTTCGGGGATGACGTACAACCCGCGCCCGGAATTGGCGTTGTAGGTCAAGGCGTGCAACCACGAGGGGCTCAGCTGGGGGCTGCGGCTTCCGTGGTACTTGAACACGAGCGAGACGTTCGGGTGGATGTAGACCGTGGTGCGTCCTCCTCCGGTGCTCATGTCGTCCTTCCACGTGAAGGGGAAGCTCTCGCCCCGACGCACCTTCGCCATGATGACGGCCTGCAGATGGGCGAGGAGGCGATCCTCGAAGTCGACCTTGATGTTGCTGTCGTAGATGAACTTGCCCATGGCATCCCCCGTACCGGCCCCCGTGCCCTGCGCATCTCCAGGCGAGAAGTCGAACGCGGGGAACGCGGGACCGCCGTCGTCGTCCCGTGCAGACTCCCCCGGATCGAGCGTGACGGCAAACCCCTTGCCCTCACGGCGGTTTGCGGATAGGCGATGTCGCAATCGGGCTCGTCCGGGTGCGGGTCAGTCGCGGCGGGAGATCCGAAGAATGACGCGATCGCCGGGCTTGCGCTGCACGCGTCGGAGGAGCTTCTCGAAACCCAGAATGGCCCGGTACTGCCAGCGGTATTTCCGGCGGAGTGCGGAATCGGCGCGCGCGTCCTCGGTCGCAGGGCCGGCGACGCGCCCGTGCGCCTCGACGGTGATGGCGTCGGGCTCGACAGCGCCCATACGGCTGCAGGGGCGGAGGACGACGCGGGAATCGTTTCGCAGACGCTTGACCTTGCCGGTCGTGCGTTCGCTCGTGACGACGAGTTCGTCGCCGTCCCGCGCGATCCACACGGGCACCGAGACCAGGGCGCCGTTGCGCCGGTAGGTGCCGAGGGAGACGAAGGGGGATGCCGCGATCTCGCGCCACTGAGTGTCGGGAACGTTCATACGACCACGCTACGGGCCCGGTGCGGCGTCGGGCAGACGCTTGCGATCCACCTCGCGATCGGTGACGGACCGGCGAAATCCCGGGAGGATGGCGCCACGGCGGCGAACCTCAGCGCCACCGCAAGATCAGCGCAACGCTTACGCAAGATGCGGAATTCGTGTCCCCCATTCGGTGGACATGCCCTAGCGTCGAAGTGTTCCCGCCGCCAGGCACTCCGCAGCCCCCCTTACTGGCGGCGGGAACAGCCACTCCCCGCCGGTCGGATCGAGACGAGGTCTCTTCGCCGGCGGGATCGTCCGTGGCGACGCGGGCCACGATGTGTCCGGTTCGATCCGTGCGCGCGAGGCATTGCGGGCGGAGGTCGCTCGTCCACTCGCTCGCCGAGATCGGATCGAGGGGTGGAGGGAACGAAAAAACCCCCGGCGGAGCCGGGGGTTTTTTCGTTCGGTGCGCGATACTGGGATCGAACCAGTGACCTCTTCCGTGTCAGGGAAGCGCGCTACCGCTGCGCCAATCGCGCCTATACAGGCTGTTCTGTTGTGAGTTGAGGTGGCGACGGGATTCGAACCCGTGTAAACGGCTTTGCAGGCCGGTGCCTAGCCGCTCGGCCACGCCACCGTGATGTGGTTCGACCCACGTGTCGTGATCCTCCGTCGATATTTCAGACGGAGACCCCTCCACTCGAGCGGATGACGAGACTCGAACTCGCGACCCCAACCTTGGCAAGGTTGTGCGCTACCAACTGCGCTACATCCGCATTTCGTTCCCGGGGCTTGCCCCGAGCACTCGTAAGACATTACCCGATCTGAGCGTGTGCGCAAAACGAGGTGCGGCCCGCGCGTGTCTCGCCAGATGGTTCGAAGCACCTCTCGGCATCCGGTACGATCGTTGAGTCCCGTTCGGGATGCGGGCGATTGGCGCAGTTGGTAGCGCGCTTCCTTCACACGGAAGAGGTCGTCGGTTCGAGTCCGGCATCGCCCACCACGAAACTCCCGCGT
>NZ_CAJYPF010000075.1 GCF_913776565.1 uncultured Microbacterium sp. | reverse complement strand
CCGGCCACGCGACGAGCGCCGGATGCACAGGCGACCGCGTCGCGGCGACACCGAACGTGCCCGGACTCCGCGCGGGCATGGCCCGCGGAGGGATCTCAGGATGCCGGCGCGGCCAGACCGAGAGCCGGCGCGAGCGCCTGGATGGCCCACGCGAGGCTCGCGTCGAGCGTCTCACCCGTATGTCCTCCGCCGTCCACGATGTAGGTCGAGGTCGTGAAGCCGGCCGCCTTCGCCGCCTGCGAGTTCGCGAGCTGTCCGGGGCCGAAGACCGTGTCGGCGCTGCCCCAGGTGAAGATGGCGTTGTGGTCCGTGTAGGTTCCCGGAGCCGCCGCCGCCATGATCACGGAGGGCTTGGCCGCCTGAAAGGCGGCCGCGTCACCGTTGTACACGTCGGCGACCGTCTGGCTGACGTGCTCGGATCCCGGGAACTCGTTGCCCATCACATCGAGCATCTGCCCCCACACGTCGGGGTGCTTCGCGCCGTACAGCGCCGCGCACGAGCCGCCGTTGGAGAAGCCCCCGATTGTCCAGTAGCGGTGGTCGCTGACGATATTGAGGTTCTTCGCCGCCCACTGGGGGACGAGCTGATTGATGTAGGTCGAGACGGCGCCGAACTTCGCCGAGTCCACGCATGCGGGATCGCGGTCGGGCGCGGTCAACTGGTCCACGACAATGGCGATCGGAGCGAGCCCATTGTTCTTCGCGGCGAAGGCATCGAGAGCCTTGGCCAGCGCCGTGGGATCAGGCGACCCGGGCTGTCCCATCATGAAGACGAGCAGCGGCAGAGCCGGGGGGTTGGCGCCGAGCGCGGCGGGGGGAAGGTAGAGAGACGCATCGCGAGCGGCGTACTGGCCCGTGGGGATCTTTGTCGCGCCGGTGAGCGCGCTGACCGAACCCTTCACCGGCATGTCAGCCGGCGGCGTCCAGCTCTGGTAGAGCGTCGCGGGATCACCCACGACCGCGTCCTGAGGCGGTAGCGAAGCGGGGTCGAGCGCCTGCACCCCCAGGATCGCCGCGAGATTGTGCGTGACACCGTAGGAGGCGTTGACACCGAGGGAGCCCGCGAGCAGGGAGGCCAGCACCGTCACAACGCACGCGGTGCGGCGCAGCCAGGGGGCTCGGAACATACCGAGCACTCCTGCACCGATTGCCGCGACCGCCCCGGTCGCCCACCAGATCGCCCCGTGCGGCAGCGGCCCCTGGAAGATGTCCATCGACTCCAGGGTCTTGGTGACGACGAACATGACGACCCCGGATGCCGCCGCGACGGCGCCCGACAGCAGCAGCCGGCGGCGAGGCAGCACGACGACGACGATTAGGGCGAGGGCGGCGACGGCCGTGCTGATCGCCAGCACGGGAGAGTCGATGAGCTCGAACGACAGGACGAACTTGTTCACCGTCGCCCCTCCCAGGCCGTGCGCGCGAGCGCGACCATCTCGCGGCGCGACGCGTCCGGCAGGTACGCGCGCCCGACGGCCGCGCCGATGCCGGGCAACTGCAGGGGATCGCGGTAGGCCAGGGCGAGCGGGCGGTAGCGCGGACGGAACTTGCCCTTGAAGCGGAACAGCGAAGCGAACCCGTAGGCCGGCTCGAGCACTTCGGCGAGCCAGCGCAGCAGGGCCCGCAGCGGAGCAGGATCCCCGTCGGTCGGCTCGTCGGGGTCGTCCGCCAGCGGAGCGCCGGACAGGCTGAGCACCGTGGCCCCTTCCTCCTGCAGCTGCAGCGCGGCCTTGGCGATGAGGAACTCCATCATGCCGTTGGGGCCGTCGGTGCGTCGCCGCATGAAGTCGAGCGTCCACCCGGTGATCTCACCGTCGGTCCAGCTCGGCATCCAACTCGTCACCGCTTCGATGCGGTCGTCGGGGCCGACCGCGAGCAGCAGACGTACCTCGCGGTCGCGCAGCTCGTCGAGCGACCCCAGGGTGAAGCCCATCTCGGGCAGGGCGCGATCGGCGACCCACTCCTCGTCGATCGCGACGACCTGCGACGTCTGCGACACGGTCAGCTCGCTCCACCGGGACCATACGGCGGTATAGCCCTCGCGCTCGGCCCGGGTGAGGGGCTGACGCACCTTCTGCCAGGTCTTGCCGGCGAAGGTCAGGCCGGGGAGGTCCATGACGGTCTCGACCCCGACGGGGACACTGCGCCAGCCCAGGTCGATGAGATCCGCGAGGGTGTCGGCGTGGACGCTGTAGAACGCGGGGATCCAGCCCTGGTCGACGCAGAAGTCGGTGAACGCCCGCAAGGCCTCCGGCCGTCGGCCGGCCGGGGCCAGGGGGTCCGCGACGGCGAGGGCGACATCGCCCACCAGTCGGTAGGCCACCGCGCAGGTGCGATCGGCGGAGTACCAGTGACGGTTGCCCTCCCACGTGCCGAGGAAGCCGAGCGTGTCGCTCCCCCGTCGCAGCAGATCGCGGTAGAGGCCGTCGCCGTCGACGTCGGGACGCTGGATCCGGCGGAAGAGCCAGAGGATCGCGGCGATCACGACCGCCCAGAACAGCACGCCGATCCACTGGTAGGCGAACAGCGCGGGGCCGCTGTGCGGGAAGGCGGGCGAGCCTCCGGGATGGGTGAAAGCCGGGGGCAGGAATCGCCGCAGCGTCAGCAGCAGGAGGTCGGCGACGGACACCTCGCGGTCGAAGGCGCGTCTGCCGATCGACTCGACGACGAACAGGGTCGTGGCGCACACGACGAAGGCCGCACCCACCACGAGGGCGACGGCGCGGGCGGCCCTCGCCGTCGCGCGCACCGTGAAACGCGCGCGCACCACCACCAGCGCCGTCGCGAGGGCGAGGGGGATGACGATGGACGCGAGGGCCCACAAGACGTACTCGGCGCCGCTGCCGTCGACCCACGGGTCGATGCGCAGGCGCCCGTCCAGGAGCGACACGATCGGCAGCACCGCCGACGCGACGAGGACGAACACCGCGACC
>NZ_CAJYPF010000074.1 GCF_913776565.1 uncultured Microbacterium sp. | reverse complement strand
ATGCCGATCACGGAGTTCGCCCCCGAGCACGCCGCCGCACAGGCCTACCTGCGGCTGGCGCGGGAGCTGGTCGCCCGTGGCGCCGTCGCCTGACGACACCCTCGCCGGCGCCGCCGTGGCGGCGTCTCCCTCCGCGGCTCCCGGTAGCTTCGACAGGCTCAGCCACCTCGCGGTCGGCGGCCCCGAGCCCTCCGAGCACACCGAGGTTCCTGAGCGTGTCGAAGGGACCGGGCCCGACGCTCCCGGCTTCCGCGTCACGCTGCCCGACTTCGACGGCCCCTTCGACCTGCTGCTCACCCTCATCTCGCGCGCCGAGCTCGACGTCACCGAGGTGGCCCTCAGCCGCGTCACCGACGAATTCATCTCGTACCTGCGGGCGATGGGTCCCGATGGCGACCTCGACGAGGCGTCCGAGTTCCTGGTGGTGGCGGCGACCCTGCTCGACATGAAGATCGCCGGGCTCCTGCCGCAGGGAGAGCTGGTGGATGCCGAGTCGGTGGCGCTGCTCGAGGCCCGCGACCTGCTGTTCGCCCGGCTGCTGCAGTACCGCGCCTTCAAAGAGGTGTCGGCGTGGTTCGCCCGCTCCCTGCAGCGCGAGGGGACCCGCCACACGCGCTCGGTCCGGCTCGAGCAGAAGTACCGCAGCGCGGTGCCTGAGTTGAAGTGGACGCTGTCGGCCGACGACTTCGCCGCGCTGGCGGTGGTGGCCTTTGCGCCGAAGCACGTCCCCACCGTGGGGCTCGACCACCTGCACGCCCCCCTGGTGAGCATCCGCGAGCAGGCCGCCATCGTGGTCACCCTGCTGCGCGCGGCGGGGACGCTGAGCTTCCGCGATCTGGTCGCCGGTGTCAGCGAGACGGGGGTGGTCGTCGCGCGGTTCCTGTCGATCCTCGAGCTGTACCGCCACGCCGCACTGTCGTTCGAGCAGCTCGAACCCCTGGGCGAGCTGACCCTGCGCTGGACCGCCGAGAGGTGGTCGGAAGAGAACCTCGCCGCCCTGGGAGCCGACTATGACCGATGACCCGTCGACCGCGACCGCCGACCGCGACGCCACCGTGGACACCGCCGCCGCGACCGCCCCCGTCCCACGCCCGAGCGACCCGGCATCCGTCGCCCGTCGCCTCGAGGCGATTCTGCTCGTGATCGACGAACCGCAGAGCCTGGTGAGCCTGGCGGCCGCGGTCGCCGCCCCCGTGCCGGCGGTGCGTCAGGCCGTCGCCGCCCTCGTCGCCGACTACGACGGCGAGGCGGGCGGACCCCGGCGCGGCTTCGAGCTGCGCGAGGTCGGCGGCGGGTGGCGGCTGTACGTCCGCGAGGAGTACGACGACGTCGTCGGCGAGTTCGTGAACACGCAGGCCCCCTCGCGACTGTCGCAGGCGGCGCTCGAGACCCTGGCCGTCATCGCGTACAAGCAGCCCGTCACGCGCGGGCAGGTGGCATCCATCCGCGCCGTCAACGTCGACTCGGTCGTGCGTACGCTGCTCGCGCGCGGGCTGATCACCGAGGTCTTCACCGACCCCGACACGGGCGCCATCCACTACGGGACCACCGACCAGCTGCTGGTCCACCTCGGCATCAACTCGCTCGACGAGCTGCCGCACATCTCGCCGTTGCTCGACGACGGCTCGGACGGATTCGACGGAGAGGTACTGAAATGAGCGACGCTTCGACAGGCTCAGCGACCGGGGGCGACGAGGGCGTGCGCCTGCAGAAGGTGCTCGCGAACGCGGGGGTGGCCTCGCGCCGCGTCTCGGAGCAGATGATCGTCGAGGGGCGCGTGCGCGTCAACGGCGTCGTGGTGACGGAGCTGGGCTCGCGCATCGACCCCGAGACCGACCTCGTCGACGTCGACGGAACGGCGATCCAGCTGGATTCGTCGAAGCGCTACGTCATGCTGAACAAGCCGACGGGCGTCGTCAGCTCGATGAACGACGACCGCGGGCGCCCCGACCTGCGGCGCTACACGAAGGACTGGGACGAGCGCCTGTTCAACGTCGGACGACTGGATGCCGACACCTCGGGCCTGCTCGTGCTCACCAACGACGGCGATCTCGCGCACGTCCTGGCGCATCCCTCGTTCGGGGTGACCAAGGTCTACATCGCCAAGGTCGAGGGGCAGGTGCTCCCGCAGACGATCCAGCGGCTCATCAAGGGCGTCGACCTCGAAGACGGACGCATCGCCGCCGACAAGGCGCGTCTGCTGGACTCGTCGAAGGGCGAGAGCCTGGTCGAGCTGACCCTCCATTCGGGCAAGAACCGCATCGTGCGCCGCGTGATGGCCGAGGTGGGTCACCCTGTCGTCGAACTGGTGCGTCGGCAGTTCGGACCCCTCCACCTGGGAACACTCCCGGCGGGCAAGGCGCGCGAGTTGACTACAGTAGAACGTGGTGCCCTGCTCACGCTGTCTCGTCGAGACGGTGACGCTCCGGTGGAGTGAGCCTCCCGGGCGTCTCGCGGTGCGTGCGGCACCGCCCAGGGCAGCAGGAGACCCGATGAGCGAATCGAACGAGGCGTCCGCGCGCGCGGCGGGGCCTTTGGCGACCCGCACGAGCGGCACGGTCCGCGTCGTCGGGTCGGGTCTGCTCGGCGCGAGCATCGGCCACGCGCTCACCGCGCGCGGCGTCGACGTCGTCCTCGTCGACGCGTCGCCCTCGCAGCTGCGCCTGGCCATCGACTACGGCGCCGGTCGGGCCGAGCGCGCCGACGACGCCCCGGGGCTCATCGTCGTGGCGGTTCCGCCCGACGTGACGGCCGATGTCGTCGAGCGCGAGCTCGCGGCGTTCCCGGATGCCGTGGTCACCGACGTCGCGAGCGTCAAGCTCGAGCCGCTGCGCACCCTGCGCGCGCGCGGTGTCGACCTGCGTCATTACATCGGGTCGCACCCCATGGCCGGACGCGAGCGCGGGGGAGCCATCTCGGCCCGCGCCGACATCTTCGTGGGCCGCCCCTGGGTGGTCTGCCGGGATGCCGAGACCTCGGCCCACGACCTGTCGCTCGTCGAGGGACTCGCTCTCGACCTCGGGGCCACCCTGCTCGAGATGACCCCCGAGGAGCACGACGAGTCCGTCGCCCTCATGTCGCACGTGCCGCAGCTGGTCGCGAGCCTGCTGGCCGGACGTTTCGTCGAGGCCCCCGACGGCTCCCTCCGCCTCGCCGGTCAGGGCGTGCGCGACACGACGCGCATCGCGGCATCCGCTCCCGAGCTGTGGGTGCAGATCCTCGGCGCGAACGCCGCCCCCGTGGTGTCGGTGCTCGACCGGCTCTCGGCCGACCTCGCCGAGGTGGCCGAGGCGCTGCGCGACCCCGACGTGCCGGGGGCCCGCCGTGCCGTCGCCGATACCATCCGCCGCGGCAACGAGGGCGTCGAGCGTCTTCCCGGCAAGCACGGCCAGAACCGCCGTTTCGATACTTTCGTCGTCATGGTCGACGACACCTCCGGCCAACTGGGCCGCCTCTTCGGCGAGCTCGGAGACCTCGACGTCAACGTCGAAGACCTGCGCCTCGAGCACTCGCCCGGAGCCCCGTTCGGCCTCGCCGAGATCAGCGTCGTCCCCGACGCGGTCCGCCGGGCCGTCGACGGGCTCCAGCAGCGCGGATGGCGGATTGCGAGCACCACCCATGACTGACCTTCCCACCCCGGCCCTGACCAAGCCCGCGTTCGGCGCGGCGCTGGCGGCTCCCGCCGACGGCTCGGCGCCCGCGGACGCGGCGTCCGTCCCCGCGGTCGTGGCGATCGACGGCCCCGCCGGCAGCGGCAAGTCGAGCGTCTCTCGGGCCGCCGCCCAGCGACTCGGTTACGGCTTCCTCGACACCGGCGCCGCGTACCGCGCCCTGGCGTGGCACGCGCTCGCCCACGGCGTCGACACGTCGGACGCCACGGCGGTGCTCGAGGTGTTCGGCGACTTCGACTACGCGATCTCGCTCGACACCACCGACCGCTGGGTGCGCGTCGGCGGGGTCGACGTGACCGCCGCGATCCGCGAACCCCGCGTGACCGACGCCGTCAGCGGTGTCGCGCGCGTGGCCCCGGTGCGCAAGGCCGTCAACGACCTGTTCCGCCGGCTCGTGGCATCCGCGGGTCTGTCGGGGGTCGTCGTCGAGGGGCGTGACATCACCACGGTCGTGTTCCCCGACGCGCCCGTGCGCATCCTGCTGACCGCGGCTCCCGAGGTGCGGGCCGCGCGCCGCAGCAAAGAGCTCACGAACCAGGATGCCGCCAAGGTCGCCGCCGCTCTGCACCAGCGCGACGCGGCCGATTCCACGGTCGTCGACTTCCTCACCGCCGCCGAAGGCGTCGAGGTCGTCGATTCGACCCACCTCGATTTCGCACAGACCGTCGACGCCGTGTTGCGCGTCGTCGAGACCACGATGGGAGCCCGCGATGGGCGTTGAAGACGAGTACGAAGGCGGGCCCGATCAGCTCGCCGAGAAGATGCAGAACCTCGACGAGGTGCTGGCCGAGCAGCGGGCCGAGGCCCTGCGCGCGGGCCTGGCCGACTTCGACCTCGATGAGGACGATGCGGCCCTGCTCGCGGGGCTGGCCTCGGGCGACGGCGAGATCGAGTTCCTGCCGGCGCTGCCGGTGGTCGCGATCGTCGGTCGGCCGAACGTCGGCAAGTCCGCGCTCGTGAACCGCATCCTCGGCCGCCGCGAGGCGGTCGTCGAGGACACCCCCGGCGTCACGCGCGACCGCGTCACCTACAAGGCCGAGTGGCTCGACCGCCGCTTCTCGCTGGTCGACACCGGCGGGTGGGAGCCCGACGCCAAGGGCATCGACCGTTCGGTCGCGGCGCAGGCCGAGGTCGCGATCGACCTGGCCGACATCGTGCTGTTCGTCGTGGATGCCACGGTGGGGGCGACCTCGACCGACGAGCACGTCGTCCGCTTGCTGCGCAAGAGCCACAAGCCGGTGTTCCTCGTCGCCAACAAGGTCGACGACGCGCGCCAGGAGCCCGAGGCCACGGCCCTGTGGAACCTCGGCCTGGGCGAGCCCCACCCGGTCTCGGCGATCCACGGCCGCGGTGTGGCCGACCTGCTCGACGAGATCATGAAGGTGCTGCCCGAGGTCTCGGCGGTCGCCAAGTACGAGATCGGCGGCCCCCGACGCGTCGCGATCCTCGGTCGCCCCAACGTCGGCAAGTCGTCCCTGCTGAACAAGGCCGCCGGCGAGGAGCGCGTCGTCGTCAACGAGCTCGCCGGCACCACCCGCGACCCCGTCGACGAGGTCGTCGAGCTCGGCGGCAAGCTCTGGACGCTCGTCGACACCGCCGGCATCCGCCGACGTGTGCACCTGTCGCAGGGCGCGGACTTCTACGCGTCGCTGCGCACCTCGACCGCGCTGGAGAAGAGCGAGGTCGCCGTGGTCGTGATCGACGTCTCGCAGCCGATCAGCGTGCAGGACCTCAACATCATCGACCTCGTGCTCGAGTCGGGTCGTGCGCTCGTGCTCGCGTTCAACAAGTGGGACCGCCTCAACGACGACGACATGGAGAATCAGGATCGTCGCCGTTACCTCGAGCGCGAGATCGAGCAGGACCTCGCGCACGTCGCGTGGGCTCCGCGCGTCAACATCTCGGCGCGCACGGGTCGTCACCTCGACAAGCTCGTGCCGGCGCTCGAGACGGCACTCGAGTCGTGGGACACCCGTATCCCCACCGGAAAGTTCAACGCGTTCCTGTCGGAGCTCGTCGCCGAGCACCCGCACCCCCTGCGCGGCGGAAAGCAGCCCCGCATCCTGTTCGGCACGCAGGCCGCGACGCGTCCGCCGACCTTCGTGCTGTTCACGACCGGGTTCCTCGACCCGGGCTACCGCCGGTTCATCCAGCGGCGCCTGCGCGAGATCTACGGCTTCGAGGGCACCCCGATCGTGCTGAACATGCGCATCCGCGAGAAGCGCCAGCGCTGAGCCCGCGTCGCGAACGCCCCGGTCCCCGTCTTCGGGGGCCGGGGCGTTCGCGCGTTTTCGTTTGCGTTCGGCGGCGCTCGGCCGGCGCCAGCGCCGGCGCCGCCGACTCGCCCACCCACCCGCCCTCCCGCCAGCCCGCGAGACGGCATCCGGCTGACAACTCGGCCGCAGGATGTCGCCGACTTGTCAACCACGTGCAGTCTCGGCGAGCCGGCGGCGCCGGCGCCGCCCGAGCGCAGCAGGACGCGAACGAACGCGCGAACGCGCGAAC
>NZ_CAJYPF010000073.1 GCF_913776565.1 uncultured Microbacterium sp. | reverse complement strand
CGCGCGAGATGCCGAGCACCGTGTAGCCGGCGCCCTGGAGCGACGCGAGGCTGTCGCGGAAGTCGCACGCCTGCGTGGTGCAGCCGGGCGTCTGGGCGGCCGGATAGAAGTACAGGATCACGCGGCGTCCGCGGAAGTCGCTCAGCGAGACGGGGTGTTCATCCTGGTCGAGAAGGGTGAAATCGGGCGCGGTGTCGCCCTTGTCGAGGTTGGTCACCCCTCCAGCCTAGAACGCTCGATGCCCTGGAACGTCGTGAGCAGGCGCTGCAGCGAGTCCAGGCGCGCCCCCGCCCCGGGGCCGAGGCGCCCCGCCGCGACGGCTTCGACGATCGCGCAGTCGGGGGCGTCGGGCAGGTGCGTGCAGCCGCGCGGGCAGTCCTCGGCGACCTCGGCGAGATCGGTGAAGGCCCCCAGGACGTGAGCGGGGTCGACGTGGCCCAGACCGAACGAACGCACGCCCGGGGTGTCGATCACCCACCCGGTCCCGGCCGGTCCGCGGTAGCGCAGCGACACCGCCGACGACGACGTGTGCCGACCGCGACCGGTCACGGTGTTGACGTGTCCGGTCGCCCGTTCCGACCCCGTGAGGGCGTTGACCAGGGTGGACTTGCCGACACCCGAGTGCCCGACGAACACGGTCGCGTGCCCCGCGAGCGCCTCTCCGATGGCCTCGAGCGGCATGTGTCCCTGTGCGCTGGTGAACACACGCAGGTCGATGCCGTCGAAGTGCGACAGGAACTCGGTCGGATCGGCCAGATCGGTCTTGGTGACGACGAGCAGGGGACGGATGCCGGCATCCAGCGCCGCGACCAGATAGCGGTCCACGAGGCGTTCGCGCGGCTCGGGGTCGGCGGCCGCGACCACGACGAGCATCTGGTCGGCATTGGCGACGATCACCCGCTCGACCTGGTCGGTGTCGTCGGCGCTGCGACGCAGCAACGAGGTGCGGTCCTCGATGCCGACGATGCGCCCGAGGGTCCCGTCGTCGCCGGAGAGGTCGCCGACGACGCGGGCCCGGTCGCCGTTGACGATCGGCTGCTTGCGCAGCTCGCGGGCCCGGGTGGCCAGGACCCGGCGCTCGTCCGGCCCGTCCTCGTCCACGAGGACGGTGTACCGGCCCCGATCGACGCCCAGGACGCGGGCGATCCGCGCGTCCGCGTGGGCCGGACGCCGCTTCGTACGCGGGCGGTTGGCCTTGGGGTTGGGGCGGACGCGGATCGAGGACTCGTCGTAGGCGAGATCGTCGTCGTCGTCCGCGTCGTCGAGCCAGCTCACGGGCGGTCCGCGGCATCCATCCCCAGCATGCTCCGCCAGAGGGCGGGGAACTGGGGGAGGGTCTTGGCGGTCGTGCCGATGTCGTCGATCCGGATGCCCGGGACCTTCAGCCCGATCAGGGCGCCGGTGGTGGCGAGGCGGTGATCGTGGTGCGCCTTCCACTCGCCGCCGTGCAGGGGCCGCGGGACGATGCGGATGCCGTCCTCGAGCTCGTGCGCCTCGCCGCCGATCGAACGCAGATTACCGACGAGGGCGGCGATGCGGTCGGTCTCGTGCCCGCGGATGTGGCCGATGCCGTGCAGGACCGTCGGGCCGTCCGCGAAAGCGGCGAGACCGAAGAGCGTGGGTGCGAGTTCTCCGGCGGCCGACAGGTCGAGATCGACGCCCAGGATGCCGTCGTCGCCGGCGGCGACCGTCAGAGCACCGCCGCGCCGGCTGACCCGCGCGCCCATCTCGGCGAGGATGTCGACCAGCAGGGCCCCGGGCTGTGTGCTGTGCAGCGGCCAGCCCGCGACGGTGACCGACCCGCCGGCCACCATCGCCGCCGCGAGGAACGGAGCGGCGTTGGACAGGTCGGGTTCGATCGCCACGTCCTTGCTGCGGACGGGGCCGGCGGGCACGATCCACTCGCCCGGCGCGGGCCGCTCGACGTGGATGGCGCGGTGCGCGAGGGACTCGACCGTCATGTCGATGTGCGGGATGCTCGGCAGTCGCGAGCCGACGTGGCGCAGGTGCAGGCCCACGTCGAAGCGCGCCGCGGCGAGCAGGAGGCCCGAGACGAACTGGCTCGACTGGCTGGCGTCGATCTCGACCTCGCCGCCGCGCACGTGGCCGTGACCGCGCACCGAGAAGGGCAGGGCCCAGTGGCCGCCGTCGTCGATGTCGACGCCGACGTCGCGCAGGGCGCGGATCATCGCGCCCATCGGACGGTGCAGGGCGCTCTCGTGCGCGGTGACGTGCACGTCGCCGCGAGCGAGCCCCGCGAGCGGCGCGATGAAGCGCATGACGGTCCCGGCCTGGCCGCAGTCGACCGTGGTGCCGCCGACGAACGTGGTCGGCGGGGTGATGCGCAGGTCGGGGCCGAAGGGGGAGTCGGTCTCGAGCTCCTCGATTCCCACGCCGAGCGCGCGAAGGGAGTCGATCATGCGCGCCGAATCGTCGGAGTGCAGGGGCGCGTGCAGGATGCCGGGCCCGTCGGCGATCGCGGCGAGGATGAGCTCGCGGTTGGTGAGGGACTTCGATCCCGGCACGGTGAGGACGGCATCCACCGCTGCGGCGGCGACGGGCGCGTCCCACTCGCCGCGAGGCGTGGCGGCCGAAGGGGAATACCCGAGTGCAGTCATCGGTTCCTAGCCTACTGAAAGGGGACGACACGTGACCGCACTTCTGGAGCGAGACCGCACCGTCGCAGCCATCCCGGTGGCCGCGACGAGGCGCGACGTAGACTTGCGCCCGATGAACGACACCGCAGACGCGACGGAGCCCCGCGCGCAGTTCGAAGAGCAGGCCCTGCCCTTCATGGATCAGCTCTACGCGGCGGCCATGCGCATGACGCGCAACCCCGCCGACGCCGCCGACCTCGTGCAGGAGACCTTCGTGAAGGCCTTCGGCTCGTGGGCCTCGTTCACGCAGGGCACGAACCTCAAGGCGTGGCTGTACCGCATCCTGACGAACACGTACATCAACACGTATCGCAAGAAGCAGCGCGAGCC
The DNA here is from genome assembly GCF_913776565.1 of uncultured Microbacterium sp. GTDB lineage: Bacteria > Actinomycetota > Actinomycetes > Actinomycetales > Microbacteriaceae > Microbacterium. Next base: position 3,076 of record NZ_CAJYPF010000073.1, on the reverse strand, counting down.
GTATCAGAGCGCGATCGACGACCTCGAGGACTGGCAGCTCGGCGGTGCCGAGTCCACCACGGCCTCGAGCGCCCGCTCGGCCGAGGCCGAGGCGATCGATCACATGCCGGCATCCGTCGTCAAGGACGCCCTTCAGTCGATCCCCGAGGATTTCCGGATGGCGGTGTACCTGGCCGACGTCGAGGGCTTCGCCTATCAGGAGATCGCCGACATCATGAAGACCCCGATCGGCACGGTCATGAGCCGTCTGCACCGCGGACGACGCCTTCTGCGCGACCTGCTGTCGGACTATGCGAAGGAGCGCGGGATCCACACCGCGACGGGAGAGAAGAAATGAGCGACTGCGGCTGCGACAAGGCACGACGCGACCTCGAGGAGTACCTGCGCAACGAGGTCTGCAAGACCGAGGCGAAGGACATCCGCGAGCACCTGGAGAACTGCCCCGGATGCCAGGACGAGGCGCACGTCGCCCGGACCCTGACCGAGGTCGTCGCCCGGGCGTGCAAGGAGACGGCGCCCGAGGAGCTGCGCGATCAGGTGCTCTCGCGCCTGCGGGCCATCCAGGCCACCCACTGACCGTCACCGTGTGACGGATCGCCGGGTGCGTGTCGGGGGTCGTCCGTAGGGTGGAGCCATGGCATCCATCGATCCTCTGACGCTGCCCCTCGACGACACCTCCGCGGCGGATCTGGCCGCGAACGGCCTCGACTACGCTCGCGTGGATGCCGACGGCCCCGGCTATCGCCCGTTCCAGCGGGCCGTGGCGCGGGGATTCCTCGGTCCCGAGTCCAGTGACGACGAAGCCGAGAACGCCCGGTCGACACTGCGCACGCGTCGTCTGACCGGGGTCTTCGACCGCAGCGCGATCGAGCCCGAGGTGCCCGTCGGCACCATCGACTCGTGGGTGGCGCCGCTGACGACCTCACCGGGGCGCCAGCTCGACCTGTGGTCGATCAGCGCCGTCACGGTCGCTCCCACGCACCGTCGCCTCGGCATCGCCCGCGCGATGCTGGGCGGCGAGTTGCGCACGGCCGCCGCGGCGGGCGTCGCTGTCGCCGGTCTGACGGTGACCGAGGCCACGATCTACGGACGCTGGGGCTTCTCGCCGGCGACGTGGGCATCGGACGTCGTCGTCGACACGCGCCGCGCCCGCTGGGCCGGGCCGACGGCACCCGGACGGCTGGACTTCGTGCCGCGAGAGGGGCTCGCCGAGCGCATCTCCGCGGTCCACGAGCGTGTCCGGGTCCAGCGGCCCGGTTCCGTGCCCGGATGGGACGGCCGGTGGCGGGGACTGGCGGGCACGGCCCCGGGTGACAAAGAGGCGGAGAAAGTGCGCGCCGTCGTGTATCGCGACATCGAGGGCGTGGAGCGCGGCATCCTCGTCTACACGATCGCCGAGGCGGACTCGTTCACCGCGCACGAGCTGAACGTGCGCGCGCTCTTCGCCGACGGGGGCGAGGCGGCCGCGGCCCTGTGGCGCTTCGCGATCGAGCACGACCTCGTGGCCCAGGTCAAGGCGTGGTTGCAGGCGCCGGTCCCGCCGGTGCAGTGGATGGTGACCGATCGGCGGGCCGTGACCGCGACCCTGACCGACCACCAGTGGCTGCGCGTCCTCGACGTTCCGGCTGCGCTGGCGTCTCGTCGCTACAGCGCGCCCCTCGACGTCGTGTTGCGGATCAGCGACCCCCTCGGGTTCGCCGAGGGCGACTGGCACGTGCACGTCGACGGCGACGGAGAGGCCCGGGTGGAGCGTGCTCGGGAGGTCTCCACCGGGGTGGTGACGGGTCAGGTGAACGCGCTCGGCTCGCTCCTGCTCGGCGGGGTGCGCGCGAGCGAGCTGGCCGAGGCGGGAACGCTCCACGGAACGGCGAGCGCGCTCGCCGCCATCGACCGTTCCTTTGCGCCCGCTATGACTCCGCTGCTCGACATCTGGTACTGATCCCGCCGCCGAGGCTTTGCTCATAGGCTTGCGCCGATGTCCGAAACAGCCCCGCCCCCGACCGTCGAGCGCACCCCGTCGCGATGGGGCGTCGTGGCATCGTTCGCACGCCACTACCTCTCCCGCAACCCCGTGGCCGTGGTCACGGCGGTCGTCGTGCTCACCGCCGCGGCCGCAACAGGTTCGCTGTGGAACGACGAAGCTGCCCTCGTCTGGGGGGCCGGCCCCCTGGCGACGTTCGCCAGCGGCCGGTGGTGGACGCTGCTGACCGCGCTCGTCGTCCCGGACTCGACCGTCGACGCGGTGTCGTCCGTCGCGCTCGCCCTGACGGTGCTCGCCTACGCCGAGCGCCTGCTGGGGTCGCGGCGCACGGCCGTCGTCCTGGGGGCCGTCGGCTTCTCGGGCCTGCTGCTGGGCATCGGCTTCCACGCCGCGGCCTGGGCGCTGACCGATCTGCGACCGGTGGTCGCCGCCGAAGTGCCCGTGCTCGACCCGACGACGCCGATCGCCGGAGCCGTCATGGCGGCGTCCGCCTTCGCACCCACGCTGTGGCGGCGCCGGGTGCGGCTGGTCGGCTTCGCCTTTCTCGCCTTGTTCGCTCTCTACGCCGGCGACGCCGACAGCTGGTACCGCCTGACCGCGGCGGTCATCGGTCTCGTCGTCGGCGCCGTGGTCGCACGGGGCCGGGAACGTCGCTCCTGGCACCGCAGTTCCGCTCGCGAGACCCGGACGCTGCTGGCGCTGCTCGTGGCCGTCGTCGGCACCGGCCCCATCGTCGCCCTCATCAGCGGCGGCGGGCGGGGGCCGCTCTCACTGGTGGTCGAGGCGTACACGCAGTACGACGACGAGCTGCTCTCCCAATGCGGCTCGGTCGCGGCATCCGTGTGCGACGAGCAGGTCGCCCTGCTGATGACGCGCGGCGCCGGTCCCGCCCTGCTCGCGATCGTCCCGCTCGCGCTGCTGCTGGTGGCGGCGTGGGGTCTTCGCCAGGGACGACGTGCCGCGTGGGCGGTCGCGGTGTTCGTCCTCGTCGCGTCGGCGGTGCTGCCGATCGTGTCGCTCCTGGACGGGCGCCTGCGGATCGACCCGTGGGTCGACGGCAGCGGCGCCGAGTACGTGTTGTGGGCCCTCGCGTCC
>NZ_CAJYPF010000072.1 GCF_913776565.1 uncultured Microbacterium sp. | reverse complement strand
TGGACGAGCAGCCCGATGACGATCGCCCCGAGGATCCATCCGAGCGCGTAGCCCGCGGAGGGGCCGAGGAAGACGCCGAAGCCCCCGCGCCCTCCCGCGAGCAGCGGAAGGCCCGCCGCCGTGAGCGCGAGCACGACCGTCACCGAGAGAGCGCCGAGCCACGGGCCGAGCACGGCCCCGGCCAGCATGACGCCGAGCGTCTGGGCGGTGATGGGCACCCCGCCGAACACGGGGAAGCTCCCGGGCAGCCCCAGCACCACGATGAGCGCGGCGAAGACGGCGACGCGGGCGAGGTCGGTCGCATCGAGGGTGCGGGTCATGGGGCGCCTTTCCTGAACGATGTTCACCTGAACGGCGTTCACTATACTCGGACGCATGTCACCCCGAGGGCACTCCGCCGACGACGTCGCCCGCACCGCCCTGCGGATCCTCGACGATCACGGCCTTCCCGACCTGACGATGCGTCGCCTCGCGACAGCGCTCGAGGTGCAGCCCAGCGCCCTGTACTGGCACTTCCCGAACAAGCAGACCCTGCTCGCGGAGCTCTCGGACCGGATCGTCGGGCGGATGGCATCCGGAGCCCCCGATGATCTGCGGGTCGAGGCGAACGCCCTGCGCGACGCCCTTCTCGCCTACCGCGACGGAGCCGAAGTGGTCTCGAGCACCCTCGCGATGGGTCTGGGATCCTCCCTCGCGCACGACCGGCTGACCGCTGCCGTGGCCGCCGCCGGCTTCGACGCCGACACCGCCCGCCGGGTCGCGACGACCGTGCTGCACTACGTGCTCGGCTTCGTCTGGCACGAGCAGCAGCGCCTGCAGTACGACAGCGCCGGCGCGCGCGAGGGCGCTGTCGTCCTCGAGTCCGACGACTTCGCGTTCGGTGTCGACCTGATCGCGTCCGGTCTGCGCGCGCGTCGTCGGGTCTGACCGCCGCCGCCGCCGCGGGTAGGGGCGTCCGGGCGTCGAGGCCGCACCTGCTCGCCGAGACCGTAGGCGTTCGGCCGCTACGACATGCGGTCTCGACGAACCGAGGCGGTCTCGGCGCTCCGGCGGGGCCGGCGGGGCGCGCGGGCCAGGCGGGCGGGGCCGGCGGGGCGGGCGGGGCTGGGCGGGCGGGGCGGGCGCGCGGGCGACGGGCGGGGCGGGGCCGACGCGGCGTCAGCGCTGCTTGACCTCTCCGAAGAGGCGGGCGATCGGCACGAGCACGGCGGGACGCGCGGCGATCCAGGCCGCGGCCATCACGACGAGGGATGCCGCGAACAGCAGCAGGCCGGTCGGATCGCCCGTGAAGGCCTCGGGGTCGACCGCGCCGCGGGCGGCGTACATGTGGTTCAGGTTGCGCAGCGCCCCGGTGGCGAGCACCAGGAACACGTGCACCGCGATGAACGCCACGAAGAAGAGCATCGTGGGGAAGTGCACCTTTCGCGCCCACTCCACCGGGTACAGCCGGTTGAGTCGAGCGGCATCCTTCGGCCAGACGCCCGAGAGCCGCACGCCGCTGACGATCGCGAGGGGCGCCGCCACGAAGGTGATGGCGAAGTACGACAGCTGCTGCAGGCTGTTGTAGTTCACCCACCCGTTCTCGGTCGGCCAGTCGAGCGAGGCGTACTGCAGGGCGGCCGAGAGCGCGTTCGGGAAGACCTCCCACGAGGTCGGCACGATCCGCATCCACTGCCCGGTGACCACCAGCAGCACCGCGAAGACGACGCCGTTCGCGATCCACAGGATGTCGAGCGCCTGATGGAACCACAGGGCGAGACTGATGCGGCGCTTCTTGTCGTTCCGGGGCGACCAGAAGGCCGCCGGCCTCTTCTCGCGGCGCACCTGCCACCCGGTGCGGATGATCAGCAGCAGGAAGAGGCTGTTGAGGAAGTGCGACCAGTTCAGCCAGACCGGCAGCCCCACGGGGGCGGACGCCGGCAGGGGGTATTCGCCCGGGAACACCGCGAGGAACTCCCGACCGGGTCCGATCGCCAGGACGAAGCGGGCGAGCAGCACCGCGATCCCGGCGAGCGCGAGGGCGAAGACGCCGAGCACCGCCGTCGATCCGAGCAGCTGCACGGGCGAGTAGTCGCCGAGGGAGGGCCGGGATGCCGTGGGCTGGCGCGCAGCGGGTGCAGCACCGGACGCCGCCCGCCGCGCGGCGGCGCCGGGCCAGACCGTGCGGCGCACGGTGAGCGGAGGGCGCGGCGCGGCATCCGCGGGCGGCGCGGGGGCCTCGCGCGGCGCGGCATCCGCGACCGGTGCGGCATCCGCGACCGGTGCGGCACCGTCGACAGACGCGGAGGCCTCGCTGGGCGCGGCCCCCGGGGCCGCGCCGCCGGCCGGAGCAGCGGATGCCGGAGGCCACGGCTCGCCGCCCGGCTCGCGCGGCAGACCCCGGCGCACGCCGTCGGCCACGGCCTGCGCGGTCCGGGAATTGTCGGCCGCTTCGTCCGCGCGCCCGGGAGCGGCGGGGGCCGGCGGCCACGGCTCGCCGCCGGGCTCGCGCGGCAGACCCCGGCGCACGCCGCGGGTCACGGCTTCCGTTCGTCCGTGCGCCGCGGGCGCGGCGTCGGCGGCCACGGAACGAGAAGGCGGAGTCCCACCCGCATCCCCCTCGGTCAGCTTCGGATCGGGCGGGGCGTCCGGCGCTGCGGGCACCTCGGCTTCCGCCGGCGGCCAGGGCGGCCCACCGGGCACGCGCGGCAGCCCGCGACGCGGGGAGCGGGGTGTGGACGCCATCTACTTCTTGTGTGCCTCGAGCGCGCTGATGAGTTGGGGGACGACGGTGAACAGGTCTCCGACGATACCGAAGTCCGCGATCTCGAAGATCGGCGCCTCGGGGTTCTTGTCGACCGCTACGATCGTGCCCGCCGTCTGCATGCCGGCGCGGTGCTGGATGGCGCCCGAGATCCCCAGGGCGATGTACAGCCGCGGCGAGACCGACACCCCGGTCTGCCCGACCTGCGCGCTCGCGGGCACGTACCCGGCGTCGACCGCGGCGCGCGATGCGCCGACGGCGGCCCCGAGCACGTCGGCGAGCCGCTCGACGAGCGCGAAGTCCTCGCGCGAGCCGACGCCGCGCCCGCCCGAGACGACCGCCGTGGCTCCCCTGAGCTCGGGACGCGACGAGGGCGCCGCCGTCTGACGGAAGCTCTCGATGCGGGCGGACGGGACCCCGGATGCCACCACCTCGAGCGACTGCTCCACGAGCGGCTGCGCGGCGAGATCCCCCTCCACGGCGCCCGGCCGCAGCGTCGCCAGCAGCGTTCCGAACGTGGGTGCGCCCTCGACCGTGAACGCTCCCCCCAGCGCGGAGTGCTGGACCACGACGCCGAGTTCATCGCGCGCGACCCCGACGACGTCGGTCGCCAGGGGCAGGCGCAGGCGCGCCGACAGCCGGGCGAGCGCGTCGCGGGGCTCGACCGCGTGCGAGGCGAGGACGAGGTCGGGTCGCTCGCGGTCCACGGCCGCGGCGAGGGCGTCGACGAGGGGGACGGTCAACCGCTCCGTGTCGACGTCGGCGGTCAGCACCCGCACGGCCCCGAGCTCGGCCGCGGCGGCCGCCGCCGAGGCGCGCGCGTCGGATGGGGCCGCGATCAGGGCGACCGGCTCACCCGCGCGCGCGGCGGCGGTCAGCAGCCCCGACGACGTCGCCGGGAGCGCACCGTCGGGCAGCACCTCGAGCAGCACGATCACCGTGGGCATCACGCCACCCCCTCGGCCACGAGGAAGGCGGCGAGCTTCTCGCCGGCGTCGCCCTCGTCGACGATCTTGGTGCCCGCCTGGCGGGGTGGGCGCTCGGCCACGGACAGCATGATGTAGCGCGGCACGACGGGGTCGTCGGCCACGACGCCGAGCGCCGCGGCATCCACCGTCTCGTACGGCTTCTTCTTGGCCGCCATGATCCCCTTGAAGGTCGTGAAACGGCCCTCGGGCAGCGCCTCGGTGACCGAGACCACCGCGGGCAGCGGAGCCGACACGCGCAGGGTGCCGGCGTCGCTCACGCGGTCGCCCGCGACGGCGTCGTCGGTCAGCTCGAGGCTCGACAGCCCCGTGAGCTGCGGCATTCCGAGCGCCTCGGCGACCATCGCGGGCACGACGCCCCCGCCGCCGTCGGTCGAGAGGTTGCCGGCGAGGACCAGGTCGGCCCCCACGTGACGCACGGCGGCGGCGAGCACCTCGGCCGTCAGCAGCAGGTCGGCGCCGCGCAGGGCTTCGTCGACGATGTGCAGCGCCGAGGTGGCGCCCATCGCGAGCGCCTTGCGGATGGTCGCGCTGGCCGAGGCCGGTGCCATGGCCACCACCGCGACCTCGGTACCGGGGTGAGCATCCGCGTACGTCAGCGCCGCCTCGACGGCGCGCTCGTCGATCTCGTCGAGCACGGGCGACGACGCGGCCCGGTCGGTCAGCCCCGTCTCGAGGTCGAGACGGCGTTCGCCCCAGGTGTCGGGGACTTCTTTGATCAGCACCGCGATCTTCATCGACCTGGCTCCTTCGGATGGGGAATGGATGCCGCGACCCCGCGGCGGCGGAAGGGTTCGGCGCGCGCGGGCTTCGACAGGCCCGGCCACCGCTCGCGCGACGTCCCCGAGCTCGTCGAAGGGACCGGAAGCCACGTCCCCGAGCCGACCGAGCGGTAGCGTGAAACGCGAGGAGGACCGATGACGCGACGACTGCCGGTCGACCCGATCGCCGAGGCCAAGCGCCAGTGGCTCGCGCACGGCTGGGACGACGCCGCCGACGGCATGACGGTCGTGACCTCGGTGATCCGCGCGCACCAGCTGCTGATGGCATCCATCGACCGGGCGCTGAAGCCCTTCGACCTGTCGTTCTCGCGGTTCGAGATGCTGCGACTGCTCGCCTTCACCCGCGAGGGACGGATGCCGATGGCCAGCGCGATCGCGCGTCTGCAGGTGCATCCGACGAGCGTGACCAACACCGTCGAGCGTCTGGCCCGCGACGGCTTCGTGGCGCGCGAGCCGCACCCCACCGACGGGCGGGCAGCGCTGCTCGTGCTCACCGACGCCGGGCGGCGGCGGGTGGGCGAGGCGACCGACGCGCTCAACGTCGTCTTCGCCGACCTCGGCCTCGACGACGACGACGCGACGGCCCTGGTGCGCATCATCGCGCGCTTCCGCAAGGGCGCGGGCGACTTCGCCGACCCCGCACCCGTGCCCGATCCGCTCTGACCCTCGCCGGGCAGCGCGGATCCGCGGACCGCCGCGCCCGCCGAGTGCCGTCGCCCCTCGTCGTTCATCGGTGCGTGAACGACGGCGCCCGCTTCTCGCGGAACGCCGCCATCCCCTCCTTCTGATCGGCGGTGTCGAACAGCCCCGCGAACGCCTGCCGTTCGAAGCGGACGCCCTCGGCGAGGGTGGATTCCAGCGCGACATCGAGCGCCGCCTTCGCCGCGTAGAGGGCGGGGAGGGGCTTCTCGGCGATCGTGCGGGCGACGCTCTCGGCCTCGTCGAGCAGGTCCGCGGCGGGCACGACGCGCGACACCAGGCCCGCGCGCTCCGCCTCGGCCGCGTCGATCATGCGTCCGGTGAGCACCAGCTCCGCCGCCTTGTAGTACCCCAGCGCCCGGACGAGTCGCTGCGTCCCACCCATTCCGGGAATGACCCCCAGCTGCACCTCGGGCTGACCGAACCGGGCGCGATCGGATGCCAGGATCACATCGCACATGAGCGCGAGCTCGCATCCGCCGCCCAACGCGTACCCCGACACAGCGGCGACCACGGGGGTGCGGACCGCCGCGAAGCGCGCCCAGGCGCCGAAGTGATCGGTGAGCATCATGTCGAGACCCGACTTCTGCTCCATCTCCTTGATGTCGGCTCCCGCGGCGAAGGCTTTCT
>NZ_CAJYPF010000071.1 GCF_913776565.1 uncultured Microbacterium sp. | reverse complement strand
GGCCTGCTCAACCCGATGCTCGCCGGCGCGGCGATGGCGTTCTCGAGCGTGTTCGTCGTGCTCAACAGCCTGCGTCTGCGGCGCGCGGGCTGACACCCGGGGTTGGGCGCGGCCCCGCGTTAGGGTCGAGGCGATCCCTGGAGGTTGCATGTCCCCCCTCGCCCGTGTCGCCGTCGCCGGAGCCGGCGCCGCCGCGTTCGCCCTCGTCCTATCGGCGTGCGTCCCCGCGGCCGAGACCGCCGCCCCGTCCGCCGGTTCGGTGTCCTCGTCGGCGGCTCCGTCGGCCACCGCCTCGGCGTCGCCCACCGCCTCGGCGACGCCCACCCCGACGCCCACCCGAGCGCTGCCGGCCTCGTGCGACGGCGTGTATTCCGCCGCGATGAGATCGACCCTCGAGAACGAGATCGCGCCCCTGAACGATTCCGAGGTGACGTTGCTCTCGACCGCGCAGGCGCCGCTGCTCGAGCTGCTGCAGACCGTTCCGACCCTGCGGTGCACGTGGGGCGGACCCGGCGACCGGGGACTGGCGACGAACGTGTCGATCGTCGACACGACGCAGGCGGCGACCATCCGCGACGCCCTGGCCTCGGCCGGTTTCGGGTGCGACGACGCGGACGGGACCACCACGTGCGTCATCGAACAGCGCGGCGTCTCGCTCGAGGACCGTCCCTATGAGCGGGGCGAGACCCAGGCCATCTCGGGTGACATCTGGGTGTCCACCTCGTGGATCAACGTGAACCCCGACGGGTACACGCAGGACATTCTGTCGACCGTGGGGGGATGACCGGCCCGCGAACGGCTAGAATGGGTGCGACCCCGCCATCCGCCCCTCGCGCGCCGTTCCGGTTCGCGCGTTCAGGCCGCAGGCACCGCCGCTCCGGCGGCGTGCCGGGTGATGTCCCCCGGGGTCACTGATCCACCGGCCTCGCGCCGGGACGTTCCGGACTCTTTCCGGACGACACGCTCAGGAGGAGCATGCCGACCACGGCAACCGCCGCCCGTAGCTCGAGCCAGCGGCGCAGAAAGACCACGTCATCCCGACGAGACGACGAAGCCCCCGTCATCCCGATCCTCGCGCGCAAGGTGCGCGAGGTCGAGGCCAAGGCGCAGCGCGGCAAGCTCGGACCCACCAACCGCGTCAAGTTCCAGGTGATCGCCTTCCTCGTGCGCGAGGAGCGCGCCCGGGTGAAGGCCGACACCGAGATCACCGACGCCGCCCGCGCCGAGCTGCTCAAGCGTCTCGACGGCGTGGCGACGATCCTCGCCAAGACCGCCGCGCGCGACACCTCGCTGATCCAGCTGCTCGAGGTCGACGCCGCGACCTCGCCGGTCGCCCGGCGCATGCGTCGCGACTGGCTGCTCGAATCCGGTGCCGAACTGCCCGCCGACGAGCTCATCATCACCGACAACACCCCCAAGGTCGCGCCGGTCGTGCCCGCGGCCCTCGCTGAGAAGCAGGTCGTTCCGGCCTCGATCGAGGCGCGGCAGATGGCGAATCCGTTCCTCGCTCCCGACCTCACCCCGCGTGCGACGGGCGATGCCCCTCGCCGCCGCCTCGACGGCTGGGAACTGATGGGCCCGCTCTACAAGGCGTTCGAGACCGGAGCCGGCGGGTCCGCCGCGAGCATGGAGCTGCCGCCCGTCCCCGAGTTCGACCGGCTCTCCCCGCGCGGGCTCGAGGTCATGCCGCACCAGTCGCGCTTCCTCGAGGCCGTCCGCACCGGACACCGCTCGTTCCTTCTCGCCGACGAACCGGGCCTGGGCAAGACGGCGGAGTCGGTGCTCGCGGCATCCGTCGCCGACGCCTACCCCCTGCTGGTCGTCGTCCCCAACGTGGTGAAGATGAACTGGGCGCGCGAGGTGCAGCGCTGGACGCCGCAGCGCCGTGCGACGGTCATCTCGGGCGGCGGCGCCGACATCGACGCCTTCGCCGACGTCTTCATCGTCAACTACGAGATCCTCGACCGGCACCTCTCGTGGCTGTCGTCCATCGGGCTCAAGGGCGTCGTCGTCGACGAGGCGCACTTCATCAAGAACCTCACGTCGCAGCGCTCGCAGAACGTGCTGGCCCTGGCATCCCGTGTCCGTCAGCAGACGCGCGATCCGCTCATGCTCGCCCTGACCGGTACCCCGCTGATCAATGACGTCGAGGACTTCGACGCGATCTGGCGCTTCCTCGGTTGGACGAACGGTGAGAAGCCGGGCCCCGAGCTGATGGAGAAACTGGATGCCACGGGCCTGACTCCCGCCGACAAGGCGTTCTACCCCGAGGCGCGCGAGGCGGTCATCTCGATGGGCATCGTGCGGCGCAAGAAGAAGGACGTCGCCGCCGACCTGCCCGATAAGCTCGTCGCCGACCTGCCGGTCGAACTGGACGACGAGTTCGGCCGATCGATCCGTCAGGCCGAGCGCGAGCTCGGCGCCCGTCTGGCCGCGAAATACAGACGCATCCTCGAGGCGCGCGGCGACCGGGGCCTCGCGCCCGGCGAGATCGACGACGACATCGTCCGCCTCGTCGCCCACGGCGAGCTCGAAGAGGCCAAGGCCGCCGGCTCGGGCAGCGAGAACGTGTTCACGATGGTCCGCCGCATCGGCCAGGCCAAGGCGCACCTCGCCGCCGACTACGCCGTGCAGCTTCAGCGCTCGGTGGGCAAGGTCGTCTTCTTCGCCAAGCACATCGATGTCATGGATGCCGCCGAGGCCCACTTCAAGGCCTCCGGCCTCAAGGTCGTGTCGGTGCGCGGCGAGCAGACCTCGACCGCCCGCCAGGCGGCGATCGACGCGTTCAACGGCGACCCCGGTGTGAGCATCGCGGTGTGTTCGCTCACCGCCGCGGGCGTCGGCCTGAACATGCAGG
>NZ_CAJYPF010000070.1 GCF_913776565.1 uncultured Microbacterium sp. | reverse complement strand
CTCACCCTCTCCCCGGAGGGCGAGAGCGACCGGGCGATCGGATGCGCCGCTGAGCTGCCCTTCCTCGCTCCGACCGCGGTGGAGTCCATGGCCAACATCCTGCTGTTCGTGCCGGTCGCTCTGCTTGCGGGTCTGCGGTGGAAGAGACCCGTGCTCGCGACCCTCTGCGCGAGCGCTCTGTCCGTGGCGATCGAGGCCGTGCAGGCGCTCGTGCCGGCGATCGGTCGGGCGTGCGACACGGGCGACTGGGTCACGAACACCATCGGGGCCGTCCTCGGCGGTGTCGTGGCCGCCCTTGCCCTCGTGTGGCATAGGTCGGCTCCCCGTCTTGAGCCCGTGCCCGTCGAGTGAGATCGTGAGGCGCATGGTCGACGCCCGCCGGAACTCAACGCAACCAGAGAAGTGGGTCGGTGGGCTGAACCCCGACTTCGACGTCGACGCGCACCGCGGAGAGGCGCTGTTCATCGGTCGGGACCTCGAGGACGCTCGCTTCATCGGCCACGTCGGCGGCGCGCCCGCCTGTCACGACATCACCGACTGAACGGCACGGGATCGCGCCGTTCCGCGCAAAGACCACCCGACCACCACCGGTTCAAGGATGCCCCTTCCGTCCACCGCTTCGGAATACGGCGCCGCGGTGCCCGCCGCCGGCATCAGGCGCTTGCGGCGCGAAGTGCTGCCGCCCGACGCAACCGACGACCAGTCGTAGCCCGCGTCAGGAGAAGAGCTGGCGGAGCGCGTCGAGGTCGCCGGAGTCGACGACCCCCTGGACCGCGTCGATGGTCTGCTCATCCACGAACATGCCTTTGAGGGTGTCGTTCCAGATCGCTCGCACGGCATCCACGTCGCCGGCATCGACGGCTCTACCGGCGGACTCGATCGCCTGCTGGTACGGGAGCTGTTCGAATCCCGCACCTGCGTCGCCGGGGCTGTAGTACGGCACCCACGGAAGGGCGGGATCGGGGGTCAGCCAGAGCACCTGCCCCGGCTGGATCGTGCGCACGTGGTTCATCGAGCCAAGCGTCGGGTACGCGCAGAGTCGCTCGGCGATCACCGCTTCGACGTCACCCGGCTCGACCGTGTAGGTCGAGGGCGTGCCGTTCTCATCCACCGTCACCTCGCCGCGCGCGAACTCCCGCGCACCGAAATCCCGAAGTGTCCCGTGGCGCTCGAGATACAGACCACCCTCGGAGCCGTAGACCTCCGACATCCGCGAACAGTCCTCCGACGCGGGCGTCGATGCCGCCTCGGCCGCAGCCTCGGCCGCCGGTTCGGAGACGGCCGGAGAAGCGGATGCCGCGGACGTCTCGACGACCGCGGGAGCTGTGGCGGAGCACCCGGCCACCGTCGCAGTCATGACGGCGAGCGTCGAGAGTGCGGAGATGAGCTTCGACGTGCCGGACATCACGCCATCCTGACAGACCCGTTCCTTTCCGCAACAGGGGACGCGATCAGCCGGCCGTCGCCACCGCGGACGGCCGTGCCGCGACGTGCACGGCGTGAACCGTAGTCGCTCCAGCGGGAAGTCAGCTGAAGGTCAGTCGTCCGCGCACGATCGAGCCGCCGGAATGAGTCGCGTCGCGCGCCGCGGATCCCGGGGAGTGACCCACCGGGAGGGGGTTCGTCAACCACCTCGGCATCCCGGGTCCTCTCGGCCCACAGTGGGTGTCCCCGGAACGGAAGGCATCACCATGAAGGCACTGACCTGGCAGGGCACGCGCAACGTGAGCGTCGAAGAGGTCCCCGACCCGCAGATCCTCAAGCCGACCGACGCGATCGTCAAGATCACCTCGACCGCGATCTGCGGCTCCGACCTGCACCTCTACGAATTGTTCGGCCCGTTCATCGACAAGGGCGACGTGCTCGGTCACGAGCCGATGGGCGTCGTCGTCGAGGTGGGCTCGGCCGTGACGAATCTCGCCGTCGGCGACCGCATCGTGGTGCCGTTCAACATCTCGTGCGGTCAGTGCTTCATGTGCCGACGCGGCCTGCAGTCCCAGTGCGAGACGACGCAGGTGCGCGAGTACGGCAGCGGCGCGGCGCTGTTCGGCTATACCAAGCTGTACGGCCAGGTGCCGGGCGGCCAGGCCGAGTACCTGCGCGTCCCGCTGGCCGGCTACAACCACATCCGCGTCGGCGACGATCTGCCCGACGACCGCTACCTCTTCCTCAGCGACATCGTGCCCACGGCGTGGCAGGGCGTGCGGTACGCCGACGTCCCCGAGGGCGGCACGCTCGCCGTCATGGGCCTCGGCCCGGTCGGGCAGTTCGCCGCCCGCATCGGCGTGCACCTCGGCTATCGCGTCCTCGCGATCGAGCCCGAGGCGGACCGTCGCGCGATGGCCGAGCGCCACGGCATCCTGACCTACGACCTGACCGACACGGTGGTCGACGAACTGATCGACCTCACCGAGGGGCGCGGTGCGGACGGGGTCGTGGATGCCGTCGGCATGGAGGCTCACGGCAACGGCGGCGCGAAGCTCGCCCAGAACGCCGTCGGTCTGCTGCCCGACGCCCTCGCGCGAAAGCTCATGGACAAGGCCGGCATCGACCGGCTCGCGGCGGTCTACGCCTCGATCGACCTCGTGCGTCGCGGCGGGACCGTGTCGCTCAGCGGCGTCTACGCCGGCGAGGCGGACGTGCTGCCGATGAAGACCATGTTCGACAAGCAGCTGAACCTGCGCATGGGTCAGTGCAACGTCAAGCGGTGGATCGACGACCTGCTGCCGCTCGTCGAAGACCCCGCCGATCCGCTCGGCGTGATGGACCTGGTCACCCACCACGCCCCGCTCGAGGACGCCCCCGGCCTGTACGAGACGTTCCAGAAGAAGGAGGACGGCTGCATCAAGGTGGTGCTGCGCCCCGGCACCTGACCCGCACGCCCGCTCCCGCCCCGCGTGAGTCGCCACGTCCTGTCGCCGTTGTTCGCGTCGAAGCGACGGATTCCGGCGACTCGCGCGGTTGGTGGTGTGCGGCGCGGCGGGTGGGAAACGTTCCGGCAACACGGCGCTGAGTAGAGTCGTGGCATGGGTGACCTGTTCGACGGTTACGGCTCCACGCTGGCGCCGCGCAAGACCGCTTCCGGCATCCCGGCGTACGACGAGATGTTCGGCGTTCCGGCCCGCCCCGGAGACGCCGCCCCCTCGCGCGAGGCGTATCGGGAGCTGTACCAGACGCTCGCGCAGATGACGCAAGAGGAGCTGCGCGGTCGCACCGAATCGCTGGCGAGTTCTTACCTCGCGCAGGGCGTCACGTTCGACTTCGCGGGCGAGGAGCGGCCGTTCCCCCTGGATGCCGTGCCCCGGGTCATCGCGTACGACGAGTGGTCGCGCATCGAGGCCGGCGTGAAGCAGCGCGTCCGTGCGCTCGAGGCGTTCCTCGATGACGCGTACGGCAATCAGCACTGCGTGCGCGACGGCATCCTGCCCGCGGGTCTGATCTCGTCGTCGCAGTACTTCTATCGCCAGGCGGCCGGCATCCGCAGTGCCAACGGCGTGCGCATCCAGGTGTCGGGAATCGACCTGATCCGCGACGAGCACGGCGAGATGCGCGTGCTCGAAGACAACGTCCGGGTGCCCTCGGGCGTGTCGTACGTCATCTCGAACCGCCGCGTCATGGCGCAGACGCTGCCCGAGCTGTTCGTGTCGATGCGCGTGCGCCCCGTCGGCGACTATCCCAACAAGCTGCTCGCGGCCCTGCGCGCGTCCGCCCCGCCCGGGATCGACGATCCGAACATCGTCGTGCTGACGCCGGGTGTGTACAACTCGGCGTACTTCGAGCACACTCTGCTCGCGCGCCTCATGGGCGTCGAGCTCGTCGAGGG
>NZ_CAJYPF010000069.1 GCF_913776565.1 uncultured Microbacterium sp. | reverse complement strand
CGCCCCGGAGCAGCTGGCCAACAGCGAGGTCTTCGACCGCCTGGCGCGCGCCGACGTGCGCCTCGTCGTGGTCGACGAGGCCCACTGCGTCTCGGCGTGGGGGCACGACTTCCGTCCCGACTACGCGCGCATCGGCGATGCGGTCGAGGCGCTCGGGCGCCCGCCCGTGCTGGCCCTCACCGCCACGGCATCCGCTCCCGTCCGCGACGACATCGTCTCGAGCCTGGGCATGCGCGATCCCCACCTCGAGGTGCGCGGCATGGACCGCCCCGAGATCCACCTGTCGGTGCGCCGCCACGAGGATGACGCCGGCAAGCGCCGCGCCGTCGTCGACGATGTGCGGGATGCCGGCGGCCCGGCCATGCTGTACGTGGCGACGCGCAAAGAGACCGACGCCTTCGCCGACGAGCTGGTGGCGCTGGGCCTGCGTGCGGCCGCGTACCACGGCGCGATGGCGCAGAAGCGGCGCGACGAGGTGCACGCGGCGTGGAGCGGCGGCGAGCTCGACGTGGTCGTGGCCACGTCGGCGTTCGGCATGGGCGTCGACAAGGCCGACGTCCGGCTGGTCGTGCACGCGGACGTCACCGAGTCCCTCGACTCCTACGCGCAGGAGATCGGCCGCGCGGCGCGCGACGGCCGGCCCGCGCGGGCGATCCTGCATTACCGCGCCGAGGACTTCGCGCTGCGGTCGTTCTTCGCCGGCGGACACAGCAAACGCGCCGACGTCGCGGGGGTCTGGGACGTCCTGCGACGGGCGGAGAACCCCCTGCGCGCCAAAGACATCGCCGAGTCCTCGGGGCGCTCCACCCGCGCGATCGGGCGTGTTCTGAATCAGCTCGTGGCGTGCGAACTGGCCGCGTCGGGTCCCGACGGGGTGTCGGTGCTGAAGAAGGTGTCGGCGGGCGACGCGGTCGCAGCGGTGCGCGATCGCGACGAGGCCGAGGAGCGCATCCGCGCCTCGCGCATCGAGATCATGCGCGGCTACGCCGAGACGGTCCACTGCCGCCGCCGGGCGCTGCTCGAGTACTTCGGCGTCGAGACCCCCGAGCGGTGCGGGTCGTGCGACCGGTGCGACGCGGGCGCGACCGCGCCGGCGGACTCCGACGCCGAGACCCAGGATGCCGCGGACGACGGCATCCGGATCGATGCCGTCGTGGAGCACGGCGAATTCGGGACGGGCACGGTCATGGGGGTCGAAGCGGATCGCATCACGGTGTTCTTCCCCGACCACGGGTACAAGGTGCTCGCCCGCGCCGCGTTCGACACGGGTGTCATCGGTCTCGGCGAAGCCGCCTGAAACGCGTCGCTGCGGGCACCCGTCGCGTTCGCCTGCGTTCGCGCGTCGCCGGCGTCGCGCCCGTTACGGACGTCGGGTCGGCGTTCGCGCTCGGCCCGCCTCGCTCCCGTGACGGACGTCGGATCAGCGTTCGCGCGTCGCCCACCACGCCCAGGCGATGAGCGGCACCTGCAGGAAGAGGCGGAGGAATCGCGCCCGGTCGGTGTTCAGTCCGGGGGCCGATCGCCCCGTGCGCCACTGGTGCACATTGCCGGGGAAGACGGCGACGAAGAACGCCGCGATGGCCGCGCCGAGGCGTCGGCGCTCGCGGGGCAGGGCGATGAGCCCCACACCGAGCAGCACCTCGGCGGCACCGGACGCGACGACGATCGCGTCCTTGTCGGTATGCAGCATCCGCGTCGCCCACCCCGGCACGACGATGCGGTAGCCGCGACGACCCCACGTGAGATGGCCGACCCCGGCGGCGACGAGCAGCAGGGCGAGCACTCCGCGGGCGACGGAGCGGATGGTGAGACCTCGAGGGCGCGGCATCCGGTCAGTCTGCCACCGTCCTGGATGCGCGAGGCCGCGACCCGTATGCTCCCGCAATGGAGAAGTCGCAGGATTCCACGATCGAGATCCGCACGGCGCGGCCCGAGGATGCCGAGGGCATCGCGATCGTGCACGCCACGTCCTGGCGCGAGACGTACGGCCGCTTCGTCGACGACCCGGACACCAGTCCCTGGTTCGCCGTCGACCGGCGGATCGGCATGTGGCGCCAGAACCTCGCCGAAGGCACCTTCGACACCGTGGTGGCCGCGGCCGGCGACGAGATCGTGGGGTTTGCCGCGGTTCAGCGGACCCCCGAGCCCGAGGCTGTCCGCGATGAGGAGCTCACGATGCTCTACGTGCTCGCCGAACACCACGGCAGCGGCGCCGGGCAGGGTCTGCTCGACGCCGTTCTGGGCGACCGACCGGCGTCGCTGTGGGTCGCGGACGACAACCCGCGCGCCCGGGCGTTCTATACCCGCAACGGCTTCGTCACCGACGGGGCGTCGTCGGCGTTCGGGCCGATCCCGCGGACGGTGCGGTTGGTGCGCTGACGGCGAGGCCGCGCAGTTCGGGTCCCGCGCTCGCGTGAGGGCGCGGGCCGCGTGGGTTCGGTCCCCACGCGCTCGCGCGCCGCGGGCCGCCGCGGCGGCGCGTCGGTCTCGGCCGATGGCCCGCCACGGCCGACCGCTACGGCCGCGCGCTCGCCGCGGCGAACCTCACGTCGGATTCGCCGCGGTGCGCCGCGCGAAGTCGACGTACGCCTCGACCGTGTCGTCGGGGACGATGGCGCGGAGCACCACTTCGTCGGCTGCGGCCGTGTACGCCTCGAGCGCCGACCCCAGCTCGCTGCCGTCGCGGATGGTGGTGTCGATGGCATCCACCCCCATCCGTTCGAAGTTCGCGGCGTAGTTCGGGAACGAGGCGTAGCGCGCGGTCTCGTTCTCGAGCCGTTCGCGCGCGGCGATGTCGATGGCCGTGCGGACGTAGACCGCGACGTGGGTCGACGGCTTCAGAGCATGCAGCTCCGCGGCCTGCTCGCGGGCCTCGACGGGCGGCACCCAGTTGAGCAGCACTCCCTCGGCGCTCTCGACGGCGGTGCGGCGCATCTTGGGGCCGAGCGCGCCGACCAGCACGCGCGGCAGACCCGCCCGGTGAAGCGTGTCGGCGGCCTCGCGCACCCGGGCGAGCGCTCCCTGCTTGGCCATTCCCGAACCGATGCCGATGGTCACGCGATCGAGCGGAAGGCCGAGGGATGCCGCCTCGCCGGCGATCTCGGACGCGGGGCGCCGGTCGACGGGCACGACTCCGGTCGCCAGGTGCAGGCGTTCAGTGACGCGGGCGGCCGCGGCGAGCGCCGCGAGGGCGTCGCCGTCGGGGGTGTCGTTGACCCAGAGAGTGTGGAAGCCCGCCTGTTCGACGGCCGGTGCGATGCGCGCGATCGCGTCGGGGCCGAGCGAGCCGGCCACCCCGAGCGAGACGACGCCACGGCTCACGCGACGCCGCCCGCGTCGGGTACGGCGACGGCGACCTGGCCGACCGCGGAGAAGAACGCGGCGAGGTCGACGTCGTCGGTGGGCAGCAGGACGACGTCGTCGACCCCGGCCGCCTGGAATCTCGCGACGCCCTCGGCGACCTCGGAGACCGACCCGGCGAGGACGCGGTCGGCCGCGTCAGGTCGGTCGGACAGCGAGGCCGTCGCCCGTTCGCGGGCGTCCGGCCCGAAGGCCGTCAGCACGTACGCCACGATGTCGGCGCGGCCCTCGCGTCCTGCGGCATGGCGGGCCGCCTGCACCGTCTGGACCGCCGCAGCCACCTCGTCGACCGTGTGCCGGCTGTCGAGGACCACGCCGTCGGCGGCCTCTCCGGCGGCCGCGAGGGTCTTGGGGCCCTCGGCCGCGGCGTAGACGAGCGGCGCCGTCGCCGGCGGCCAGTCCAGCGCGACGTCGCGCAGCCGGACGTACCGCCCCTCGGTGCTGACCCTCTTGCCGGCCAAGAGCTCGCGAAGGGCCGGCAGCTGCTCGCGCATCAGCGTCAACGGCGAGGCGGCCTTGGCGCCGACCTGCCGCATCCAGTCCTGCACCCCGTGCCCGAACCCGGGCAGCAGACGACCGGGGAACATGCGCTCGATCGTGGCGACCTCCATCGCCGACGCGGCGACGTTGCGCAGCGGGAAAGGCGAGATACCCACGCCGATGCGCAGGTGGTCGGTGACCGCGAGAGCCGCGGCAGCGGCCGCCCAGGCCGAGGACCGGAAGCAGTCCTCCCACAGCCACAGCTCTTCGACGCCGGCGTCCTCGGCGGCGCGTGCGGCGTCGCGCAACTGCTCGGGCGGGTGGGGGTAGGGGCTGAAGATCGTGCCGATACGACTCATGGGTCTACTCTGCACCGAACCTCCGACAGCCGGGCGGCCCGACAGCCGATCGGCCGCTCGGGAACCCTTCTGGACCGACGCCGCGAAAAACACGATGGTCGCGCCCCGAGAGGGGCGCGACCATCGCGAAGGCGCCGTCTTCGAGCGGCGCTCAGCTCACTGCGTGGAGCCGGAGCACGTGACGATGGCGAACTGCCCCGTCGAGGTCTGCTCGGAGATGACCTCGCCGTTGAACGTGATCTTGCACGAGACCGTCGTGGCGGACTGGTCCGCCTGGGCCACGAGCGAGAAGACGGAGAAGTCGAACATGCCGGAGTCGTCGACCGCAAACTCGGTCGTCCACGGCGCGGCGACGTCGGCCTCCTGCTGCGTGGAGCTCCCGGTCGCGTCGGCCGTGAGGTAGGTGACGTTCGAGACCGTCGCGGCATCACTCGTCACCTCGTAGACGAGGTTGCCTCCCGCAACGGGCGCGGCCTCGGGGGACGCGTCATCCCCCGCAACGATCTCGGTGGGAGCGACCGGCGCGATGGTGGCGTTCTCGAGGCTCTCGCTGACGGCACCTGCCACACCGAAGAGGGACGCGGCGGAGACGATGATCGAGAGGATCCAGGCCACCACACCGAGGGCGAGTCCCACCCAGGCGAATCCGCGCGCGCGGTTCTTCAGGACGAGACCGACGATGCCGAGGACGATGGCGGCGAGGGCGGGCAGCCACGCGATGAAGCTGATGAACGGGATGATGGCGAAGACGATCGCCACGGCACCGACGATCAGGGCGGCGAGTCCGACGCCGTTCTTCTGCTTGACGGGCGAGGCCACCGGAGCGGGCGCG
>NZ_CAJYPF010000068.1 GCF_913776565.1 uncultured Microbacterium sp. | reverse complement strand
CGGCCGACGGTGTGGGACTACGTCGGCTCGGCGGTGGCGCTGGTGGGCGCCGGCATCATCGTGCTGCAGCCGTCGCTGGGCGTCACGGACGCGGCCCCCGGCTCCTGAGCGCGCGTACGCTGGCGGTCATGACGAACGCCCCCGGAGACTCCGACCGACTGCGCGCCGTGCTGGCGAAGATCGACGAGGACAATCCGCTGAAGGTGCCCTTCAGCT
This sequence comes from uncultured Microbacterium sp., assembly GCF_913776565.1. Taxonomy (GTDB): domain Bacteria; phylum Actinomycetota; class Actinomycetes; order Actinomycetales; family Microbacteriaceae; genus Microbacterium. Next base: position 11,083 of record NZ_CAJYPF010000068.1, on the reverse strand, counting down.
ACAACCAGGGGCACATCAGCCCCCGCCTGGACCGCCTCGAGGCCAAGCTGTCGTACATGGCGGAGTACATCGCCTACCTCGAGCAGCGCATCGAAAGCCTAGAGGCACAAGTAGTTAGCTAGGCGAGATATAAGGCAGTTGTCAAGCGCCTGCCCCGGGACGAGCGCCTCGCGCACACTCAGTACATGCAGAACGAAAACGCGCCTCACGAGGGCATTGCCGACGACTTCGCCCCCACCGAGACACGACGCCCCTTCGGGTCGTACCTGTCGGTGATCAACGGCGGTAACTAGTCGTCCGGAACCTCCGTGCGAGGTTCGAACGAGAGGGCCGGATGCCGACAGGCGTCCGGCCCTCTCGTCGTCCCCCGCTCGGGGGTCCCGGGGAGGGCCGCCCGTAGCATGGAGGTTCGCCGTCCGAAGGAGACCCCATGCCCGAGCTCAGCAAGGACACGACCCTCTGCATCTCGCTCTCGGGGCGCCCCTCCAACATCGGCACCCGCTTCCACAACTTCCTCTACGCCGAGCTGGGGATCGACTTCGTCTACAAGGCCTTCACCACGACCGACATCGCAGCCGCGATCGGGGGAGTGCGGGCCCTCGGCATCCGTGGATGCTCCGTCTCGATGCCGTTCAAAGAGGCCGTGATCCCGCTGGTGGACCGGATCGAACCGTCCGCGGCGGCGATCGGGTCGATCAACACCATCGTCAACGACGACGGCGTGCTGACGGCGTCGAACACCGACTACGAAGCCATCGCGAGCCTCATCGACAGTCACCGGCTCGAGCCGGCGGCATCCGTCGTCGTCCGCGGATCGGGCGGAATGGCCAAAGCCGTCGTCGCGGCGTTCCACGGAGCGGGATTCGGCGACGTCACCGTGCTGGCCCGCAACGCCGCGGCCGGTACCGCGCTCGCCGAGACGTACGGCTACCGGTGGATCCCGGACGATCCCGCCCCCGGAGCCGAGATCATCGTCAACGTGACGCCCCGGGGGATGGATGGTCCGGATGCCGAGACCCTCGCCTTCCCGCCCGCGCACATCGAGGCGGCGCGCACCGTGTTCGACGTGGTCGCCTTTCCGGCGGAGACACCGCTCATCCGCGCCGCGCGCGCGGCGGATCGCGACGTCATCACCGGCGCCGAGGTCATCGCCCTGCAGGCCGCCGGTCAGTTCGCCCGGTACACCGGCGTGACGCCCACGCCCGACCAGGTGCAGCGCGCCTCGGTGCACTCGCGGGCGTGAGCGGCGGCATCCCTCATCAGACGCCGGTGACCCGCACCCCGACGGGGGACGGGTCACCGGGTGACTCGGGTCAGGCCATCGCGGCGACGGGCTGAGGCGCTGCCGTCCGCCGACGCCGGGCGCTGAGCATGGCGGCGACGACCACCACGAGGGCGGCGGCGGTGATCGCGGCGCCGATCCACAGCGGCGAGGTGTAGCCCCAGCCGGCGGCGATCCCGAGGCCGCCCGCCCACGCGCCGAGCGCGTTGCCGACGTTGAAGGCGCCGATGTTCGCGCCCGAGGCGAGCGTGGGTGCGCCCCCGGCGGAGTTCATGATGCGGCTCTGCAGACCCGGGACGGTGCCGAAGCCGAAGCCCCCCATGAGGAACAGCGCGACCGCGGCGGCGATCCCGGATGCCGCGAGAGCCGCGAAGGCGACCAGCACCACCAGCAGCGCGGCGACGAAGAACAGCAGGGTGCGGTCGATCGATCGGTCGGCGAGACGCCCGCCGACGACGTTTCCGATCACGAGGCCCACACCGAACAGCACGAGCAGCCAGGGGACCGACTCCGCGGCGAAGCCGCTGACCTCGGTGAGCGTGTACGCGATGTAGGTGAACGCGCCGAACATGCCGCCGTAGGCGAGCACGGTGATGACGAGCGACAACCAGACCTGACCGGATCGGAACGCGGCGAGTTCGGTGCGGAGCGCGACAGGGGTGGCCGGGCGGGGCAGCGACGGCACCAGGGTCAGGATGCCGATCAGGGCGACGACGCCGACGGCCACGATCGCCCAGAAGGTCGAACGCCAGCCGAACTGCTGACCGAGGAAGGTGCCGAAGGGCACGCCGAAGACATTGGCCGCGGTGAGCCCGGTGAACATCAGGGCGATGGCGCCGGCCTTCTTCTCGGGGGCGACGAGATCGGCGGCGACGACCGCGCCGATGCCGAAGAAGGCGCCGTGGCACAGGGCGGCGATGATGCGTCCGATCATCGCGACGTCGTATCCCGGGGCCAGCGCGGTCAGGGCGTTGCCGATGAGGAAGAGGACCATCAGGCCGAGCAGGACGGGCTTGCGGGGGAGGCGGGTGGTCGCCGCGGTGAGTCCGAGGGCGCCGACGACGACGCTCAGGGCGTAGCCCGAGATGAGCCAGCCGGCGCTCGCCTCCGACACGGCGAAGTCGGCGGCGACCTCGGGCAGCAAGCCCATGATGACGAACTCCGTGAGTCCGATTCCGAAGGCGCCCACGGCGAGGGCGACGAGTCCGAGAGGCATGAGGGGTCTCCTGATACACTGAGATAGTTGCAAGCGCGCTCTTTTGCAGCGCGAGAGAGATCATTGCACACGCAAGTATCCCGCGCAAGCAACTATCTACGAGAGGAGTGCGCCATGGGCATCGCCGACGACGCCGTCGAGGTCCGCGCCCAGGGCTGGCGGACCCTCGCCGCCCTGCACGGACTGATCGAGGCCGAGCTCGAGCGGGCGCTCGCCGCCGTCGAGCTGTCGGTCGTCGAGTACACCGTCCTCGACGCCCTCGACCGCCAGGACGGCTGGCACATGCGCATGCAGCAGCTCGCTCGGGCCGCGGCCCTCAGCCCGAGCGCGACGACCCGTCTGGTCAACCGGCTCGAGGGGCGCGGTCTGCTGACCCGCGTCCTCTGCGCCGACGACCGCCGCGGCATCTACACCGAGCTGACCCCCGCGGGGCGCGCGCTGTACCGCGACGCGCACCCCGTGCACGATGCCGCCCTGGCGCGGGTGCTCGCCGATGCCGAGCAGCAGCCCGAGCTGGCCCCGGTCGTCGGGGCGCTGCACGGGGTCGCGCTGCCCGCCTGACAACGCCGCGACGGCCCGGGCTCCGCCGAACCCGGACCGTCTTCTCCCGCGCTCACTCGTAGCGCAGCGACTCCACCGGGTCGGCGCGCGCGGCGCGGGCGGCGGGAAGGCTCCCGGCGAGGAACGCGATCGCCATGATCGCCACCGTCGTCACCAGGATCGACACCGGGTCGAAGGCGATCAGCTGCAGACCGGGCAGGTCGCTGAAGAGCGACCGGCCGAGCTGCGCGCTCACGGCGGTGCCCACGACCATCGCCACCCCCGCACCGATGACGCTGCCGAGAAGGCCGAGGAACACCGCCTCGAGGCTGAAGAGCGAGAACACCCGTCCGCTCCCCATCCCCATGGCCTTCATCAGGCCGATCTCGCGCGTGCGCTCCTGCACCGACATGAGCAGGGTGTTGACGATACCGAAGCTCGCGGCCAGCAGAGCGATCACGGCGAAGGCGTTCAGCACCAGCACGATGCCGTCGATCACGGCCTCGAAGGTGCCGAGCTGGTCGGACACGGTCTGGCCGGCGTATCCGGCATCCGTCAGGGCCGTCTTGACCTCGTCGATCTGCGCCGTGGTCGCCCCGGACGACACGAACGCGCTCGCGCTGGCGTACCGGTCGAGCTGGTCGGTCGGCACCCCCGTGTTCTGCGCGGTGAAGAGGGCGTCCTCGAGCGCGGGACCGGTCGTCAGCGCGGTGGTGTTGGCGAACGCGCCCTCGGTCACCCCGGTGATCTCGGCCTCGACGAGGTGCTGCGTGCGCACCGGGTCCGAGACGGCGATCGTCAGGGTCGCACCGATCGCGTCGCCGTCGCTCGCGAAGCCCAGGGGCGTCACCAGCGATTGCGGGATCGCCGTCTGCAGGACCGTTGCGGCGTCGTCCGGCACGGAACCGGCCGCGAGCTGCGGCGTCTGTCCGCCGATGAGCGACCCGGCCGAGGCGACGTAGCGGTCCCCGCCGTCGACCTGGACGAAGTCGATCTTCACGGCCTTGGTCGGCACGACCCTCTCGACGCCCGGCAGCTGCGCGATCGCCGAGATGTCGGCATCCGTCAGGGCGGACACCTCCGTCGTGGCCCCGGGGCGCCCCGGGTCGGTGGTGCCCGAGGTGAGGGACTCGGGGTCGTACCTCTGGGGTCCGGTGGATGCCGCGCCCCCACCGGTGGCCTTGGTGACCGTCAGCACGTCGGACGCGCCGATGCCCGAGACGGTGTCGTCGATGAAGCGGTTGATGCCCGTGCCGAGGCCGTTGGTCAGGGTGAGGGTGAAGGCCCCCACGAAGATCGCGAGGACGGTGAGGATCGTGCGGGTCTTGGACCGGAAGGTGTTCGCCGCCGCCGTCGAGACGAGGTCGGTGGTCTTCATGCCGCGCTCCGTTCCTCGGCGACGATGACGCCGTCGCGGATCTGGATCCGACGGTCGCAGCGCGCCGCCAGGTCGTCGTCGTGGGTGACGACGATCAGGGTGATCCCGTGCTCGCGGTTGAGACGGAAGAGGATGTCCTCGACGACGGCGCCGGTGGCCGAGTCGAGATTGCCCGTGGGCTCGTCGGCGAAGATCACCTGCGGGTCGTTCACCAGGGCGCGGGCGATCACCGCGCGCTGTTTCTGGCCTCCGGATAGAGCGGTGGCCTTGTTCTTGGCCTTGTCCTGCATGTCGAGCTCGGCGAGGGCGGCGAGGCCGCGGCGGCGACGCTCGCCCCGTCCGACGCCGGCGATCTTCAGGGGCAGCACCACGTTCTCGAGCACCGAGGCGGTGGGGGTCAGGAAGAACTGCTGGAACACGAAGCCGAACGTCTTGTTGCGGGTGCGGTTGAGGCGACGGCCGCGCAGGGTGGCGGCATCCGTCCCCTCGAGACGGACGGTGCCGCGGGTGGGTGCGTCCATCAGGGCGAGCAGGTGCATGAGCGTGGACTTGCCCGAGCCGCTCTTGCCGACGATCGCGATGCTCTCACCGCGGTGGATGTCGAGGCTCACGCCGCGCAGCGCGTCGAAGCGCGCCGAGCCGCGGCCGTAGGACTTGTGCAGATCGGTGACCGAGAGCAGTGGGGGAGGGGGTGCGGATGCCATGTCCTCACTGTCGCCCGCCGGCCCCGGCATCCGCGTCGCTCGGTGGGGGTGACCGCCTCCCCCCGTGGGGGTATTCCTCGACCGCCCCGGCAGGGCGATGGTGGGCCGGCGGCCCGAGCGGTCAGACTGGAGCGATGCGACCCGACCCGATGACGGACTCCCCGCCGCGCCTGGTGCCGGCCGGTCGTGCGTGGATCGTCGACGTCGTCATCGCCGTGCTCGTCGTCGTGCCGACGTTCGCGCCGGTGCCCTTTCCCGAGCTGCACCCGTCGAGCCCTCTCGTGGGCGTCCTCGTCCTCGCCCCGGCGGTGCTGCTGCCGCTGCGGCGTCGCCGGCCGCGGTCGGTCCTGATCGCCTGCATCGCGCTGTACGTCACCGCGCTCGCGCGGGGCACGATCGACCCGGGCGCCGCGCTGGCGGTGGTGATCGCCGCGTACGGCATGGCCGACCGCCTCACCCGTCGCGAGGCCGCTCCCGTCGCGATCCCCGCCGTGGCGGGCCTGGTCGCCGCCGGCATCGTCATCGAGCTGACCACGGGGCTCGACACCCGCTTCCTGCAGGTCGGCCTGGCCGTGGCCCTGGCGGGAGCCCTGGGGGACGCCGCGCGCTCGCGCCGCGCGTACGTGGATGCCGTGATCGAACGCGCGCGTCGCGCCGAGCAGACCCGCGAGGCCGAGGCGCGCCGGCGGGTCACCGAGGAGCGCCTGCGCATCGCCCGCGACCTGCACGACGCCGTGGCCCACCAGATCTCGGTGATCAGCCTGAACGCCGGGGTGGCGACCTCGACCCTCGAGGCGCGTCCGGAGCGGGCGCGCGAGGCCCTCGCGACCATCCGGACGGCCTCGCGCGACGTCCTCGCCGAGATCGGGTCGCTGCTCGCGGTGTTGCGCGCCCCCGACGAGTCCGGCTCGCGCGAGCAGCCGGGCATCGCCCGGCTCGGCGACGTCGTCGAATCCGTGCGGATCGCGGGGTTCGACGTGGTCGTCCGCGACGAGCTCAGCCCCGAGGTCCTTCCCCTCACCCTCGACATCGTCGCGTACCGCGTGGTGCAGGAGGGGCTGACCAACGCCCTCAAGCACGGCACGGGCCGGCGCGCGCACGTGCTGCTCCGTCGCCTCGACGCGGCGGTGGAGATCGTCGTCACCAACCCGCTGGACCGACCCGTCGACGAGCCGACGGCCTCGGGCTTCGGCCTGGCGGGCCTGCGTGAGCGCGTCGAGTCGGTGGGCGGGAGTCTGCAGGCGGGAGTGGCTCCCGGAGGGTTCCGCCTCGCCGCGCTGCTGCCGTTCCCGCGCACCGCGTCGTCGGGAGCCGAGCGATGACCCGCGTGCTCGTCGTCGACGACCAAGCCCTCATCCGTACGGCCGTGCGCGACCTGCTCGACGCGCAAACCCGCATCGACGTCGTCGGTGAGGCGACCGACGGCGAAGAGGCGGTCGCGCTCGCGGCGGCGCTGCGCCCCGACGTGGTGGTGTGCGACATCCGCATGCCGCGCATGGACGGGATCGAGGCGACAGAGCGGATCTGCGCCGACCCGGCGCTGAGTGAGACGAGAGTGCTCATCCTCACCACGTTCGAAGAGGACGACTACGTCGTCGCGGCCCTGCGCGCGGGAGCGAGCGGCTTCATCGGCAAGGGCGCCGAACCCGAACAGATCGTGCACGCCGTGCTCACCGTCGACGAGGGCGGGGCCCTGCTGTCGCCCGTCGCGACGCGGGCGATGATCGAGAAGTACGTCCGCCGCGCCCCGACCACCGCCCCGCGAGACGCCCCCTCGCTGGCGATGCTGACCGAGCGCGAACGCGAGGTGCTCGCGCTCGTCGCGCGGGGCCGGTCGAACGACGAGGTCGCGGCATCCCTCTACATCTCTCCGCACACCGCGAAGACGCACGTGAAGAACACGATGCTCAAGCTCGGCGCGCATGATCGCGCGCAGTTGGTCATCGCGGCCTACGAGAGCGGACTGCTCGTGCCGGGGAAGTGACGCCCCGTTCGGAGAGGGGGCAGCAGAATGGATGCCATGCCCCCGCGCACGCTCGAGATCGACGGTTCGGTGGTCCGCGGCATCCCGTCGCTCTATGCCGAGCTGAATCGCGTGTTCATGCCGGACGAAGAGTGGACGCTCGGTGAGAGCCTCGACGCTCTGGACGACCTTCTGTACGGCGGGTTCGGGGTGCTGCGCGGCGGGGAGCCGGTACGCGTCGTCTGGAGACACGCCGACGTCGCGCGGCGGGCGCTGGGCGTCGCGGCGACGACGGAGTACTACCGCGCCAAGCTCGATCGACCCGAGGTGTACTCCGCGGACGCCGCGCGCCGCGCGCTCGAGGCGCTCGACGCCGGGGAGGGAGAGACGTACTTCGAGCTGGTGCTGCGCGTGTTCGGTGAGCACCGCAACATCGAGGTGGTGCTCGACTGATGAAGGCGGACCGTCGACGGGGCGGAGTGCCTCGGAGGCGACCTGCATCTGCAGGGGGAGCTCGTCGCGGTCGATCGTGATCGGTACCAGCGTGATCGCCGTCGTCGGTCTGATCGCACTCGCGCGAATGCTGTGGACGGCTCGACTCCCTGCGGGACTGGAGATGACGGAACTCGGAATTCACGGCATCCGGGGTGCAGGAGAGGCCCACCTGATGTGGGATGACATCGCCGACGTCGGAGTCGTCGCGGCACGGGCGGCGAAGCTGTCGATCGCGGACGTGAACGGCTCCCATCCGGTCCTGGCCGCAATGCCCTCCCTCGGTGCGGACCCGAATGACGTCGCGGTGGTGCTGCGGTTCTTCCGAGACCACCCCGACGAACGGTCCGTGCTGACCGAGGGCGGCGAGGCCGCCCTGCGGCGAGTGGAGCGGGTGTGGGGCAAGACGGTCTCGTGACGGGACGATAGCCCACCTGGTGCGAAGCGCTCGACGACCTCGCGCGAAGGAGGAGAAGTCCCTGCGGACGGCGCGGTCGGTGGCGCAGCGCGCGCGGGATCACTGCAGCCGCTGCAGCAGCCGGGCAGCGAGGAACCGCGCACGCCCACGCGGGGTCAGGGGGTCGTACCCGAGCTGACGTGTCCACGTCTCGTGACGCGACTGCAAGCTGCTGTGATGCAGCGACAGTCGTGTCGCGGCCGCGCGGATGCTTTCGCTGTCGATGACGACATCGAGGGCGGTGAGTGCGCGGGCATCGAGGGCATCGAGTGCCTCGACATCCGGATGCCGCGGCGCCGATGCCTCGAACGATCGCGCCAGCACGATCAGCACTCCCAGGTCGGACGCATCGACCACCCGGTGCCGATCGTCGGCGAGGCGCAGCGCGAGACGGGCGTCGGCGCAGGCGCGGGGGAGGTCGTCGAGGTCGCTCGCGACGCTCGTTCCGACGGGTCCGTCCGGCGGCACCACATCGCCGAGGCCGATCCACACCGCTCCCTCGTTCGTCGCCAGGACGGTGGATGCCGTGAGCACGTGGTGCGAGGTGGGCGGAGCCGCCACCACGCGCACCGCTCCGCTCAGGCGCAGGCGGTGGGCGGCTGCCTCGCGATCCACCCGCGAGGTCGTCGCGTCGATCACGCGTTCGACCGCGCTCGTCGTCGGGTCGGCGCGCGCGACGATGATCGCGAGGGCGACCTGCGCGCGGTCGACGATCATGGCGTCGTTGACATCGTCGCCCTCCCGACGCTCGAGCCAGACGCGCGGCGCGTCGGCGGCATCCGCTCCCTCGGGCTCTCGAGGTGCGGTGCGCGCGCCGTCGGCGTCGATGCCGATGAGCCGGCCGCGCACCCGCGCGCCCGCGGGGACCCCGCTCAGGATCGCCGCGGCTCGGACGACCGACTCGACCCCCGCGCCCCCGGCCACGAGCGAGTCGAAGTATCCGATGATCTTCACCGACTCGCTCGCGGCGGGGTCGAGCACCTTCAGCCGTCCCGCGAGCTCTTGCATGGGTCACTCCTTCGTCGCGCCCAGCATAGGACCGCGACTCAGCCGAGCAGCCGGCGGATCCAGCGATCGCGCGCGTCGACGGCGTCGTGCGAAAGGGCGGCTTGAGGCGCGAGTGACTCCGAGGCGTGGAACGCTCCGGGCCAGACGTGCAGCTCGGCCTGGCCGCCGGCCGCCCAGATCGCCGAGGCGTAGGCGACGTCCTCGTCGCGGAAGACCTCGGCGCTGCCGCAGTCGATGAACGCCGGGGGCAGGTCGGAGAGGTCGGTGGCTCGCGCGGGCGCAGCATAGATCGACACATCGTCGGTGGACCGGCGTTCACCAAGCAGCGAGCCCCAGCCCAGCAGATTGCTCCCGCGGTCCCACACGCCGACACCGTCGATCTGACGCGTCGACACGGTCGCATCGCGGTCGTCGAGCATCGGGTACATCAGCATCTGCCCGATGAGCTGAGGTCCCCGTCGGTCGCGGGCGAGAAGAGCGACGCCCGCGGCGAGGCCTCCGCCGGCGCTGCCACCGGCGATCATCAGCCGCTCGCTCTCGATGCCGAGTTCTTCGGCGTTCTCAGCCGTCCACACGAGCCCCGCGTAGCAGTCCTCGACGGGATACGGGTCGGGGAATTCGGGGGCGAGGCGATACTCGACGCTGACGAGCACGGCGTTGTACCGGTGGATCCACTCCGCGAACCCGGCGACGCCCGCGAACCGGTCACCCATGATCATTCCCCCGCCGTGCGTGTGGAAGATGCCGGGGCCGGTGCCGGTGCGCCCCTTCGACTCGATGACCGAGACGACGATGTCGGCCCCTTCGAATCCCGGGATCGTGACGTCGCGCGACTGGAGCTGCGCAGACTCGAGGATCTCGGCGGTGGTCGGCATGCCCGGTATCGACTCGGTGCGCAAGGCGGGCAGCATCTCAGCCGTCAGCGTGGGCGGAAGCATCTGGCCGATCACGTCGAGCATGGGAGCGAGCTCGGGGTCGAAGGGCGGGCGGGGCAGGATGCCGGAAACGGTCACGGTAGCTCCTTCGTCGGGGACGCCTCGTTGCGTCTCTCTCGATGATGCCGCTCGACCTTCGTGGTGCGTCCCCGCCGTGTGGCGCGAGAACCGCGGAGGTATGCCGCCGAGTGGCGGGGAAGGACGGATCACGCCCGTCGCGTTCAGTCGCCCGCCTTCTCGATTCCCCGCGTGCGGATCTCTTCCACGTCCAGGTCGGCGAGGATCCGGCGGGCGACGAGGTCGTCGATGGTCCCCTCGCGCCGCAGGCGCAGCAGCACCTCGCGTTTACGGTCGAGGATCGCGAGGCGCAGACGCTGCGCCTCTTTGTGACGCAGCAGGGGCGAGCGCTGGGTGACGTCGATGTCGTCGCTGACGGCGATCATCTGCAGGGGCCCGGTGAAGGCGGCATCCTGATCCGTCTCCGCGGCCGCACGGTCGCCGGTGCGCTGATCGCCGTCCGGCCCGTCGGGAGGCACCGGACCCGTCGACGAGGCCTCGTCGAACGAGGCGTCGAGCTCGGCCAGGTCGCGCTCCTCGATCGCCCGCTGACGCGCGACCGCGCGAGCGTTGGCGAGTTCGAGACGCTCGTACCCCTCGCGCCGCGCCCGGTCGCGCACGCGGTCGCTGATGCCGTGCTCCACCGCGAGGTCGTCGAGCGCCGCGAGAGCCGCACCCGAGATCGCCCGCTCGGCGAGTTGATACTCGTCGACCGCGGCGTCGTCGCTCGGCAGCTTCGCCCAGCGGATGACGGCCGGCAGGAGCGGTCCCTGCACCAGGAGCGTCAGGACGATGACCCCCGCGGTGACGAAGACGATCGCGTCGCGACCCGCGACCGGCTCACCCGCGGCGGTGGTCACCGGGACCGACAGGGCGATCGCCAGAGACACGGCCCCGCGGAACCCGGCGACCGTGCTCACCACCCGAGAGCGGTGCCGCAGCGACCTCGTCGACCCGGCGGGCGGTCGCGCGAACGGGGAGAAGAACCACTGGAACAGGTACCGCACCACGAAGAGCGCGATCCACGCGGCCACCGTCACCAGCAGCAGGA
>NZ_CAJYPF010000067.1 GCF_913776565.1 uncultured Microbacterium sp. | reverse complement strand
GGGAGAGCGCGACCGGGAACGACGAAGGGCGCCGGGAGAACCCGACGCCCCTCGTGTTGCTCGCTGGGATCAGCGGGCGGCGTAGTACTCGACGACGAGCTGCACGTCACAGGTGACGGGCACCTCGGCGCGCTTGGGGCGACGCACGAGCTTGGCCTGAAGCGTCGACAGGTCGACCTCGAGGTAACCCGGGACGGGGGGCAGCACTTCGGCGTGCCCACCGGCGGCGGCGACCTGGAAGGGCTCGAGGCCCTCGCTCTTGGGCTTGACGTGGATCTGCTGACCCGGCTTCACGCGGAACGACGGGCGGTCCACGAGCTGGCCGTCGACCAGGATGTGGCGGTGCACGACGAGCTGGCGCGCCTGCGCGGTGGTGCGGGCGAAGCCCGAACGCACGACGAGGGCGTCCAGACGCATCTCGAGCAGCTCGACCAGGTTCTCACCGGTCAGGCCGTCGGTGCGGCGGGCCTCGTTGAACGCGATGCGCAGCTGCTTCTCGCGGATGCCGTACTGCTCGCGCAGACGCTGCTTCTCACGCAGACGGACGGCGTAGTCGCTGTCGGCCTTGCGCTTGGTGCGGCCGTGCTCGCCGGGAGCGTAGGGACGCTTCTCGAGGTAGCGGGCGGCCTTGGGGGTGAGCGCGACGCCGAGGGCGCGCGACAGACGCACCTTGCGGCGGTCCTGAGACTTCGTGGTCACGAAGTTCTCCTTCCGATGACGCGGCCGCGCCTTTCGCGGCTCGCGGGCGTATCGCCCCCTTCCGCCCGATCCGAAGCGCACGCCGGGGCGCACCGGAAGGTGATCACAGGAAGGAGGGGATGCCCGAAAACCCTGTTTCGAGCCGGTTCATGTTATCAGAGGCCGTTGCGCGGCCGCCGTGTCCTCTCACGCGCCGTCGAGGATGCGGCGGATCTTCTCGAGCCGCGCTGAGACGTCCCGTTCGGCACCGTGGCTGGTCGGCTGGTAGTACCGACGTCCGCGCAGCTCGTCGGGGAGGTACTGCTGCGTCACGATGCCGATCTCGCTGTCGTGCGCGTACTTGTAGCCCTTGCCGTGTCCGAGTCTCTTCGCCTCCGGGTAGTGGGCGTCGCGCAGGTGCATCGGCACCCGCCCGAACCCGCCGGCGCGCACGTCGGCGATCGCGGCGTTGATGGCGTTGTACGCCGCATTCGACTTGGCGGTGGTCGCGAGGTAGATCGTGGCCTCGGCGAGGGGGATGCGCCCCTCGGGCATGCCGATGAAGGCGACCGCGTCGGCGGCGGCGACGGCGACCTGCAGCGCCTGCGGGTCGGCCATGCCGATGTCCTCCGCGGCCGAGATGACCAGGCGCCGCGCGATGAAGCGCGGATCCTCCCCCGCCTCGATCATGCGCGCGAGGTAGTGGATCGCGGCGTCCGCGTCGGATCCGCGCACCGACTTGATGAAGGCGCTGATGACGTCGTAGTGCTCGTCGCCTTGACGGTCGTAACGCAGCAGGGCGCGGTCGACGGCCTGCGCGATGTGGTCGGCGGTGATGACGGGCGGCTGGGCCGCAGGCTGCGCGTCGTCGTCCGATGTGTCGCCGTCCTCGGCATCCGTCCGCCCCTCGAGCGTTCCGGCGTCGTCTCCGGCGACTGATGCCGCGGCCTCGAGCGCGGTCAGGGCGCGGCGGGCGTCCCCCGACGCCAGCCGCACGAGGGCGGCGCGCGCTTCGTCGTCCAGGACCACGCGGCCCCCGAGACCGCGGGGGTCGGCGACGGCGCGGTCGACGAGGGCGCCGAGATCGTCGTCGCCGAGCGGGCGGAGCGTGAGCAGCAGGGAGCGCGAGAGCAAGGGGGAGATGACCGAGAAGGACGGGTTCTCGGTGGTGGCCGCGATCAGGACGACCCAGCCGTTCTCGACGCCGGGGAGCAGGGCATCCTGCTGCGCCTTGGTGAAGCGGTGGATCTCGTCGAGGAAGAGGATCGTCGACTGGCCGTAGAGGTCGCGCTGGGTCAACGCCTCTTGCATGACCTCGCGCACGTCCTTCACTCCGGCCGTGATCGCGGACAGCTCGACGAATCTGCGACCCGAGGAGCGCGCGATGGCCTGGGCGAGCGTCGTCTTGCCCGTGCCCGGGGGACCCCAGAGGATGACCGACACCGCCGAGCCTGCCGCCGAGGAGTCGGTGGTCGCCAGCGTGACCAGCGGCGAACCGGGGCGCAGCAGGTGCCCCTGGCCGGCCACCTCGTCGAGGCTGACCGGCCGCATGCGGACGGCGAGCGGCGTCTGGCCCTGGAAGAGCGCGGCGGAGGGGGTCACCGTTCCAGGCTAGCCGGGGCCTCGGACGTCGGCTTTGTAGGATCGATTCGCCCGGAGGGGCGGAGGAGGACCACGTGGCAGCGCGAGGCAGAGACCGGCGGACCCGCGAAGAGCGCGAGCGGGCGCGCGCGTATCAGGCGCGCGTCGAACTGCACGAGCGACAGGGGCGCCGGCGCCGCCGCGACAACATCCTCGGCGTGGTCGTCGGGCTGGTCGTCGTCCTGGGCGCCATCGGCGTCCAGACGGCCTATTTCACAGCCGGACCCGGGATGCCGCAGCCCACCCTTTCGCCGACGTCGACCCCCGACGTCCCCGCGACCGGCACCCCCGCGCCGGCGCCGTCGGAGTCGACGGCCACCTGACATATCGCGCACGCGAGCCTGTGTCGGCCGTGCCGTCCGTACTAGGCTCGGAGAGTCCTTCTCCCCCAGGCGGTCCTGCCGCGATGAGGTGCTATCCGTGTCTTCCGTTCCTTCCCCCGAGACCTCCGACCCGCGCGACGACGTGAACGCCGTCGAGGTCGATCCCTCCTCTGCGGCCGAGGCCGATCCCTCGACCGGCGACGACGCCGTTGCCGAAGAGGCAACCTCCGGTGATTCCGCTTCGGCGACGGATGCCGAGACCTCCGCAGACGCCGGCGCCACCGTCGCGACGAGCGACGAGCACGTGTCGGTCGACGCTCCGGACGAGACCGCCGCGCAGCCCACCGCCGATGAGCCCGTCGCCGATGAGCCCGTCGCGGACGAGGCGGCCACCGAGGCGCACGCCGATGAGCAGTCCGCCGCGACGCCCGCTCCCGCGACCCGCCCGACCCCCGCGCGCGTCCCGGGACCGCCGCCCGGCAAGACGGCGTCGTCGACCACCACCGAGCCCTGGGGGCGCGTCGACGAGGACGGCACCGTGTCGGTCCGCGAGGCCGACGGGTGGCGCGTCGTGGGCCAGTACCCCGACGGCACCCCCGCCGAGGCCCTCGCCTACTTCCAGCGCAAGTTCTCGGATCTGGCCGGCGAGGTCACCCTGATCGAGACCCGTCACCGTCGCGGTGGGGCCTCGGCATCCGATCTGCGCTCCACCGCCAAGGCATTGCGCGCCAAGCTCGACGGCGCCGCCGCGGTCGGCGACCTCGCGGCTCTCGTCGCCCGGGTCGATGCCCTGACCTCCGAGCTCGCCGAGGCGAGCGAGACCGAGGCGGTCGCGGCCAAGCAGGCGAGCGAAGAGGCCGTGCGTGAGCGGACCGCGATCGTCGAAGAGGCCGAGGCCCTCGCCGCCCGGGATCCGCAGACGGTGCAGTGGAAGCAGATGACCGCCGACATGGCGGCGCTGTTCGACCGGTGGCAGGCACACCAGCAGAACGGTCCGCGTCTGTCCAAGTCGACCGCTCAGCAGCTGTGGCGTCGCTTCCGCGATGCCCGCGCGACGGTCGACCGCCACCGCCGCGAATTCTTCTCGTCGCTCGACGAGACGCACAAGGCCGCCCGCGAGGCCAAGACGCGTCTGGTCGAGCGGGCCGAGGCGCTTGCGCCGCGCGGCGAGGACGGCATCGGCGCCTACCGCGACCTGCTCGACCAGTGGAAGGCGTCCGGCCGCGCCGGTCGCAAGGTCGACGATGCGCTGTGGGCCCGCTTCAAGGCCGCCGGCGATGCGCTGTACGGTGCGCGCATCGAGCGCGAGTCGGCTGAGACCGAGGCGTCGAAGGAGAAGATCGAGCAGAAGCGCGTCCTCCTCGAGCAGGCCGCCCCGATCGTCGACGAGAAGAACCTCGCCACGGCGCGGCAGAAGCTCACCGCGATCCAGCGCCAGTGGGACGAGATCGGTCGGATCTTCCCCCGCGACAAGGAGCGTGCCCTCGACGACGAGCTGCGCAAGATCGAGCAGAGCGTGCGCACGCGCGAAGACGCCGACTGGAAGCGCAACGATCCCGAGCAGAAGGCGCGCGCGAACGACATGACGCGTCAGCTGACCGACGCGATCGACAAGCTCGAGGCCGAGCTGGCCGAGGCCGAGGCCCGAGGCGATCAGCGTGCGGCGAAGCAGGCGGCCGAGGCCCTCGAGGCGCGCCGGACCTGGCTGCGTGCCCTCGGCGGCTGAACGGGTTCTCCACAGGACGGACGCCGCGCGCGTCATGGGCGACACCGCCCCGCCACACTGGCGGGATGGTGTCGCCCTTCCTTTTCTTCCCCGGTGAGCGTCTCTCGCTCGCCGAGCTGACCGCTGCGTGTCTCGACGGTGACCTCGTCGCGCTCGGCGAGGGGTTCATCCCCGCGGATGCCGTCGAGACGCCGTGGATGCGGGCGCACAGCCTCCTGCCCCTCTTGGGGTCGCGGTGGGCGGCGACCCGCGTCAGCGCGGCGTGGGTGCACGGTGCGATCGCACAGGAACCCGCTTGTCATCAGCTGCAGCGCGTCAGCCCCACCCGTCTGCGCATTCGGAGCGGCTCACGCGCGGAGTATCACGATCTGCGGATGCCGTCGGCCGACGTGGAGCTCGTCGCCGGCGTCCACGTGTCGACGCCCTCGCGCACGCTCGCCGACCTGGCCCGCTCCGCCGCCGACGCGGACGAGGCGCTGGCACGGGAGTGGGCCAGCCGGGATCCCGGTCTCGCCGCCGCCGCGAAGGAGTGGCTGTCGCGACACCCGCGGTATCCGCACGCGCGTCGCGCCGCGGGTGTGCTCGAACCGATCAGGACGAGGTGACGCGGTAGACGTCGTAGACGGCGTCGATGCGCCGGACCGCGTTGAGCACCCGGTCGAGGTGGACGGTGTCGCCCATCTCGAACACGAACTTGCTGAGGGCGAGGCGGTCGTTCGTCGTCGACACCGTCGCCGAGAGGATGTTGACGTGGTGCTCGCTCAGCACGCGGGTCACGTCGCTCAACAGGCCCGAGCGGTCGAGTGCCTCGACCTGGATCTGCACGAGGAAGACGCTCTTGGTCGTGGGGGCCCACTCGACGTCGATCAGCCGGTCGGGTTCTTCTTTCAAGGAACGGACGTTCGTGCAGTCGCCGCGGTGCACCGAGACGCCGCTGCCGCGGGTGACGAAGCCGACGATCTCGTCGCCGGGCACGGGGGTGCAGCACTTGGCGAGCTTGACGAGGATGTCGGGGGCGCCGCGTACGAGCACGCCCGAGTCTCCACCGCGCGGGGCGCGGCTGCGGCCGACGGGGATGTCGATCGGCCCGGTGCTGGTCTCTTCGGCGCTGACGAGCGCCGTGACCTTCTCGATGACCGACTGCGTCGACACGTGCCCTTCGCCCACGGCCGCGTAGAGCGCCGAGACGTCTTCGTAGTGGAACTGCCGAGCCACCTCGGTGAACGAGTCCTGGCTCATCAGACGCTGCAGCGGCAGGTTCTGCCGGCGCATGGCGCGGGCGATGGAGTCCTTGCCCTGCTCGATCGCCTCTTCACGGCGTTCCTTGGTGAACCACCCGCGGATCTTGTTGCGAGCGCGCGTGCTCTTGACGAAGCCGAGCCAGTCCTGACTGGGGCCCGCGTCGGGGTTCTTCGAGGTGAAGACCTCGACGACGTCGCCGCTCTGCAGGGTCGACTCGAGCGGAACGAGGCGGCCGTTGACCTTGGCGCCCATCGTGCGGTGGCCGATCTCGGTGTGCACGGCGTAGGCGAAATCGACCGGTGTCGCCCCCGTCGGCAGTCCGATGACCCGGCCCTTCGGCGTGAAGACGTAGACCTCTTTCGCGCCGATCTCGAAGCGCAGCGAGTCGAGGAACTCCCCCGGATCGGCGGTCTCGGCCTGCCAGTCGGAGATGTGGGCGATCCAGGCCATGTCGGCGTCGACGGCCTTGGCATCCGCTTTCCCGCCCGCCATGCGCTCCTTGTACTTCCAGTGCGCGGCCACGCCGAACTCGGCCTGCTGGTGCATCTCGTTCGTGCGGATCTGGATCTCGACGGTGCGACCGCCGGGTCCGATCACCGTCGTGTGCAGCGACTGGTAGAGGTTGAACTTGGGTGTGGCGATGTAGTCCTTGAACCGTCCGGGCAGCGGCGTCCATCGCGCGTGGATCGCACCGAGCACCGCGTAGCAGTCGCGCACCGTGCCCACCAGGATACGGATGCCGATCAGGTCGTAGATGTCATCGAACTCGCGGCCGCGCACGACCATCTTCTGGTAGACGGAGTACAGCTGCTTGGGTCGGCCCATCACACGACCGCGCACGCGCAGCTCGCGCAGGTCGGCGTCGACGGCGTCGATGACGTTCTGCACGTACTGCTCGCGCTGCGGTGTGCGCTGCTTGACCAGGCTGTCGATCTCGGCGTAGAGCTTCGGGTGCATCACGGCGAACGAGAGGTCCTCGAGCTCGCTCTTGATGGCCTGGATGCCGAGACGGTGCGCGAGCGGCGCGTAGATCTCGAGGGTCTCGGTGGCCTTCTTCGCGGCCTTGTGGGGCGGGACGAAACCCCACGTGCGGGCGTTATGCAGGCGGTCGGCGAGCTTGATCAGCAGCACCCGGATGTCTTTCGACATCGCCACGATCATCTTGCGGACGGTCTCGGCCTGCGCGCTGTCGCCGTACTTGACCTTGTCGAGCTTGGTGACGCCGTCGACGAGCATGGCGACTTCGTCTCCGAAATCGGCGGCGAGCTCGTCGAGAGGGTACCCCGTGTCCTCGACGGTGTCGTGCAGCAGTGCTGCGGCGATCGCCTTGGGCCCGAGGCCCAGTTCGGCGAGGATCTGCGCGACGGCGAGCGGGTGCGTGATGTACGGCTCGCCGCTCTGACGCTTCTGTCCGTCGTGCGCCTTGTCGGCGACGGCGTAGGCGCGCTCGATGATCGCGAGGTCGCCTTTGGGGTGGTGGGTGCGAACGGTGCGCAGCAGCTTGTCGACGTCGTCGCGGCGGGCGGCGCGCGAGAAGATGCGCGGAACCAGTCGCCGCAGTGAGGACGGCGGCGGCGCGGAGGACGCGGTCTCGGTCATCGCCACACCTTCCTCACGGCCAGTCGGACAAGTCTATGCCCCGCGCGGCCCGGTGAGCGGGCCGCGCGGGGTGGGAGCGGGCGGCGGCGTCAGGCCGGGACGCCGGCCTTCTCGCGAGCGGCGCGGACACGCCCGTCGCGCTGGGCGATCGGCTTCTCCTTTTCGCGCAGCAGTGCGTACATCGGCACGGCGACGAACAGAGTCGAGTAGGCCGCGACGATGGTGCCGACGAAGATCGACAGCGAGATGTCGCTCAGCGTGCGCGCGCCCAGGGGCACACCGATGAACAGGATCGCGCCGACGGGGAGGATGGCGACGACCGTGGTGTTGATCGAGCGGATCAGCGTCTGGTTCGCGGCCAGGTTGACCGATTCCGCGAACGTACGCCCCGAGATCTCACCGTCTTCCCGAGTGTTCTCGCGCACCTTGTCGAAGACCACGGTGGTGTCGTAGAGCGCGTACGAGAGGATCGTCAGGAAGCCGATCACGGCGGCCGGAGAGATCTCGAACCCGAACACGGCGTACACGCCGATCGTGATCACGAGGACGTCGACGAGGCCGATGATCGCGGCGACCGACATCTTCCACGTGCGGAAGTACAGCGCGAGGATCAGGAACGTCAGCGCGAGGAAGATGGACAGACCCCACAGCGACTGCCGCGTCACATCCGCACCCCAGGTGGGACCGATGAACGAGTCGGTGACCTCGGACCGCGGCACCTCGTACGCGCTCGAGAGGGCGGCCGAGACCGCCTGCGTCTCGTCCGGACCGAGCTGGTCGGTCTGGACGCGGATGGCCTCGCCGTTGATCGTGGTCACGCGGGTGGTCGCGCCGGGCACGACCGACGTGACGGCCTGGGTCGCCAATCCCTGGTCCACGGATGCCGGGTTCGACACGGTGAACTGCGAGCCGCCGGTGAACTCGATCGAGAACTGCACCGGACGGAACAGCGGGACCAGCGCCGCGCCGATCACCAGGACCGCGGCGATGATGAACCACAGGCGGCGACGCTGCACGAAGGGGAAGGAGGTCTTGCCCGAGTACAGGTCGTTGCCCAGCTGCGACATGGAGCGCATCAGTCGTCTCCCCCCTTCGTGGAGCGGCTATCACCGCGAGCGGCGGCCAACTCGGCCTGCTTGCGCTCGGCGATCGTCTGCCGACGGGCGGCCTCTCCGCGCGAGCGCTTGACCCGACCGGCATTCGCCACGGGGGCCCGGAACTGCGCCCGGCCGCGGTAGACCGCGCCGAGGGCATTCGGATCCATGCCCGAGAGCGGGTGCCCCGAGCCGAAGAAGCGCGTACGGGCGAGCAGCTGCATCACCGGGTGGGTGAACAGGATGAAGATCAGGATGTCGATCGCCGTCGTGAGACCGAGGGTGAATGCGAATCCCTTCACCGTGGCATCCGCGAGGATGTACAGCACCACGGCGGCGAGGACGTTGATGGACTTGGAGATGTAGATCGTCCGCTTGGCGCGCGACCAGCCGTCTTCGACGGCGGCGGTGATCGACTTGCCGTCGCGCAGTTCGTCGCGGATGCGTTCGAAGTACACGATGAACGAGTCGGCGGTGAAGCCGATGGTGACGATCAGACCCGCGACGCCGGCGAGCGAGAGGCGGAAGCCGGCGCGCCAGGCGAGGATGCACAGGGCCAGATAGGTCAGCACCGCCATCACGGCGAGAGAGGCGATGATCACCGTCCCCAGCGCGCGATAGACGATCAGGGAGTAGACGGCGACGAGTCCCAGACCGATCAGACCGGCGATGAGCCCGACCTGGAGCTGCTGGGAGCCCAGCGTCGCCGACACGGTGTCGCTGCTGACCACCTGGAAGCTCAGGGGCAGTGCGCCGTACTTGAGCTGGTCGGCGAGGGCTTTCGAGGACTCCTGCGTGAACGAGCCGGTGATGCTGGGGCGTCCGTCGAGGATGATGCCGTTCATCGACGGGGCCGACAGCACGCTGCCGTCCAGGACGAAGGCGAACTGGTTGAGCGGGGCCTGGGCGCCGTACAGGCGCTGGCTGATCTCGCCGAACTTCTGCGTCCCCTGGTCGTTGAACGCCAGGTTGACCGCCCAGCGGCCGGTGTTCTGCTCCTGACCGTTGGTCGCGTCGGTGATGTCGGTGCCGTCGAGTTCGACCGGACCGAGGATGTACTTCTGCCCGTCGTTGAGCCCGCAGGTGATCATCGGCTGGTCGGTGGGCGCCTGTGCGGGGTTGCTCGGCGGGTTCGCGCAGTCGTAAGCGAGGAACTGCGCCTGCAGTGCCGGGGTGATGTACGCGGGGTCGCTCGCGTTGGTCGGCGACGCCGTGGGCGTGGACGGAAGACTCGGATCGGGGGTCGGGTAGGGCGTGGACTGCCCGTCCTCACCCACGAACGTCGTGGCCGGCGAACCGGCGAAGAGCACCGGACGCAGCTGCAGCTGGGCCGAGCTCTGGATCCGCTGGCGCGTGGCGTCGTCCGCCTGGCCGGGGATCTGCACGACGATGTTGCTCCCGCCCTCGGTCGCCACGTCGGCCTCACCGACGCCCGAGGCGTCGACGCGCTGGCGGATGATCGTGACGGCCTGCCGCAGCTGCTCGCTGTCGGGCGCGGCGCCGTCGGTGGTCTGGGCCTGGAGGATGATCTGCGTGCCGCCCTGGAGGTCGAGCGCGAGCTCGGGGCTCCAGGAGCTGGCGTTGTAGACGTACACGCCGAGCGCGTTGATGCCGAAGAGCACGCCGGTGATGGCGAGCAATCCGGTCAAGACGCGCCAGGCGTGACGGACGGGTGTCGAGGGCGCCACGGAGTCGGCTTTCTGTGCGGCGGTGAGAGAAGGGCGGGTCGGTCAGACCGCGGGGCGGTCTTTGTCGTCGCGGTCGGCGTCGGCCGTGCGAGCGGAGCGCTTGTCGTCGCTGATCGAGGTGATGTCGCCGTCGGCGACGCCCGCGACGTACTCGGCCTCGGCCTCTTCGGCCTCGATGTACTCGTCCTCGGTCACCGCGCCCTCGACGGGGTCGACGATGCGCAGGACGGCCTGGCTGTGCACCTTGATGACGACGCCCGGGGCGATCTCCACCAGGGCGGGCTTGTCGAGGTCTTCACCGTCGTAGTCGACGATGGTTCCGTACAGACCGCCCTGCAGCAGCACCTCGGCGCCGGGAACGGTCTCGCGAGCCTTCTTCTCGAGTTCGGCCTTCTGCTTCTGCATGCGGCGGCGCGAGCTGTAGAACATGAAGACCAGCAGGCCGATGAGCAGGATGATGAGACCGTAGTCGGAGAAGAACCGGGCGATATCCATCGAGGCGGTGCACCTTTCGAAATCAGGCGCGCCGTGCGGCACTGCCTAGCGGGGGTCGGGGAATCCCTCGCCGAGTATAGGTCATCCCCCCTGACCGAACCGGAGCAGGCCGTCGGGGTGGGGTGCGCCCAGATGGTCGTACGCCTCGGGAGTGGCCACGCGGCCCCGGGGTGTGCGACCCATGAAGCCGATGCGCACGAGGTACGGCTCGACGACGGACTCGATCGTCTCGGGTTCTTCGCCCACGGACACCGCGAGCGTGCTGAGGCCGACCGGTCCTCCGCGAAAGCGTCGGACCAGGGCGTCCAGGACGGCCCGGTCGAGGCGGTCCAGTCCGATCGCGTCGACGTCGTAGAGGTCGAGCGCGGCGCCGACCACGCGGACGTCGGCGTGCCCGTCCTCGGAGCCGGCGGACGGACCGTTGACCACCAGATAGTCGCGGACGCGCCGCAGCAGGCGGTTGGCGATGCGGGGCGTTCCGCGAGAACGCCGCGCGATCTCGGACCGCGCCGTGTCGGGCAGGCCGACGTCGAGCATCGCGGCCGAGCGTCGGACGACCTGTTCGAGCTCATCGGGTTCGTAGTACTCGAGGTGCGCCGTGAAGCCGAACCGGTCGCGCAGGGGGTTGGGCAGGAGGCCCGCGCGCGTGGTCGCGCCCACCAGCGTGAAGGGGGCGAGGTCGAGAGGGATGCTCGTCGCCCCGGCGCCCTTGCCCACCATGATGTCGATGCGGAAGTCCTCCATCGCGAGGTACAGCATCTCTTCGGCGGACCGGGCCATGCGGTGGATCTCATCGATGAAGAGGACCTCGCCGGGAGTGAGCGAGGACAGCAGGGCGGCGAGGTCGCCCGCATGCTGGATGGCCGGACCGCTCGACAGGCGCAAGGGGCGACCGCTCTCGTGGGCGACGATCATCGCGAGAGTGGTCTTGCCGAGTCCGGGCGGACCGGACAGCAGGATGTGATCGGGCGAGCGCTGCTGGATGCGCGCGGCGTCGAGCAGCAGCTGCAGCTGGCCGCGGACCTTGTGCTGGCCGACGAACTCGTCGAGCGAGGCGGGGCGCAGGGCCCCCTCGATTGCCAGTTCGGTGTCGTCCTCGGGGGTTCCGGCGTCGCGGACGTCAGCCACCCACGGTCTCCTTACGCGCGGGGCCGAGCAGGGCGAGCGTGAGCCTCAGCAGGGTCTGCACGGAGGCGCGGTCCGCCTCGGAGGCGTTCTCGGCGACGGATGCCACGGCCTCCGCCGCGGTGCGCTCGCTCCAGCCCAGGCCGACCAGCGCCTGCGTGACCTGCAGGGGCACCTGTCCCTGCGCCGAGACGGCCGCGGGAGCGGCGACCGGCACGACGGCGAGCTTGCCGGCGAGCTGGACGACGATCAGCTTCGCGGTCTTGGGGCCGATGCCCGACACCCGTCGGAACGGTGCGTCGTCGTCGTCCGCCACGGCTTGCGCGATCTGCGGGACGGTGAGCGAGGAGAGCACGCCGAGAGCCGATTTCGGTCCCACCCCCGTCACAGAGATCAGCTGGGTGAAGACGGTGAGTTCTTCGCGGGTGTCGAACCCGTAGAGAGACAGCGCATCCTCGCGGACGATGAGGTTCGTGTGCAGGTGGACGTCGTCGC
>NZ_CAJYPF010000066.1 GCF_913776565.1 uncultured Microbacterium sp. | reverse complement strand
GCTGCTGCCGGCCGATCCGGCCGGCGCGCGCTTCGACGCCTGACGACGTTCCGGACGCCCCGGTCCCGCTCGCGCGGGGTCGGGGCGTTCTGTCACCTCGGACGTGCTGCCCGGCGCGGTCGACAGGCTGCGGCTCGGCCCCGGGCGTGCTGCCCCTGCGTGGGGGGCAGGCGGATGCCACGCGTGAGGGACCGAGGCTGCGCGGCGCCATATGACGCCCGGCAGAGCCCGCTCGCCGCGACTGTGCCAGGCTGGACGGGATGACCATCGAGCCCCCCGCCCCCGGTGAGCCGCGCCGCCCCCACGGGCCGCGTGATCCCGGCGATGCCTGGGTGGTCGCACCGACGGGCGAGAGGTACTGGGGCCGTTTCGGTGCCGCGGGACTGCTCGCGCTCGACCCCGAGCGTGGGGTGCTCCTGCAGCACCGCGTCGCGTGGAGCCATTTCGGCAACACCTGGGCGCTGCCCGGCGGGGCCCGGCACCAGGGCGAGTCTGCGCGCGACGGAGCGTTACGCGAGTCGCACGAGGAGGCGGGAGTGCCGGTGGATGCCGTGCGCGCCCGGTTCGAGAGCATCCTCGATCTGGACGTCTGGTCATACTCGACTCTCGTCGCCGACGTGACGACCCCGTTCGAGCCGGTGATCAGCGACCCTGAGAGCGTCGCCCTCGAGTGGGTCGCCGTCGACCGGGTCGACGAGCTACCCCTTCATCCGGGCTTCGCGGCGTCGTGGCCCGCGCTGCGAGCAGGGCTGGCGACGCGACCGGCGATCGTGGTCGATGTCGCGAACGTCATGGGCGCCGTGCCCGACGGGTGGTGGAAGGACCGCGCGGGAGCCGCCGGGCGCCTGCTCGCCCGCCTGTCGACGCTCTCCGAGCGGGGGATGGATGCCGCCGCCCTCGGCCTGTCGGCCACGTTCTGGTTTCCGTCGCTCGTCGCCGTGCTCGAGGGGCAGGCGCGATCGGCGGCTTCGGCGGTGGCCGGCTTCGAGGTGCGCGAGGCGGCGGGCGAGGGTGACGACGAGATCGTCGCGGTCGCGCGAAAGCTCGTCGCAGCGCACGACCCGGTGGTGGTCGTGACCAGCGATCGCGGGCTCGCGGAGCGCGTCGAAGCCCTGGGCGCGAGCGTGCGCGGGGCGCGCTGGCTGCTCGATCAGCTCGACTGACGCTCGGGCGGCGGTGCTGCCGGGCGGTGGTGCGTGGTAGAGGGTTGACGTGTCGCGGCGGGGTCGGCGTGCGTAACCTCCGCGATGTGTGCAAAGTCAGGCGGATCGGGCGGGATGCCGCTGAGGTTGTGCGCATCGCGGAGTTTGTGTGCGGCGTGGCCGGTTTCGCGCGGTGGGGAGAAGGGTCGCGCGGCGGGGTCGGCGATGTGCGCGGCGGGGTCGGCGTGCGTAACCTCCGCGATGTGTGCAAAGTCAGGCGGATCGGGCGGGATGCCGCTGAGGTTATGCGCATCGCGGAGTCTGTGCACGGCGCGGCCTGCCTCGCGCGGATGCGGCCGGACCACGGCCGCTGCGGGTTCAACCCCGCAGATGACTGCCCGAGGGCTCACCCGAGCTCGCGACCGCGAAGCTTCTCGATGTCGCGGCGGTCTCGTTTGGTGGGGCGTCCCGCGCCGCGGTCGCGGACGGGGACGAAAGGCATGCTCTCGCGCGACGGCGGCGGGGGAGTGCGATCGTCGAGGGCTTCGGCGACGAGGGCAGCGCCGACGCGCTTGGCGATCGTCTTCTTGACGACGAGGATGCGGTCGAAGCCCTGGATCCGCACGCGCAGTTCGTCGCCGGGGCGCACGGGTTGCGCGGCCTTGGCGCGATCGCCGTTGACGCGGACGTGGCCGGCGCGGCAGGCCGTGGTCGCCGCGGAGCGGGTCTTGTAGACGCGTACCGCCCAGAGCCACGCGTCGACGCGGGCGGTGGTGGCATCCGTCATGAGGTCCTCCTGGGGCGAACTCCCATCGTACGGCGGGGTTCATTCGCGCAGCGTGAGGGCGACGAGAGCGCGGTCGGGCTTGGGGCGATCCACGACGTCGAAGCCGGCGTCCGTGAAGACGGCGACCGTGCCGCGGAACAGCTGATTGGCCGATCGTGCCGTGACGGTGGGGTCGAGAGGGTACCCCTCGACGACGCGCGCGCCGGCGTCGCGGGCGAACGAGACGGCGGCATCCAGGAGCGACCGGGTGAGCCCGGTGCCGCGGTGCTGCTTCCGCACGACGAAGCACGAGACGGCCCAGACCTCGGGGTCGTCGAGCGGCTCGGCGGTGGCGGTCTTGACGTCGCGCGTGCGGGCGAGGCGGGGCTGCGCGGTGCGCGGGCCGACCCGCACCCACCCGGCGGGCTCGCCGTCGACGTAGGCGATCAGGCCGGGGGCGCGGTCGCCCTGCGTCTCGGTGCGCAGGCGCTCGGCCAGCTCGGCGCGCGATTCGTCACGGAACTGCGCGCTGGTCATCAACCACCACTGGCACTGGCACGCCGGTCCGTCACCGCTGTCGAGCGCCGTCTCGGCGTCGTCGAAGCGGCCACCGGTGGCGGGCAGGATCTCGATCGTCATGGTGGCGACCGTAGCGAGAGGCTCCGACATCGACAAGGGTCGCGCCACACGCCCGGGGTGGACGCTGGTTCGCGGCGGTGCCGGGGAGGGGCTAATATAGGGGAGTTGCCTGCTTGCAGGGAACGGGATGTGGCGCAGCTTGGTAGCGCACTTGACTGGGGGTCAAGGGGTCGCAGGTTCAAATCCTGTCATCCCGAC
>NZ_CAJYPF010000065.1 GCF_913776565.1 uncultured Microbacterium sp. | reverse complement strand
CCCCGTAGCGGTGGGCGAGATCGAGGACACCGGTCGCGACGAGGTGCTCCAGGTACCGCTGGGCCGTCGCGCGCGACAGACCGCACGCCGTGGCGACCTCGGCGGCCGACGCGAACGACACCGGGTCGAGGCTCTCGCGCACGCGATCGAGGGTGACCTCGGCGAGCCCTTTCGGCAGCGACCCGGGTGAGGTCCGCTCGGGCACCCGTACGCTGCCGGTGCCCAGCAGGCGATCGATGTCGCTCTGCGACAGCGCCCGGTCGCGATCGGCCTCGGCGCGGGCGCGGCGCTCCTCGCGATACGTGTCGAGGCGGCGTCGCAGCACGTCCTGGGTGAACGGCTTCACGAGGTACCCCACCACGTGCGCTGCGAGGGCCTGGCGCACCGTCACCTGGTCCTGCGACGAGCTGATGACGAGCACGTCCAGTCCCTGCGCGCCCAGGGTGCGCAGCCGGTGCAGCACCTCGACCCCGCTGATGTCGGGCAGGCGCATGTCGAGCAGCACCAGGTCGACCCCGTCACGGGCGCGCGCGACCGCCGCCTCGCCGGTCGCGGCCGAGCCGACCAGGCGGAAACCCGGCACCTCGTCGATCGAGCGTCCGTGCAGGGCGCGGGCCGCGGCGTCGTCGTCGACGACGAGCACCCGGATCGCCGGCGCCGTCACCGCGGCACCGCCATCTCGAACGCGAAGCGCGCCCCGCCGAACGCCGAGCGGCCCACCAGGATCTCGCCGCCGCGGTCGCCGACCGCACGGCGCACGAGCGCCAGTCCGATCCCGCGGCCGGTGCCCCTGGCATCCCTCTTCGACGAGAACCCCGCGGCGAACGCCCGCTCGATGTCGCGGGCGTCGAGCCCCGGTCCGTCATCGTCGACCGCGCCGTGAAGGGTCTCGCCCACCTGAGACAGCGTGCAGCGCACCCGCGAGGCGCCCGCCTCGGCGGCGTTGCGGCACAGGTTCGCCAGCACCATCAGCACGGTCTCGTCGACCGGCAGATCGCGGTCGATCTGCACCTCGAGGTGGGCGCCCAGGGTCGACACCTCGGCGCGCAGCGCTTCGAGACTCGCTCCCACGACCGAGGGGCCCAGCCGGGCGTCCGAGGGCTCGCGCGGGGTCAGCGTCGGCACGGCGTCCGAGATGTAGGCGAGCGCGTCGCGCGTGTCGCCGTGCGACACCAGGCCGTGCAGCACGTGCAGGCGCGTGCCGAACTCGTGCGCCTGCTCGCGCAGCGCCGTCACCGTGCGCGCGGTCTGCTCCTGCTCGGCGGCGAGCGCGTCGGCGCGGCGGAAGCGCCTCTCGATCGCCGCGGCGAGCAGCGACGACGCCAGGGTGCCGGCCACGAGAGCCCCCAGACTCCACGGCAGCAGCGCTCCCAGCGCCTCGTCGCGCTCGGACAGGATCCGCGACTCCAGCACCCCCACCGCGACCATGCCGACCACGGCGTCGCCGTCGCGGATCGGCACCTTGGCGCGCAGCGAGCTGCCCGACGGGCCGGTCTCGGTGCCCAGGAAGGGCGTGCCCGCGAGCACGCTCGCGTTGGCCGTCTCGACCTGACGACCGCGCTGCGCGGTGTCGGGGTGGGTGATGCGCACCCCCTCGTCGTCGGTAACGACCACGTAGAACACCCCGGTCGTGCGCTCGACCAGATCGGCCAGGGGCTGCAGCACGGTGGTCGCCGGGGCGAGGTCGACGGCGTCGGCCAGATCATCGGGTGCGCCGGATGCCGAGACGCTCGCCGCGGCCGCCCGCACGTCGTCGAGCTCGGCGAGACCCGCGGCCACGTCGAAGACGCGATCGGCGGTGTCGTCGCGGATGCGGCGCTCCTGCACGGACGCCGCGATCACCGTGGTCAGACCCACCGCGGTGAGCACGATCAGGCTCGGCAGCACCACGAGCGCACGCCGCACGACCCGGGCGGTGGCCGGGGACGGGGACTCGCGCATGGGGGCTCTCTTTCGCACGCAATATGAGCACAAAGCGCCCGGGGGGTGCGCTGCGCCCGCTCCGGCTGGGAGCGTCGACGCGATCTGCCGAACGACGACGTTCGCAAGGAGGAGCTGTGATGACGGAGCCTACGCTCTCATCTTTCCCTGACCATCCACCGGCCGACCGGCCGCGTCGCCGATGGATCGGCCGCATCGCGGGGGGAGCGGTCGCCGCCACGGCCATCGCCGTCGCCTCGTACGGCTCGATCACCTCGGCATCCGCCGGCGACGACATCCACGCGTCGATGACGATCATCGCCCCCGCTGCGGCGGGCGGCGGGTGGGACGGCGTCGCGCGCGAGCTGCAGCAGGCGCAGAAGGCCAACGGCCTGGTCAACAACGTCCAGGTGGTCAACATGCCGGGAGCCGGCGGCACGATCGCCCTGGGCAACGTCTCGGTGCTCTCGGGGCAGCCCGGCAATCTGCTGGTCGGCGGCACCGGTCTGCTGGCCGCGACCGTGCAGTTCGGCTCGGCCGCGACCCTCGACGACGTCACCCCGCTGGCCGTCATGGTCGAGGAGTACGACGTCATCGTCGTCCCCGCGGACTCGCCGTTCCAGAGCCTCGACGACCTCGTGGCGGCGTGGAAGCAGGACCCCCGCGCGCTGCCCTGGACCGGGGGCGGATCGTTCGACCAGCTGGTCGTCGCCGAACTCGCGCTCGCGGCCGGGATCGCCCCGGTCGACATGACCTACATCTCGTCCGACGGCGGCGGCGAGGCCATCCAGGCGCTGCTCAACGGCACCGCCCAGGCGGCCGCGGGAGGGTACCCCGACAACATCGACCAGATCGAGTCAGGCCGTCTGCGCGCCCTCGCGCTCGTCGCCGCCGAGCCCATCGCGGGCATCGACATCCCCACCGCGGTCGACCAGGGGTATCAGGTCGGCCTCACCAACTGGCGCATGCTCGCCGCCCCGAGCGGACTCAGCGACGAGCAGGTCGACGGGCTCACCGAGCTGGTGCTCGACTCGGTCGCCACGCCCGAGTGGGCCGACGCCCGCGCCCGCTACCACTGGACCGAGCGCCTGATCACGGGAGCCGACCTCGACGCCTTCCTGGTCGACGAGCGCGAGCGAATCGAGCTCCTGTACGAGGAGATGGGCCTGTGATGCCGTCGAACAACCCCACGTCCGTCTCGGCGACGGTCGGCGACCGCCTGCGCTTCCAGCGCGGCAGCGGCCCGCGCGGTATCGCCAAGGCGCTCATCATGCCGGGAGTGCTCGCCGCCTTCGCGACGTACCTGCTCGTCGGCATCGTCACCATGAGGGTGCCCGCCAACGCCGCCTTCCCGGGGCCGCAGTTCTTCCCGGGCATCATCGCGGCGGGACTGTTCCTGTTCGCCGGCATCCTCGCCGTGGGCGCCGTCCGCGCGGCACTGGTCACCCCCACGGCCGAAGAAGAAGAGGCCGGCGACCGCGCGGTGCGCGTCGACTGGCGCTCGTTCGCCTGGGTGGCCGGGTCGTTCCTCGTCTTCGCGTTCCTGCTCGGCATCCTGGGCTGGATCGTCGCGGCCGCGCTGCTGTTCGGCGGGATCGCGCGCGGATTCGGCCAGCGCCGGATGCTCTTCGCGCTCCTGGTCGGGCTGACGATCAGCTCGCTCAGCTACATCGCCTTCGACATGGGCCTCGGGCTGTCCCTGCCCTCGGGAATCCTCGGATGGAGCTTCTGACATGGACGCACTGATCCTGCTCGGCGAGGGCTTCGCCGGGGCGCTGACGTGGCAGAACCTCATCTGGGTCGTCGTCGGCTGCGTCCTGGGCACCGCCGTCGGCGTCATGCCGGGCCTGGGTTCGTCGATGGCGGTCGCACTGCTGCTGCCGGTGACGTTCTCGCTCGACCCCACCGCGGCGTTCATCATGTTCTCCGGCGTGTACTTCGGCGGTCTGTTCGGCGACTCGACGACCGGCATCCTGATGAACACCCCCGGTCAGGCCTCGGCGATCGCGTCGACCTTCGAGGGGCACAAGATGGCGCTGAACGGCCGGGCCGCGCAGGCGCTGGCCACCGCGGCGATCGGCGCGTTCGTCGGCGGCATGGTCGCGGCATCCCTGCTGGTGTTCTTCGCACCCCTGTTGGCGGGGCTGTCCAGCAGCTTCGGGCCCGCGGAGTTCTTCGCCCTGGCGATCTTCGCGTTCGCGGCGACCTCGTCGGTCGTCACCGACAACGCCGCGAAGGGACTGGCCTCGCTGTTCCTGGGCCTGGGGATCGCGGTGGTCGGCATCGACGGCGTCACCGGTACGCCGCGCTTCACGCTGGACTCGCCCAACCTGTTCGACGGCATCTCGCTCGTGACGGTGACCGTCGGCATCCTGGCCCTCGGCGAGGTCATCCACGTCGCCGCGCTGGAGCGGCACGTGCGGGGTCGGGCGATGGTCCGTCCGTCGGGGCGGCCCTGGCTGACGCGGCGCGAGTTCCGCGAGGCGGCTCCCGCGTGGCTGCGCGGCACGGCGATCGGCCTGCCCTTCGGCGTCATCCCCGCCGGCGGGTCCGAGATCCCGACGTTCCTGTCGTACGGCCTCGAGAAGCGTCTCGACGCGCGCCGCAAGAACCCGATGTTCGGCAAGGGGGCGATCCGCGGCCTCGCGGCGCCCGAGGCGGCGGGCAATTCGACCACGGGCATGGCGATGGGCTCGCTCCTGGCGCTCGGTCTGCCGGTGTCGGCGACCGCGGCCATCATGCTCGCCGCGTTCCGCCAGTACGGGCTGCAGCCCGGGCCGCTG
Source organism: uncultured Microbacterium sp. (assembly GCF_913776565.1). Lineage (GTDB taxonomy): Bacteria > Actinomycetota > Actinomycetes > Actinomycetales > Microbacteriaceae > Microbacterium. The sequence continues at coordinate 2,800 of NZ_CAJYPF010000065.1, read as the reverse complement.
CTGTTCGAGCGTTCGCCCGACCTCGTGTGGGCGCTGATCGCGAGCTTCTTCATCGCGATGATCGTGCTGTTGGTGCTGAACCTGCCGTTCGCGATGCTGTGGGCGAAGCTGCTGCTGATCCCCCGCCCGTACCTGTACGCCGCGATCGCGGTGTTCTGCGGACTCGGCATCTACGCCACCTCGGGTGCGACGTTCGATCTGCTGCTGCTGCTGGCCATCGGACTGCTCGGCTTCGTGATGCGGGCGCACGACTACCCGCTCGCGCCGCTCATCATCGGCATGGTGCTCGGACCGCTGGCAGAGACGAGCCTGCGGGATGCCGCCATGAGTGCCAACGGCGACCTGACCACCCTGCTGCAGGGGCCGATCGTGCTCACCATTTACGGGGTGTTGCTCGTGGTCCTGCTGGCCGCGGGGCGCAACCGCCTGCTCGCCCGCCGACGCGCGAACGCCGCGACCGCGAAGGAGTCCGTCGAGGTCTCGTGACCCGCGCGCGGGGACGGGCGGGGTGCTGTGGCATCCCGCCCGTTCCGGCGTTCGGGGGCGGCGGGAGGGGGGAGCGCTTCGCGGGGGGCGCGCTTCGCGGGGGGCGCGCTTCGCGGGCGCCGAAATGTCGCGGGGTGCGTTGAGTGGTGCCGTTTGGCGCCGATGAAGGGGGCCGGGGGCGCCGGATCACGGTCCGATCACGCCGTCGCGCAATTTTGACGTGGCTATAGACAAAACCCCCCTCGATGGATATTTTTTCGGAGCCGTCATAATCCGACGGACCACAGAGCCGGGACGACGACGTACCCGATCCGACGCCGGGGAGGGCGCGGGTGCGACCAACGGGGGTCCCTGCAGTTCAGAGAGGAACGCAGATCACATGCTGAAGAAAATCCTGACCGGTGCGGCCATCGCGGCACTGGCCGTGGGCCTGGGGGCCTGCAGCTCCACGCGTCCGTCCGACGGGGGCGGCGCGGCCGCCGGCGGCGCGAGCGGGGACTGCAACGTCGGCATCGCCATGCCGACCCGCAGCCTCGAGCGCTGGATCAACGACGGCGAGCAGCTGCAGCAGAAGCTCACCGACGCCGGTTGCACCGTCGACCTGCAGTACGCCGACAACAAGACCGACCAGCAGATCAGCCAGATCCAGAACCAGATCTCGGGCGGCGCGAAGATCCTCGTGATCGCCGCGATCGACGGATCGACCCTGGGCCCGGTGCTGCAGGAGGCCAAGGCGCAGAACGCGACGGTCATCGCCTACGACCGCCTCATCAACGGCAGCGAGAACGTCGACTACTACGCCACCTTCGACAACTACAAGGTCGGCACCCTGCAGGGCCAGTTCATCGAGGAGCAGCTCGGCCTGAAGGACGGCAAGGGCCCCTTCAACCTCGAGCCCTTCGCCGGAAGCCCCGACGACAACAACGCCAAGTTCTTCTTCGCCGGCGCATGGGACGTCCTGCAGCCCTACGTCGAGAGCGGCAAGCTCGTCGTCCCCAGCGGCAAGTCGCCCGCCAACGACGACGCGTGGGCCTCGATCGGCATCCAGGGCTGGGCGTCCGACAAGGCTCAGGCCGAGATGGACAACCGCCTGTCGTCGTTCTACGGCGACGGCAAGAAGGTCAACGTGGTGCTCTCGCCCAACGACAGCCTCGCCATCGGTATCGAGGCGTCGCTGAAGTCGGCCGGCTACACCCCCGGCGCCGAGTACCCGCTCATCACGGGACAGGATGCCGACAAGGCCAACGTCAAGGCGATCCTCGACGGTGCGCAGGCCATGACGGTCTGGAAGGACACCCGCGCCCTCGGTGACCGCGTCTTCACGATGATCCAGGAGATCAAGGACGGCAAGACCGTCGAGGTCAACGACACCAAGACCTACGACAACGGCAAGAAGGTCGTGCCCTCGTACCTGCTGACCCCCGAGGTCGTCGTCAAGGACGACGTGCAGTCCAAGCTCATCGACTCGGGCTTCCTCAAGGCCTCCGACGTCGGGCTCTGAGCCCCACCGGCCGGGGCGGGCGGACCCGCCCCGGCCTTCCTGCGGCGAGGCGGGTCCGCCCGCCTCGCCGCCCGATCCTCGCCATCCCGACGGAGGAAGAACAACCATGACCGAACCGATCCTGCGCATGGCGGGGATCTCGAAGTCGTTCAACGGCGTGCCGGCCCTGGCCGACGTGTCGATCGACGTGTACCGCGGCGAGGTGCACGCCATCTGCGGTGAGAACGGGGCCGGCAAGTCCACGCTCATGAAGGTGCTGAGCGGCGTGTACCCGGTGGGGGCGTTCGAGGGCACCATCACCCTCGAGGGCGAGCAGATGGCCTTCCGCTCGATCAACGACAGCGAGGCCGCCGGCATCGTCATCATCCACCAGGAGCTGGCGCTGAGTCCGTATCTCTCGATCGCCGAGAACATCTTCCTCGGCAACGAGAAGTCCAAGCGCGGCGTCATCGACTGGAACGCGACCAACACCGCCGCGGCCGAGCTGCTCAAGCGCGTCGGCCTGCGCGAGAACCCCGCGACGAAGATCTACGAGCTGGGCGTCGGCAAGCAGCAGCTCGTCGAGATCGCCAAGGCCCTCGCCAAGGAGGTCAAGCTCCTCATCCTCGACGAGCCCACGGCCGCTCTCAACGACGACGACTCCGCGCACCTGCTCGACCTGATCGACCAGCTGCGCACGCAGGGCATCACCTGCATCATCATCAGCCACAAGCTCAAAGAGGTGCTGCGCATCTCGGACCGCATCACGATCATCCGCGACGGTCGCACGATCGAGACGATGCACCGCTCCGATCCCGAGACCGACGAGGGGCG
>NZ_CAJYPF010000064.1 GCF_913776565.1 uncultured Microbacterium sp. | reverse complement strand
TCGGCGAGGGACCTCGTCCCCTTTCTGGCGGCGCATGTCCCAGAAGTGGTCACCTGGGCGGCATCCAACCCACCAAAAGTGGGACATTGCATCGCCGCGGCGACGTCAGGAGAGAGCGGCGGCGGCGTCATCCGCGGCGAGATCGGGAAGGTCGCCCAGTGCGGCACCCTCCCCGGCGTCCAGGATGCGGCGCAGGGCGAGACGCTCGGGAGACTCGCGGCGCGCGCGGGCCGTGCGGCGGCCCTCCTCGTCGTCGAACGCGACCTCGTGCAGCGGAGAGGCACTGTCGACGCGCACCTCGACGCGTCGCGGCCCGAGCGCGGTCGCGGTGAGGGCTCCGCCCACGTCGCCCCCGATCGCGCGGGTGATGCTCGCCCCCACCCCGGCCGCGCTCCGTACGGCGAGGGTCGTCGCGCGTTCGGTATCGGCTCTCGAGACAGCGCGCACGGGACCGCCGGCGAGCACGCGGGCCCAGCCCACGGCGTCGCGCAGCACCGTCGCGGCATCCGTCCGTCCGCTCCACGCGTCCACGACCACGTGCCGCGCAGTCGCGACGGCGCCCATCGCATCGGCGACGACGTCGGGGCGCAGGCGCCGGCGCACGACGACGACCGGCACGCGGAACGCGGCGAGACGCTCGTGCACCTCCACGGGAGCGGGGTCGGGCTCGTCGACGATGAACGCCGCCGCTCCCTCGAGCCACTCCCACCAGGCGCCCCGCCCCTCGACCACCCGGATCGCGTCGGCCCCGCCACCCGGCCGCACGCGCGGGGCGAGCTCGGCCACGGCCGCGCGGTAGGCGGCGAGGTCGGTGCGTACGGCGCTCATCGCGCCCCTCCCGCCCGCACCGCCACGGCCGCCTGGTCGGCGATCGCCATCACGAACGCCGCGTCGGCCCGCAGCTCGTCGTACTCCATCGCCGCCTCTCCCCGCAGCAGCGCGGCGAGCGCACGCCACTCCACCTCGTATCCGTCCCGCCGATCCGCCGGATACACCGTCTGCACGCCCCGCGCGTCACGCACCGTGGTGCGCGCTCCCCCGACGTGCGCGAACGGCGGGGGGAACTCCACGTCGATGCGGGCCCCCGCGGTGGCCACGCTCACCGTCCACAGCGAGTCGGCGCCCTCGGGCAGCATCACGGCCGTGAACCGCACGAGGGCGCCGTCGGCGCGGAGGGCCAGGTCGAAGCCGATCGGCGGCACGGGCCTCGCCCACACCAGTTCGGGCATCGCGGGCACGAGATCGCGGACGAGGGGCAGGTCGTGCACGCCCAAGCCCGCGATGAGCTGACGCACGATCGCCGCGCTGCGCTCGGGATCGTGGAGGTCGAGCGGCGGACGTGGCGTCGCGGTCCCCGCCGGAAGGGGCTCTCCCATCGTGAGGGCGTGATACCGGTCGTTCGGCGAGAGGCAGAGCGTCACCGTCACCGACGAGATGCGCCCGTCGATGGCGTGCAGGTGGTGGGTCGCCTTGGCCCAGGCAGGATCGAAAAGGTGGTTCGTCCCGACGACGAGCAGCGCCCCCACCGCGGCGCACTCCTCGACCAGACGGGCGGCGTCATCGGCGGTGTCGGCCAGGGGCTTCTCGACGAAGATCGCGCGGCGGCCCGCGGCCAGGGCGGCGCGCACGTGCTCCGCGTGCCGCGCGGGCGGGCTGCAGATCGCCACGACATCGACCTCACCGTCGGCGAGCAGGCCTTCCACCCCCGTCGACGCGCGCGCCCCGAACCGATCGGCGATGACGGCCGCGCGGCCGCTCCCCGCGTCGCTGACGTGAACGAGCCGGAAGTCCTCGCTCACCCGGGCGAGGGTCGGCGCGTGCAGCGCTGCGACGCCCGGACCCGACCCGATGATCCCCACACCCCACGTCATCCCGGCCCCTTCGCCACTTCAGCCTGAAAAATACTGAAGTCGGAGACTAATGAACCATAGATGCGCGAAATCCGGCAGGGTCGGGCCCGTCCTGTGTGAGGATCAACGCATGGCGAACGTGTCCACCCTCCGCTTCGGCGCGCAGACCGACGAGGTCACGAGCCTGCTGCGCATCGTCAACATGGTCCGCGTCGGCGACGCCGTCACGCGCCCCGAGATCGGCCGCATCACCGGCCTCGGGCGCGGCGTCGTCGCCCAGCGCGTCGATCGCGCCGTCGAGATGGGCTTCCTCGAGGATGCCGAGTACGCCCCCTCCTCGGGAGGGCGGGCGCCGCGCACCCTGCGCTTCCGGGCCGAGCGCGGCCGCATCGTCGTGTGCGCCCTCGGGGGCCTGCACATCCACGTCGGCGTGACCGACCTCGACGGCACGATCCTCGACGAGGCGCACCAGGCGTGGGACATCTCCCGCGGACCCGACGACACCCTCCGGACGGCGACGTCGATGGTCGACGATCTGCTCGCGCGGGGCGACGGCACCGCGGTGTGGGGCCTGGTGGTCGGCCTGCCCGGCCCCGTCGACTTCGAGACCGGCCGGCCCGTCGCGCCCCCGATCATGCCCGGCTGGAACGACTACGACGTGCGCACGGTGTTCGAGCAGCGCTACGACGCCCCCGTCTGGGTCGACAACGACGTCAACCTGCTCGCCGCCGCCGAGCGCTCGCGCCGCCGCGACGAGGCCGTCGACCTCATCTACTGCAAGGTCGGGACCGGCATCGGCGCGGGCCTGGTCTCGCACGGGCGCCTGCACCGCGGCGCGAACGGCGCGGCCGGCGACATGGGCCACGTCCGCGTCCCGGGCGCCGAGCAGGTGTGCCGCTGCGGCAAGGTCGGGTGCCTCGAAGCCGTCGCCGGCGGGTGGGCCCTCGTGCGCGACGCGGGCGCCGCGATCGCGGACGGCGCCACGGGGCCGCTCGCCGAGGCCGTGGCATCCGGCGACACCCTGACGCTGGAGAAGATCACGCGCGCGGCGGGTCGCGGCGACGCCCTGGCCATCTCGCTCGTGCAGGCCTCGGCCCGTCAGGTCGGCGAGGCCGTGGCCGCTCTGGTGAACATGTTCAATCCCGGAGTGATCGTGGTGGGCGGGGCCGTCGCGTCGACGGGTGAGCTCTTCCTCGCGGAGGTGCGGCAGCGCGTCTACGAGCTGTCGCTCCCGCTCGCGACGCGCGACCTGGCGATCAAGACGAGCGAGAACGACTCCCGCGAGCCGCTGCGCGGCGGCGTGGATCTCGCGAAGGAGCAGTTGTTCGAGGTGAGCCTTCCCCGCTGGTTCGCGGAGGGTCGCCCCACGGTGGCAGCCGTGCACGGAGCCCACGGCTGACTTCTGGCTTTTTTCGACCTTAGTCGTTAGATTGTGTGCGGAAGCACGCCGTCGGCGTGCGTGACACGAGGACGTGCCCGCCATGACCCTTTCCGCCCTGCGCGACGACGCCCTGCGGGTGCGTGCCGAGCGCAGCGAGGTTCGGGTGTCGCTGCCGTGGATCCGCTCACTCCCGCTGGCGAGCCTGCTCGACGTCGCCCTCCGCATCGACGGCCAGCAGCGCGAGACCACGGTCGTGCTCGGCGCCCGCCGGATCACCCCGGCCGAGCTGTCCGTCGAGGACACGTGGTGGTACCTCCAGGACCGCGTGGTGCTGGAGATCCCGGATGCCGTGACCCCCGGCATCCACGAGGTATCGGTGTCGTTCCGGCTCGAGATCCCCTACCTGCCCGGTGGGCCCACCGAACCGCTGCGCCTGCCGTTCTCGTTCACCCGCGACCTGGTCGCGGACGCCGCCGGCGCGAGCGTCTCGGTCGACGTGGGGAGCGCCGCATGACCCTCCCCGACACCTGGACCCTGTCCGCCAGCGCCTTCAACCTGACCCCGGAGGTCATCCGCGCGGAGCGGACCGCCCCCGACCTCGCGCTGACTCTGGTCGAGCGGGGCATCGCCTCGGCCGTCGAGATCGAACTGGGCCAGATGTGGCGCGGTTTCCCCGCGCCACCGACGCACGACGCCGAGGCCTTCCGCGACCGGCTCGCCGCGGCCGGGGGACGCGTGAGCATCGTCGGCGTCAGCATCGACGAGTTCGATCGCGCCCGACGGCGGACGGATGCCGAGCGCCGGGCCTTCCTCGAACCGCAACTGCGCGCGGCCGCCGCCGCCGGCGCCGCGGGCGTGCGCCTGCCGATCGGCCAGGCCGGGGCCCTGCTCGACGACCTCGTCCCCCTGCTCGAAGAGCTCGACCTCGTGCTGTTCGAGGAGGCCCAGGGACACGAGACTCCCGCCCTCCGCCCCGACGCGTACGCGCGCATCGCGGCCCTCGACACCCCGCACGTGCGGCTGCTGCTCGACATCAGCATGCTCATGCCGGCGCTGCCGGTCACCTACCTCGAGCGGCTCGAACGGGGCGGCATCCCGACCGATCTCGTGCGCCGTCTGCGCGAGGAGTGGCGCGACCCGGCGACCCACGGCGCGGTGCTCGACCTCCTGCACAGCGGAGGCGTCCCCGGACCCGTGCACACCCTGTACATGAACCTGCTCGTGCGCTTCGGGCGCGCGCAGGTCGCCGACCTGGCATCCGTCCTCCCCCTCCTCGGTGCGGTGCACCTGAAGTTCTGGGACCTCGACGACGCCGACCACCGACTTTCCGACCCCCTTCGCGACGTGGGCGCAGCCCTCGCCGCGACGGGCTTCACCGGCACGCTCTGCAGCGAGTGGGGCGGCCAGGAGTGGCTCGACGACGACCCGTGGGAGATGACCTCGCGTCATCTGTCGTTGGCCGCCGGCGCCCTCTCCGACCGTCACCCCTCCGCATCCCTTCAGAGAGCGAGCACGCAATGACCGACCGACCCATCAAGTGGAGCTACATGGATCACTGGCGGGCCAACGGCCCCGCCGGGCCCTACGACCAGTGGCAGTCCAAGCTGGCCATGAAGCGCTTCCTGCAGCAGGTCGCCGCCGTCGGCTTCGACGCGATCGACACCTTCGACTTCCGCATCTGGCAGATCTTCGAGCAGTACGGCTCGGTCGCGAACTACCAGGAGTTCGTGCAGGAGCAGGGCCTCGAGCGCATCGTCAACACGTTCCACGGCGTGTACTACTCCCCCGACCGCTACGCGCCGGAGGTGCCCGCGACCCACGGCACGATCCTCGAGGACTTCCAGCGCACGCTCGACATGTGGTCGGGCATCCAGCTCGACAACATCATCGTCATGCCCGGCTCGCGCTACTTCGACGAGGCCGGGGTCCCCGACGACGGGCTCAAGCACGCCGCCGACATCTGGGGCAAGGTCGGCGAACTCACGCAGCAGTACGGCGTCAACCTCACCTGCCACCACGAGTTCTACGCCGGCATCCGCACCCGCGACCAGATCGACCGCTTCTACTCCTACGCCGATCCGCGCTACGTGAAGTTCTTCGTCGACACCGCGCAGCACTGCATCGCCGACGTCGACCCCGTCGACGTATACGCCGCGCACCACGAGCGCGTGACGGGCTTCCACTTCAAGGACACGCGCCACAAAGACGTCAACGACGACTACCGGATGTTCCCGGATGCCGAGGTCTCGGCGAAGACGACGGAGAAGTGGTTCTACGAGATGGGCACCGATGAAGGCCTCGTCGACTTCGAGGCGATGATGCGCTCGGTGCGCGACCACAGCTATACCGGCTGGATCAGCGTCGAGCACGACAAGGCCGACAAGCTCGGCGGCGACTACGCCGAGAGCACCGCGATCTCGCGGTGGTACGCCAAGAACGTGCTGGACGGCATCTACAACGAGGAGGTCGCGCGATGAGCGACGTGCGCTGGGCCTACGCCATCAACCAGTGGGACACCAACATCGACTCGTTCGTGCGCAAGCGCGAGCACGAGCGGGCGTTCAAGACGGCATCCATCAGCGGCTTCGCAGGGATCGAGCTGACCGCCGAGAGCTTCGGCGCATGGGAGCCGCTCGGCACCCCGCAGCAGCTCGCCGACCTGTACGGGTCGGTCGAGGGGTTCCGCGAGGTGCTGAAGGCGTGCGCGATCGACGCCGTGAGCAGCTACGTCTACGACCCCTCCGTCGGCTTCGAGGTCGAGATGGGCCGCGGGCCCGACCCCCTCGACCCGGCGTCGGTCGACCAGATCGTGCGCACCGCGCGGTGGTTCGCCGATGCCCTGCGCCGCCTCGGCGGGAGCGTGCTGGTCGTGCGCGCGGCGCCGTCGGCGTGGCAGACGGGTGCGCTCTCCGACGAGCAGATCGGGGTGCTGGCGACGCTGTGGAACGCCGTCGGCTCCGCCATCGCCGGGGACGGCATCGCCCTCGGGCTGCACGTCGACTTCCTCTCCGCGCTGCGGCTGGGCGATGGCATCCACCGTCTGCTGGCGGCGACGGATGCCGACACCGTGGGCCTCGCGATCGACACCGCCGAGCTCGCGATCGCGGGGATCGACCCCGTCGCGCTGTGCCGGCGGTACCCGGACCGGGTCGTGCACGTGCAGCTGAAGGACGCCCGCGAGACGGTCGACGACGCCGAGGCATCGACGCCGCACGCCGAGCAGTTCATCCGCACCGAGGGCGGGTCGCGCAAGATCCTGCGCTGGTTCTTCGAGCCGAGCGACGAGCGCGCGCTCGTCGACTTCGAGGCCTTCGTCGAGGCCCTGGCCGAGCACGGCTACCGCGGCTGGATCGTCGTGGAGTCCGACCAGAGCCCGCACCCCGCCGAGAGCACGATGGTCGCCGGCTGGTACGTGCAGAAGGTGCTGCGCCCGATCCTGGAGGGCGCCCGGTCCCCGTCCTGAACTCCCCCGTCTCTCGCGTGAGGGGTCGGTTTCTGTCGCTTCCGGAGCTCGGAAGCGACAGAGACTGACCCCTCACGCGCGCGACGAGGCCGCGCGTCAGCCCTCGCCGTTGTAATACGGCCACGGGTTGATGCGGCGGTCGCCGCGGCGGTCGGGACCGGTGAGCGTCACCTGGCCCGTCGCCGCCCACTCCACCCCGCGCGGGAACATGCGGATGAACTCGATCCGGCGGAACGTGTCGATGTCGTGGCCGATCGTGATCGTGAACGAGCGACCCGCGCCGTACTCGTTGATCCACGCGAGCGGCTGCTCGGTGTTGATCCCCGGCAGGGCCGCGATGCCCTCGGGCGGAATGTCGACCGGGTAGTGCGACATCGGCCAGACCGGCGCCTTCTCGTACGCCTCGAGGTCGTCGAAGGTCGTGAGCAGCACCTGCGCGCCCTCGTACATCTGCACCCCGACGAGGATGTCGTCTCCGGTGACGGTCCAGGTGGCGTTGATGCCCTCGGTGATCGGATGCCGCGGCTCGGCCGTATGCAGCTGCGCCTCGCCCCACGGGCGGGGGCGCAGGCCCGTCTCCCATGCGCTGAGCTTGGCTACGCGCATGACGTTGTACTCCTCGGGATAGCCCCAGCGGTCCTCTTGCGCCGCGGAGCCGTGGAACCAGACGATGCCCTTGCCCTCGTCGTGCACGAAGCGCAGGATCGCGGCATCCGTCTCCGCCCCGAACCCGGTCGCCATGTCGTGGTAGC
>NZ_CAJYPF010000063.1 GCF_913776565.1 uncultured Microbacterium sp. | reverse complement strand
CGCTGCGCGCGGCGAGCTGCTGGGCGCGCGCGGCGGTGGAGTCGGCGCGTCCGCGGGCGTCGTCGGCGGCGGTCGCGGCGTCGAGCGCGCGACGAGAGGCCTGCGCTGCGGTGGCCTCGGCGGCATCCAGCTGCTCTTTCAGGCGCGCGACCGCGGTCTCGTCGACGGCGGCCGGAGGGGGCACGAACATGGTCGGCGCCGCGACGGCCGCGGCGGGCGTCGGAACGATGGCGGTCGCCAGCACCGCGCACGCGAGGAGCGTGTGACCTGTGCGACGGATGAGACCCATGAGGTCACGCTAGAGCACGCGCCCGTGACGTGCCCACCCCTCGGGGGCTGTCGCTGATATGGTGGAGCGGAATGCCGTCTTGGCATCCGCTCAATTCCATATGAGCTCACGGAGCAGGCCGGCAGACGCTGGTCCCCTGTGGTGGACTCCCCGTCGTCTCGCCGGGTGGTCGTCTACTGGTGGCCAGTCGCCGGGATTTCCGGGTCGATCCGTCGGCGCGCCCTTTCTGCCTGTTCCTGCTCCTTCGCATGTCAGCTCGTCGCCCACACGGGGCGGCGAGCCTAAACAAAGAAGGAGGGACCTCTTGGAAGGTCCAGAAATCACCGCCGCCGAAGCCGTTCTCGACAACGGCCGGTTCGGCACCCGCACCATCCGCTTCGAGACCGGTCGCCTCGCTCAGCAGGCCCAGGGCGCCGTCGCCGCCTACCTCGACGAAGAGACGATGCTCCTGTCGGCCACCAGCGCCGGCAAGCACCCGCGTGAAGGCTTCGACTTCTTCCCGCTGACCGTCGACGTCGAGGAGCGCTCGTACGCCGCCGGCAAGATCCCCGGCTCGTTCTTCCGCCGCGAGGGTCGCCCCTCGACCGAGGCCATCCTGGTGTGCCGCCTCATCGACCGCCCGCTGCGCCCGTCGTTCGTCGACGGCCTGCGCAACGAGGTCCAGATCGTCGTCACCGTGCTCTCGATCGCCCCGGGCGAGTTCTACGACGCCCTCGCGATCAACGCCGCCTCGATGTCGACCCAGATCTCGGGTCTGCCGTTCTCGGGCCCCATCGCCGGTGTGCGCCTCGCGCTCATCCCCGGCCAGGGCGAGCACGCCGACCAGTGGGTCGCGTTCCCGACCGTCACGCAGCTCGAGGACGCCGTCTTCGACCTCATCGTCGCGGGCCGCGTGCTCGACGACGGCGACGTCGCCATCATGATGGTGGAGGCCGAGGCCACCGAGGGCAGCTGGAACATGATCAAGGGCGGTGCGACCAAGCCCAACGAGCAGGTCGTCGCCGAGGGCCTCGAGGCCGCCAAGCCGTTCCTGCGTCAGCTCGTCGACGCGCAGAACGAGGTCGCGCGCACCGCGGCCAAGGAGATCCAGCCCTACCCGGTCTTCCCCGCGTACAGCTCCGAGGTCTACGACTTCGTCGCCGGTCGTTCGTACGACGACCTCGTGGGCGTCTACCAGATCGCCGACAAGCAGGAGCGTCAGAACGCCGACGACGCCGTCAAGGACCGCGTCAAGGGCGAGCTCATCGCCGCCGTCGAAGCGGGCGAGCTGCCCGCCGGCGCGCCGCTGGAGTTCTCGGCCGCGTACAAGTCGGTCACGAAGAAGATCGTGCGCGGTCGCATCCTCAGCGACGGCGTCCGCATCGACGGCCGCGGTGTCGCCGACATCCGCCCGCTTGACGCCGAGGTGCAGGTCATCCCGCGCGTCCACGGCTCGGCGATCTTCCAGCGCGGCGAGACCCAGATCCTGGGCGTCACCACGCTGAACATGCTCAAGATGGAGCAGCAGATCGACTCGCTCTCGCCCATCACGAGCAAGCGCTACCTGCACCACTACAACTTCCCGCCCTACTCGACCGGTGAGACCGGTCGCGTGGGTTCGCCGAAGCGTCGCGAGATCGGCCACGGCTTCCTCGCCGAGCGCGCGCTCGTTCCGGTGCTGCCCAGCCGCGAGGAGTTCCCCTACGCGATCCGTCAGGTGTCCGAGGCCCTCGGCTCCAACGGTTCGACGTCGATGGGCTCGGTCTGCGCCTCGACCCTGTCGCTTCTGAACGCGGGTGTGCCTCTTCGCGCCCCCGTCGCCGGTATCGCGATGGGTCTGGTCACCGACGAGGTCGACGGACAGACGCGCTACGCCGCGCTGACCGACATCCTCGGCGCCGAGGACGCGCTCGGCGACATGGACTTCAAGGTGGCGGGTACGTCGGAGTTCATCACGGCGATCCAGCTCGACACCAAGCTCGACGGCATCCCGTCGTCGGTGCTGGCCGCCGCGCTGACCCAGGCCAAGGAGGCTCGCCTGACGATCCTCAACGTCCTGAACGCCGCGATCGACGCGCCCGACGAGATGGCGCCCACCGCGCCCCGCGTCATCAGCGTGCAGATCCCGGTCGACAAGATCGGCGAGCTCATCGGGCCCAAGGGCAAGACGATCAACGCCATCCAGGACGAGACCGGCGCGCAGATCTCGATCGAAGAGGACGGCACCGTCTACATCGGCGCGACCGACGGCCCCTCGGCCGAGGCCGCCCGCGCCCAGGTCAACGCGATCGCCAACCCGACCAACCCCGAGGTGGGCGAGCAGTTCCTCGGAACCGTCGTCAAGATCGCGACCTTCGGTGCGTTCGTCTCGCTTCTTCCCGGCAAGGACGGCCTGCTGCACGTCAGCGAGGTCCGCAAGCTCGCCGGCGGCAAGCGCGTCGAGAACGTCGAGGACGTGCTCTCGGTCGGTCGCAAGATCCTCGTGCGCATCACGAAGATCGACGACCGCGGCAAGCTCTCGCTCGAGCCCGTGCTCGACGAGGACGCCGCCACGCCCGAGCCGGCCGACACGCAGAGCTCGGCCGCCGCGAGCGAGGGCCCCGAGGCTCCCGCCGAAGGCTGATCCCGCCGTCACCGGATGCCCGTCCCGCCTCGTGCGGGGCGGGCATCCGTCGTGTGACGGACGTGACCCGTGGGGCGGGCGTGATCGCGACGCACGCAAGTGTTACGCAATGTTTATCGCCGAGCCGGGGGAATGAGCGGGCCCCCGCGGGTGACCGCCTACCCTCGGAAGTACGTCGGGGGGCGTGGCGATACGGGTCCGCCGTACCGACCTTCCCCGGCACCCGCATGAGGGGATCGCATCATGAGCGGCTCGGGCGTCGATGAGACGGCCTCGCCGCGCCTGCGTCGTGACCGTACGCCGCACCCCTCCGCTCCCATCGCCGTCCAGGGCCCGGGTCTGGGTGCACACGTGCGTCGTCCACTGGGCGAGACCGGGTTCGAGGTGTTCCCCCTGTTCCTGGGCGGGGGCGAGTTCGGCTGGAACGTCGACGCACGGGCGAGCCACGAGATCCTCGACGTCTACGCCGAGCTGGGCGGCAATGCGGTGCACACCGCGGACAGCTACGCCGCGGGGCGCAGCGAGTTCATCATCGGAGAGTGGCTGCGTACGCGCCGGATGCGGGACGACACGGTCCTGACGGTCCGCGTCGGCGGGCATCCCGACAACCCCGGCCTCGACTCCGTCAACCTCGTCCGCGCGGTCGAAGCCTCGCTCACACGCCTGGGCACGGATCGCATCGACGTGCTCTCGCTCGACGCGTCGCGCGACGGCCGGACGGTACTCGAGGACACGCTGGCCACGAGCGAGTGGCTCGTCGAGTCGGGCAAGGTGCGCGCCGTCGGCGCCCACGGCTACACCGCGGCGCAGCTGGTGGAGGCGCGCATCCTCTCGTCGGCCGGCTACCCGCGCATCACGGTCCTCGATGTGCCGTACAACGTGCTGCGTCGCGCGGAGTTCGACGGCGACGTCCGCCTCATCGCAACCGCGCAGAACATGGCGGTCACGCCCTCTCACCCGCTGGCGCACGGCTTCCTCGCGGGTGAGACGCGCACGCGGGGCCAGTCGACGCAGTCCGTCCGCGGCACGCAGGTGGCCGCTCACCTCAACCGTCGCGGTTCGCGCGTGCTGCGCGCGCTCGACGCGGTCGGCAGCGAACTCGGCATCCCGGATGCCGCGGTGGCCCTGGCCTGGCTCCTCGCCCAGAAGATCGTCACCGCGCCCATCGTCAACGCCTTCGCGCCGCGCCACGTCGCCGAGTGCATGCGCGCCGTGGGGGTGCGCCTCAGTCGGTCGCATCTGTCTGATATCGCCCGCGCCGCCGAGTGACGGCCGGCCTCGTCGGGCCGTGACGTAGGCTGGACGGACGGCCGGGGGAACGGCGGATCGACGACGGAGTGAGCTGACGTGACGCACTACATCTACCTGGTGCGCCATGGCGAGCACCAGGATGCCGAGCACGGACTGACCGACGGACCCCTGTCTCCGCGGGGGCAGCGTCAGGCCGCGCTGCTCGCCGACCGCCTGTCGGGACTGCCGCTGGATGCCGTGTGGCACTCGCCCCTCGAACGGGCCGCACAGACCGCCCGTGCCGTGGCCGACCGCCTTCCCTCCGTCTCGCCCGAGTCGTCGGCGCTGCTCTTCGACTGCGTCCCCACGGGCATGACCCCCGAGACCCCCGCCGCCTACGAGCCATTCTTCGGGTCTGTCACCGAAGCCGAGATCGACGCCGGGCGCGCGCAGATGGCCGACGCGACGGCCGAGTTCCTCGCGCGCAAGACGGGCGAGGTGCATGAGCTGGTCATCACCCACAACTTCGTCATCTCGTGGTTCGTCCGCGAGGTGCTCCAGGCGCCGGAGTGGCGCTGGATGACGATCAACCAGGCCTACTGCGGCCTCACGGTGATCGCGCAGAAGAAGGGCCGACCCTGGACGCTGCTGTCGCACAACGACCTGGCCCACCTGCCGGTCGAGCTGCGCACGGGACTGATCGACCCGCTTCCCGTCTGATCCGCGGATGCCGCGCCCGGCGCGTCCCCCGAAGCCGACGCCGCGACGTCCACGCGCGCACCTAGGCTGGAAGGCATGACGACGCGTGTGGCCATCGTGGGCGGGACCGGCAAGCTGGGCGGAGTGATCCGCGAGGTGGTCGAAGCCGAAGAGGGGTACGACGTCTCAGCCGTGCTGGGCTCGCGGTCCGACCTCGTCGAGCTCGACGGCGCCGACCTGGTGATCGATGCCTCGACTCCCGCCGCGTCGATCGACGTCGTGCGTGCCGCCGTCGAACGCGGCATCAACGTGCTGGTGGGCACCTCTGGCTGGTCGAACGAGCGCATCGCACTGATCCGCCCTCTCGTGGATGCCGCCAAAACGGGCGCCGTCTTCATTCCCAACTTCTCCCTCGGCTCGGTGATCGGCAGCGCCATCGCGGCCGCCGCCGCGCCGTTCTTCCCCTCGATCGAGATCGTCGAAGCCCACCGCGAGACGAAGATCGATTCGCCCAGCGGCACCGCGGTGCGCACGGCCGAGCTGATCGCCGCCGCCCGTGCCGATGTGGGCCCGGTCGAGTCTCCTCACGTCGATCAGCGGGCCCGCGGACAACGCGTGGCGTCGGTCCCGATCCACTCGCTGCGTCGACCGGGTGTGGTCGCCCGTCAAGAGACGGTGCTGTCGGGGGCGGGGGAGTCGCTGACGATCGTGCACGACACGATCGACCCCGCCACCGCCTATGCGCCCGGCATCCGCATCGCCCTGGCCGCGGCCCGCGAGGCGCGGGGGGTCGTGATCGGTCTCGACAGCTTCATCGACATCGGTGTGCGGACGCGTCCGGTGCGGGCCGAGGCGCCGATCGCCGACGGCGACGTGTCGGGTCAGGTCGCGAGCGCGACCAGCGCATGAGGGTTCGTCTCGCCGTCGCCCTGATGACGGTCCTGCTGCTGCTGTACATCCTGCTCGCCGGGCAGCGGGCGCTCGTGCTTCTCGGCAGCGGAGAGCCGGTCGGCGTGGTGATGGGCGTGGCCCTGATCGTGCTGCCGCTGCTGGCGCTGTGGGCGATCGGCCGGGAGCTGTGGTTCGGCGTCCGCGCGCAGCGCCTGGGGGAGCGACTGGATGCCGAGGGCGGGCTCCCGGACGAGAACCTGCCCGTGCGGCCGAGCGGACGCATCGAGCGCGCCGACGGCGACGCCCTGTTCCCGCAGTACCGGGCGGACGTCGAGCAGCACCCCGGGGATTGGCGGGCGCGATACCGCCTCGCCCTGGCGTACGACGCCGCGGGCGACCGCAGGCGGGCGCGCGAGGCGGTTCGCACGGCCATCCGGCTCGAGGCCGGGGAACGCCGCGAGCGCTGACCCGCTCCCGTTCCGCGGCTCACCGTGGACCGGGGAGCGGGCGCGAGCGGTCAGGCCCCCGGCGCGGGCACGGCGGAAGCGACCGCCTCGTCGACCGTGCGATGCGTGAAGGTGTAGCCGCCGTCCTCGAGCACGGTGGGGCGCACATCGGCGTCCGACGTGAGCAGGGCTTCGGTCGCGTCTTTTCCGAGAGCCAGCGTGATGCCCCACACCGGAGCGCGGAGCACGTACGGGCGGTTCATCCGCCGTGCGAGCGCGAAGCCCAGGTCGTTCGCGGTCGCGCGCGTCGGACCGGTGAGGTTGACGGGACCCGCGATGTCGGAGTCGATGACGTGGCGGATCGCGCGCACCTCGTCGTCGAGCGAGATCCACGGCCAGACCTGCGTGCCCCGTCCGATCGGCCCCGAGATGCCGAGCTTGGTCAGCAGCAGCAGGGGTTTGAGAACCCCCTGTTCGTGGACGACGGGAGCGGTGCGCAGCAGCGCAACACGCGCCCTGTCGCCGGCGTCGCGGGCGGCGGCCTCCCAGTCGACGCAGATGTCGGCGAGCAGGCCCGAGCCGCGGTCCGAGGACTCGGTGAGGACGACGCCCGGCTGCGAGCCGTAGAAGCCCGTGGCGCTGGCGTTGATGAGTGCGGGCGCGTCGTCGCCGAGCGCGCGGACGGCCGCGGCGAGCGTGCGCGTCGGGGTGACGCGCGACCACAGCAGGGTGGACTTGTACGAGGGCGTCCACGGGAAGTGCCCGATCGAGGCGCCGTTGAGGCAGACCACGGCATCGGCGCCCGCGAGGACGTCGGGGTCGAGCGGGGCGGCATCCTGCAGCCACTGACGTTCGTGAGGATTCGACGGCGCATGACGCACGAGCGAGATGACCTCGACGCCGTCCGCCCGCAGGGAGTCGACCAGGGCCGAGCCGATGAGGCCCGACGCGCCGGCGATGACGACGCGTCGGGCCGGGGACTCAGGCAAGCGTGGCCTCGAGGGTGATGTCGATGCCCGTCAACGCCTGCGACACCGGGCAGTTGGCCTTGGCGTCGGCGGCGATCTTCTGGAAGGTCTCGTCGTCGAGGCCGGGGACAACGGCGTTGACGTTGAGGTGGCTGCCCGAGATGCCGGTGCCGGGCTTGAAGGTGATGGATGCCGTGGTGTC
>NZ_CAJYPF010000062.1 GCF_913776565.1 uncultured Microbacterium sp. | reverse complement strand
GATGTCGGCTCGTCGCATCCTGGGGCTGGAGTAGGTCCCAAGGGTTGGGCTGTTCGCCCATTAAAGCGGTACGCGAGCTGGGTTTAGAACGTCGTGAGACAGTTCGGTCCCTATCCGCTGCGCGCGTAGGAAGTTTGAGAGGATCTGACCCTAGTACGAGAGGACCGGGTTGGACGAACCTCTGGTGTGTCAGTTGTTCCGCCAGGAGCACCGCTGATTAGCTACGTTCGGGATGGATAACCGCTGAAAGCATCTAAGCGGGAAGCCGGCCTCAAGATGAGACTTCCATACCATTTATGGTGAGAGGCTCCCAGCCAGACTACTGGGTTGATAGGCCGGATGTGGAAGCGTAGTAATACGTGAAGCTGACCGGTACTAATAAGCCGATGACTTGATAACACACCGTTTTTGGTGCTTGCGTCCACTGAGTGGTTCTCGATGTACGGTCGGGAACAACACAACAATGAAACAGATCGTTGTTGGTTTTTGAGACACATCAATAGTGTTTCGGCGGCCATAGCGAGAGGGAAACGCCCGGTCACATTCCGAACCCGGAAGCTAAGCCTCTCAGCGCCGATGGTACTGCAGGGGGGACCCTGTGGGAGAGTAGGACACCGCCGGACTTCTTTTCAGCCGAAATGGCCACCCAACGCTGGGTGGCCATTTCGCATTTACGGGGTAGTTTTCTTCCGGGAGGTCAGTCATGTCGACGGACGACGCGAACGAGCGCAAGGGTAACGAAGGCCGCTCCGGTGACCGTTCGTTCGGCCGAGGACAGTCCTCCGGAAGGGGTGACTCCGCGGACCGGAGCGAGCGGCCCTTCCGCCGAGATGGCGACCGCCCTGCCCGCCGAGATGGCGACCGCCCTGCCCGCCGGGACGGCGACCGTCCGTTCCGCCAGAGCGGAGAGCGCCCCGCGCGACGTGAGGGCGACCGCCCTGCACGTCGGGAGGGTGACCGTCCTGTCCGCCGCGATGGGGATGCGCGTCCGTTCCGCCGTGAGGGCGAGCGTCCTGCTCGTCGTGACGGCGATCGTCCTGTTCGTCGTGACGGCGATCGTCCGTTCCGTCGGGAGGGGGAGCGCCCGGAGCGTCGTGACGGTGAGCGTCCCGTTCGCTGGGACGGTGAGCGTCCTGTTCGTCGTGACGGCGATCGTCCGTTCCGCCGCGAGGGTGAACGCCCTGTCCGCCGTGAGGGGGATGCGCGTCCATTCCGTCGCGAGGGGGGCCGCCCGGAGCGCCGTGACGGTGATCGTCCGTTCCGCCGTGACGGCGACTCCCGCGGTTTCGGCGGCGACCGTCGTCCGTCGCGCGACAGCCGTCCCGGCGCGGGAGCGCCGCGACGCTTCGACCGCGATGACGCCCGTGCGACGCGCCCGCCGCAGGACCGTCGCGAACGCGGTCCGGAGCTCCCCGAGGATGTCACCGCCTTCGATCTGCCCGGCGCCGCGCGCAACGAGCTGAAGACGCTGAGCAAAGACAACGCCGACAACGTGGCGCGCCACCTCGCGATGGCGGCGCGTCTGATCGACGAAGACCCCGCCCTGGCGCACCAGCACGCCCTCGCGGCCTCGCGGAGCGCGGGCCGTGTCGGCGTCGTCCGTGAAACGGTCGCGATCACCGCCTACGCCGTGGGCGACTTCGCCTTGGCCCTGCGCGAGCTGCGAACGCACCGCCGCATCACCGGGTCCGACGAGCAGCTGCCGCTCATCGTCGACAGCGAACGCGGCGTCGGTCGTCCCGACCGCGCGCTCGAGGAGGGGCGTGCGGTCGACCGTTCGACGCTGTCGGTCCCGGTTCGTGTCCAGCTCGCCATCGCGATGTCGGGTGCCCGACTCGATCTGGGCCAGCCCGACCGGGCTCTCCAGGAGCTCGAGATCCCCGAAGCCGACCCCGACCGTGCTTTCGAGTGGAGCCCGGCGCTGTTCTCGGCCCGTGCCGCCGTGCTCGAGGAGCTCGGTCGAGACGCCGAAGCCGCCGAGTGGGAGCGGCGCGCCGACATCGCGGCCGAGGCGCTCGACGCCGCCGCCGGGATCGCGGACCGCGAGGTCATCGTCGTCGAGGAGATCGACCTGATCGATGACGACGGCGGTGTGGACGTGGCATCCGGAGTCATCCCCGTCGAGGACGAGGCGGCGGACGTCGTCGATGACGGAGCCGGGAAGCCGACCGAGGACGAGTCCGGAGTCGTCGACGCCGAATCGCGTGCGTCCGAGAGCGAGGAGCAGCGGTGATCTTCCGCCGGGCGGCCGAACGGCCGACTCCCCTCGACGGGGTCGATGTCGTCCTGTCCGATCTGGACGGGGTCGTCTACGCCGGCCCGGGCCCGCTGCCCCACGCCGTGGACAGCCTGAACCGGGCACAGAGCGAGGGGCGCACGCTCGGCTACATCACGAACAACGCCTCGCGCACCGATGCCTCGGTCGCGGAGCACCTGTCGTCCCTGGGCCTGCGCGTCACCGCGAACGACGTGACCACGAGCCCCCAGGCCGCGATGAGACTCATGAAAGACCTCGTCCCTGCCGGCTCGACCCTGCTCGTGATCGGCGGGGAGGGTCTCGTCGTCGAGGTGGAGAAGGCCGGGTTCGTCGTGACGCGCAGCGCCGACGAGCACCCCGCCGCGGTCGTCCAGGGGTTCGCACCCGAGGTCGGCTGGGCGCAGCTCGCCGAGGCGGCGTACGCGCTGGCGACGCCGCTCGAAGAGGGGGGCATCCCCTGGGTCGCGACCAACACGGATTGGACGATCCCCCAGGCGCGAGGGATCGCGCCGGGCAACGGCACCCTGGTGTCGGCTGTGCACACCGCCGTCGGCCGGCTCGCGACGATCGCGGGCAAGCCCGAGCGCCCGATCTTCGACGAGGCGGTCGCGCGGACCGGGGCGCAATCGCCGTTGTTCATCGGCGACCGCCTCGACACCGACATCCAGGGAGCCAGAACGGCGCAGATGCGCTCGCTGCTCGTGCTGACCGGCATCGACCGGCCCAAGCAGGTGCTGGCCGCTCCGCCCACCCAGCGACCGGACTACATCGTCGAGGACCTGCGGCAGCTGTTCGAGCCGTACCCGGCGACCGTCGTCAAGGGCGAGCGCACCCGCGTGGGAGACGCCGTGGTCGAGATCGACGGGGTCGATCTGCGCATCGTCTCGGAGGGGCGTCCGATCGACCTGCTCCGAGCCGGAGCAGCGGCCATCTGGAACTCGGGACGCGCCATCTTCGGATTCCGCGTGCCCCCGCAGCTGTACGCCGACCCGTTCCGCGCGCGCTGACGTCGATAGCATGGCATCCATGTCGGACAGCACCAGCGCGGATGCCGCCCCCGATCTGATCGATCGCCTGCGACTCATCGAGGAGCAGCCGCTCGCAGAACGCGCCGTCGCGTACGCGGCGGTGCACGACGAGCTCGCCCGCCGTCTCGAATCGGCTCCCGGCGACTCGTCGGCGTCCCGTCCGTGAGTCCGCGACTGGATGCCGAGCTCGCCGCTCGGGGATTGGCGCGATCGCGTTCGCACGCCGCTCAGCTGATCGCGGCCGGTCTGGTGAGCGTCGACGGTCGCGCGGTGGTGAAGGCGTCGGCCCAGGTCACTGAAACGCAGGTGCTCGACGTCGCGGGCGACGACCACTACGTCAGCCGCGCGGCGCATAAGCTTCTCGCCGCGCTGGACGCGTTCCCGATCGAGGTCGAGGGGCGCGTGGCGCTGGACCTCGGCGCATCCACCGGAGGCTTCACTCAGGTGCTCCGGGAGCGGGGAGCGCGTCCGGTGATGGCCGTCGACGTGGGTCACGGGCAGTTGTCCACCGTCGTGGCATCCGATCCGGATGTCGTGTCGGTCGAGGGGTATAACGTGCGCTACATGACCGCCGACTCCCTCGCCTCCGCGACGGGGGTCGCCGAGCGCCCGCGTATCGTCACCGGCGACCTGTCGTTCATCTCCCTCGCCCACGTCCTTCCCGCGATCGCCGCGTCCGCGGCCCCGGACGCCGAGATCGTCCTGCTCGTCAAACCCCAGTTCGAAGCGGGACGCACCGCCGTCAAGGGCGGCCTCGTGACCGACCCCGCGGTGCGCTCCGATGCGGTCCACGGGGTGCTGTGGGCCGCCTGGGACGTCGGTCTGCGCACCGTCGGCATCGTCTCCTCCCCGGTCGTCGGAACGCATGGCAACCAGGAGTACGTCGCGTGGTTCTCGGCCGAACACGGCACCGACCCCTCAGAATGGGAGAGCACCGTGACCCGACTGACCGGAAGCCGATGACCCCCAGCGATCGCCGAATCCTCCTCGTCGTCCACGCGCGCCGCGACGACACCGTCCACGCCGCCGAGCGCATCCTGACCGCCGTGCGGTCGGCCGGTGCCACCCCGGTGGTGTCCGCGGACGACCGGCCCGAGCTCGCGGAGCGTCTCTCGCTCGAGGGCGTCCAGACCCTCGGGGTCGATGTCGGCATCGACGACATCGAGCTCGCCATCGTTCTCGGCGGTGACGGCACGATCCTGCGCGCGGCCGAAATCGTCCGGGGCGGGACCGTCCCGATCCTCGGGATCAACATGGGGCACGTCGGATTCCTCGCCGAGA
>NZ_CAJYPF010000061.1 GCF_913776565.1 uncultured Microbacterium sp. | reverse complement strand
GTACCAGGTGAGGGTCGGCACCCCGTCACCCGCCGCGCACGCCCCGAGTGTGCCCGCGAGGGCGAGCACCGACGCCCCGGCCACGATCCGTCTCACCGTTCGCATCCGGCCCCCTCGCCTCGGTGCGCGGGCGTCCGTGCCCGGCGTCGTGGCTCCCATCCTGACGAGGCGGGGCGAATCCGAGGATGAGGGTTGCCCCCGCCGATCGGGGGATGGTACTCGCGCGACCTCAGCTCTGGAGGCGGCGGACACACGTGAGCGTCAGCAGCAGCTAGTACTTGACCTGAACGAGAGCTGACCGGGGCCGCAAAGTTGTCGCGAGCTTGACGATGTCGAGCCATAGCAGCCGGTTACCAGCCGCGTCGTGCAGGCCGTGGTAGAGGTTGAAGCCATCGATGTAGACGATGAGTCGTTCTGCCCCTGCGGCTTCCACACTCCCCTCCACTTCCCTGCGGTGATATTCTGGGAGAACACCACAGCAGCGGTTGATTGTCACGATCGCTGCCCGACGCCCTCCCTCCCGGAGGGCGTCTTTGTTTTCATCGGCGGGCCGCTCCGCGCGTACACGTCAACGTTCCGGCGCCATCGAGTAGAAGGTGCATCGACCGGAATTGCGAGCGTCCCGTTCGGTGGGTGAAGGTACCGCTACGGCCGAATCGAATCGAGCGTCTGTGCGACGGTTCGTCCGTCTCGCTCCACCCGAAGATCGAGACCGTCTGCCAGAGCGAGGAGATCTTTCATGAGTTCCTCAGACCCGTCACGATTGAGATTCGTCGAAACCCAGATGACCTCGCCCGGGTGAACCTCGACCGGCTTGCCTCGTGCGCCCCGGGGCAGATCATCGAACCGACTGACCGCATCCAATTCCGTCACGCGCTCGATGCTCTTCTCGCGCGCGATGAGCGCCGCCAGCTCTCGAACGACTCCCGTCGCGGTCAGGGGCCGCAGCGGGAGATGCTCCGGCCGATCGACTCCCTCGATGTAGTACACCTTGTACCGGCTCTTCCCGCGCAAACGATCGAAACGCCACTCCAACTGCTGTGAACGCGAGCGGACCTGACCGAGAGCACCCGTATCGCGGATGTACTTCTCCCCGAATCTCGCGAGCAGCTCGTCGTCGAATCGACGGATCGAGGTGACGGGCGTCGTGTAATCCATCAGGTCGAGGACCTGCTCGCTATCGATGGGTTCGAGCGCCGCCTTCAGAGCTCCCATCGTGTCGATCCCGCAGGCAGCCGCCAGCTGCAATCCGAAGACGATTCCGCTGTCGCTCGGCGGACGGTCATCTGGAAATCGCGTGGCGAGGAAGGTCGCGAGGCTCTCCGCCGTGAGAGCGGTGTCGTCCGTCTCGTGCGAGCTTGTCGGCGCGGCTCCGCTCTCATCCAGATGTGTCGCCGACTCGTCCACCGACGGCCGCGCGAGGATGCGGTCGATGGCGACGAAGACCTCGTCAAGCGCTCGCCGCGCGTCTGACGCCGCACCGAACAATTGATCGATGGTCTCCTGGTCTTGCTCGTCGATCGATCCGTATTGCGCCCCCTTGTATCGACGCGCGTGCTCGAACTCCGCCCACGCGTGACCGGCGACAGTGCGGATCTGCACCTCGATGCCGCCGAGTTCATCGAAGAATCGGGACAGGCTTCCGCCCGAGATCAGCCAGTCGGTCTCGATGGACGACTGCTGACCGGACACGACGATGTGCTGACAGTCATAGCCACGCAGCCGCTCGGGCTTGTCGTCTCCGGGGTTGCGATCCTCGCCCTCGATGACGCTGAATCGCTCACGGATGAGGTCGCCGGTGCGGGCTCGATCCGTGTTCGAGTACGTGATGATGCGGACGGCCACGATGTCCGTCATTTCGCGCATCGGGGACGCGTAGCGTTTGAACGCCTGCTTGCGTTGCGCGGAGGCAATCGATTTCACCCGCGCTGAGACGTCGTGTGCCCTGATACCCGCTTCCTGAAGCAGCCGCTCGACGTACGATTGCATCTCGTCCGCCGCCCCCGGAATCCAGTCCCACGTCGTGTAGTCGAGAGCAACGTCTTCGGTCACCTGCATGCTCCTTGCATTCGTCCGCTGTGCGTCAGCGGCGCCACGCTACCGGGGCTGAGGGGCTCCGAACACCCATCACCGAGGAAGCTACACCTGCATCCCGGGGGATTTCACCCTGAAGCGCGGCCCGCGAACGACGAACCGCCCCGTCCGGAGACGGGGCGGTTCGATGGGGATCACTCGCCGCGCGAGATCGCGATCATCTCGTCGCGCGGCACGACCTTGATGCGGGCACGCTCGTGCGGGGCGCCGAGGCCGATCTCGTGCTCGTCGAGGCGGTGCCAGCCGTCGAGATCGGTCCAGCGGACGCCGCGCTCGGCGAGAAGCGCCGGGATGGCCTCTTCTTCGGGATGCGCGGGATGCCACCACTCGCCCTGGTCGTTGATGACGTGGCGCACGGTCTCCATGGCATCCGACTTGGTGTGCCCGATCAGGCCGACGGGGCCGCGCTTGATCCACCCGGTCGCGTACAGACCGGGGATCCGGGAGTTCGACTCGGCCGAGAGCACCTGACCCTCGTGGTTGGGGATGACGCCGCGCAGCTCGTCGAAGGGGATGTCCTTCAGGGGTGAGCCGAAGTAGCCGACCGCGCGGTAGATCGCCTGGATCGGAACCTCGCGGATCTCGCCGGTACCGACGACCCCGCCCTCGGCATCGGGCTTCGTGCGCTCGTAGCGCAGCGCGGCCACGCGACCGTCGGCGTCCTTCACGACCTCGAGCGGCTTGGCCCAGAAGTGCAGGTGCAGGCGGCGCGAGGCCTCTCCCCCGGCGTTGTTGACGCCCGGGCGGGTGCGCCACTGCTGCAGCACGCGGTCGATCACCTTGACCTGCTTGTTGGTCTCGATCGCCGTCTTCGACGCCTCGTCGTAGTCGAAGTCCTCGTCGTAGACGACCATGTCGACGTCGCGCAGCTCGCCGAGCTCACGCAGCTCGAGGGGCGTGAACTTGACCTGAGCGGGACCGCGGCGCCCGAAGACGTGCACGTCGGTGACCGGCGAGGCCTTGAGCCCCTGGTAGACGTTGTCGGGCACCTCGGTGGGCAGCAGGTCGTCGGCGTGCTTGGCGAGCATGCGGGTGATGTCGAGCGCGACGTTGCCGTTGCCGATGACGGCGACCGACTCGGCCTCGAGCGGCCACGTGCGCGGGACGTCGGGGTGCCCGTCGAACCAGCTCACGAAGTCCGCGGCGCCGTACGAGCCCTCGGCGTCGATACCGGGGATGTCGAGGTCGGCGTCGCGGATGGCGCCCGTCGAGAAGATGACGGCGTTGTAGTGCTGCTTCAGATCGTCGAGGGTGATGTCCTCGCCGAAGCGCACGTTGCCGAAGATGCGGATGTCGCCGCGGTCCAGCACCTCGCGCAGCGCCGTGATGACGCCCTTGATGCGCGGGTGGTCGGGGGCGACGCCGTAGCGGACCAAGCCGTAAGGGGCGGGCAGCTGCTCGAACAGGTCGATCGAGACGTCGAACTGACGCTCGGCTTTCAGCAGGATGTCTGCGGCGTAGATGCCGGCGGGGCCGGCTCCGACGATGGCGAGGCGCAGCTTCGTCATGGGTTCCTCTCGATCGCGATCGGGGGGTGGGGAGAAAAGGGAATCAGGCCGAGCGGTCGGCCACGGCGCGCGCGAAACGCGTCAGCGCCTCGCGGACCGCACTGTCGGGCAGCGGTGCGAGGGCGTCGATCGCCTCTTGCGACCACTGGTGCGCCAGGCGCAGGGTCTCGTGCGTGGTCTCGTGGTCGCGCAGCTCGGCGAGCGCCGTGTCGAGGATCGACGGGTCGGCGCCGGCGGCGATGCGCTCCTGGCCCTCGTCGATCCGTGCGCGCAGGTCGGCCGAGGCCGCGTCGGACCGGTGGCCGAGCAGCAGGTACGGCATGGTCGGAACGCCCGCGCGCAGGTCGGTGCCGGGCACCTTGCCGGTCTCGGACGGGTCGGGCGAGAGGTCGATCACGTCGTCGAGCAGCTGGAAGGCGACGCCCGCCTTCTCACCGAAGACGACCATGGGCTCTTCGAACTCCTCGGGGGCGCCCGAGTAGATCACGCCGGACTGGGCCGCGGCGGCGATCAGCGAACCGGTCTTGTCGGCGAGCACCTTGAGGTAGAAATCGACCGGCTCGTCGCCCTCTTGCGGGCCGACGGTCTCGTGCATCTGCCCGAGCACGAGCCGCTCGAAGGTGTCGGCCTGCAGCTGGATCGCG
Organism: uncultured Microbacterium sp.; assembly: GCF_913776565.1. Taxonomy (GTDB): domain Bacteria; phylum Actinomycetota; class Actinomycetes; order Actinomycetales; family Microbacteriaceae; genus Microbacterium. The sequence continues at coordinate 1,348 of NZ_CAJYPF010000061.1, read as the reverse complement.
CGTTCTCCGCGGCGGGCCATGAGCTGGCTGGCGCGGGCGAACAGCAGGTCGCCGGTGAGGATGGCGATGTTGTTGCCCCACACCGTCTGCGCGCTGGGCACGCCGCGACGCTTGTCGGCGCCGTCCATGACGTCGTCGTGGTACAGCGACCCGAGGTGCGTCAACTCGAGCGCGGTGGCGACCTCGACGACCTCTTTCGTCGTGCCCTGCCCGAGTTGGGCGGTGAGGATCGCGAGCATCGGCCGCACGCGCTTGCCGCCGGCCTCGTACAGATAGCGAGCGGTGACGTCGGCGAGCTTGTCGGCGCTGCGCACCTCGCCCTCGAGCTCGGTCTCGACGCGCGCCAGACCCGCCTCCACCGTGGAGAGGAGGGTGCGCGAACGCAATCCTGCGAAGATGCGGTCGCTCAGGCCCAGCTTGCCCGACAGGCGGGTGCCGGCCGCGGACGGTCTCGGGGTCACGGTTTCAGCCTATCCTGGCGCGCTCGGGCGCGACCGCGGGTATCTCGACGGTTGACAGGGCTGCTAGGACGCGGGGCGGATGCCGCGGTGCAGAGCGACGATGCCGAGCGACAGGTTGCGGTACGCCACGTCGTCCCAGCCGGCATCCCGCATCCACGCGGCGAGCGTGGGCTGGTTCGGCCAGTCGCGGATGGACTCGTTGAGGTAGTCGTAGGCCTCGGCGTTGGAGCTCACGGCTTTCGCCACCAGGGGAAGCACCCGGTCGTTGTAGAAGCGGTAGAGGCCGTTGAAGACGCGGGACGGCGGGTGCGAGAACTCGCAGACGACGATGCGTCCGCCGGGGCGGGTGACCCGGCGCAGCTCCCGCAGCGCGCGACGCGGGTCGTCGACGTTGCGCAGTCCGAACGACATCGTGACCGCGTCGAACTCGCCGTCGGCGAAGGGGAGGTCGGTGGCGTTGGCCTGCACGAACTCGAGGTTGGGCACGTTCCCGTGGCGGCGGCGCCCCTCGGCGATCATCCCCTTCGAGAAGTCGGCCGCGACCACGTGCGCTCCGCTCGGCACGAACGCCATCGACGAGGTGCCGGTGCCGGCCGCCAGATCGAGGATGCGCTCCCCGCGCTGGGGGGCCACCGCGCGCAGCGTCGCGACACGCCAGAGCCGGTCGTTGCCGAGGCTGAGCACGGAGTTGGTGCGGTCGTAGGCCGCCGCGACCTGGTCGAACATGCCGCTGACGCGCTGCGGGTCTTTACCGAGGTCGGCGCGGTTGGGGTCGCTGCTCACCCGTCGAGTCTAGGCGCGTGCCGCCGAAGGATCGTCGGGGGTTGCCATCGTCGCGAGACGTTCGAGCCAGGGGCCTGTCACCGCGTCCGAGAACGGTGCCTCCC
>NZ_CAJYPF010000060.1 GCF_913776565.1 uncultured Microbacterium sp. | reverse complement strand
AGCACGGCGACGTCGACGCCGACGCCGCGCAGGTCTTGCCAGACCCGTTCGGCGACACCGCGCTTGGCGGGACCGACCAAGATTTCGGCGGCCGTCAGCGGATGGACGAGGTACCCGGACGGGTTCTGCTCCATGAGGTTCACGGCGGCCGCGTGCTGCGCGTCGGACGCGTCCAAGAAGCCGATCAGCACCCCGGCGTCCAGGACGATCACTCCCCCCACCCGTCTCGGACCTCGTCCAGATAACCCGGTCCGTACAGCTCCGTGTGCGCACCGGCGAGCTGGCGGATACGAGCGATGCGACGCTCGGCAGCGGCGTCTTGGCCCGCCTCGATCGTCTTGACCCCCGCGTCGAGAAGTTTCAGCAGTAACACGCTGTCGCGATCCTCGTCCGGCCAGTGTGCCCGCGCGACCTCGAGGGCGTGACGCACCTGTGGGGTGTGCGTGATGTTGGTCCGAGGGTGACTGGTCGGCATGCGCCGAGTGTATCACTAGACACCTGGTGTAACACTTGCGTCGTCGAACGCCGGATGCCGCCACCCGCCCGGGGGTGACGGCATCCGTGATCCTGCTTACTCCCCCGCGGCAGCCGGGGCGGCCTGCGCGGCCTTCTGGGCCGCGTCCGCGTCGCGCGGCGCACCGTGCGGGCGGATCATCGAGGGACGCCGCATGAACAGCACCACGATCAGGCCGACTCCGATCACCACGATCGGCAGCACGAGCGACTGCCCCATGGCCTGCGAGAACCCGCCGACCACCTGCGGCGGCAACGCACCGCCGCCGAAGCTCGCCCCGGCATCCGCTGCCCCCGGCAGGTTCGCCTCGAGACGCGCCTGCATGAACGCGGCGATGGATGCCGAACCGATGACCGATCCGACGGTGCGGGTGGTGTTGTAGATGCCGGCGCCGGCCCCCGCCTGACGCGGGGGGAGGTTGCGCGTGGCGGTGGTGGCGAGAGGACCCCACATGCCCGCGTTCCCGACACCCATCAGCGCGGAGGGGATGAGGAACATCCAGATCGGCGCGTCGTTGAGGATCAGCGCGACGTAGATGCCGAGCGAGCCGCCCACCAGCAGCAGACCGGGGACCAGCAGGAAGCGGGGATCCGTGCGGTCGAGCAGCTTGCCGGCGAACGGGGCGAGGACGCCCGAGAGGATCGCGAGCGGCACCAGCAGCAACGCCGACTCGGTCGGCGTGAGGCCGCGGGCGAGCTGCAGGTAGAACATCTGCGGCAGCGCCATGCTCGTCACGGTGAAGCCGACCGCCGCGATCGCGAAGTTGGCGACCGAGAAGTTGCGGTCCTTGAAGAGGTCGAGCGGCACGAGGGGTTCTCCCGTGCTTCGACCCTGCGTCCAGATGAAGACGCCCATCACGACGACACCGGCGATGACCATCGCCCAGATCCACGCGGCCCACGAGTAGTGCTCGCCCTCCTGGAGTCCGAAGACGATGAGGAACAGGCCGATCGCGCTGAGGACGACGCCCAGGATGTCGAACTTGTGCGCCGTCCGGGGCAGCTGGGGCACGAGGATCACCGCGGCGACGAAGCCGATGATGCCGACGGGGATGTTGATGAAGAAGATCCACTCCCAGCCGAGGCCGTCGACGAGCAGGCCGCCCGCGAGCGGGCCGACGAGGGTCGCGACACCGGCGGTCGCTCCCCACAGGCCCATGGCCGCGCCGCGGTTCTGCGGCGGGAAGGTGCGGGTGATGACGGCCATCGTCTGCGGCGTCATCAGCGCGGCGCCGAGGCCCTGCACGGCACGAGCGGCGATCAGCACCTCGAGAGAGGGCGCGAGACCGCACGCGAGGGAGGCGAGCGTGAAGATCGCGAGACCCGTGAGGTAGATGTTCTTCGGGCCGAAGCGGTCGCCGAGGCGGCCGGTGATCAGCAGCGGCACCGCGTAGGTGAGCAGGTAGGCGCTGGTGACCCACACGACGTTGTCGAGGTTGTTCGTGTTCGGGTCGAGGGCCGCCTTGATCGCGGGGTTGGCGACCGAGACGATCGTGGTGTCGACCAGGATCATGAAGAAGCCGATGACCAGGGCCCACAGGGCCGGCCAGGGACTCTTGGCGGGGGTCTTGAAGGACCCCGTCGAGGGGGATGCCGCGGACGCGGCGCGGGAATCGGTCATGGTGTGGTCTCCTTCGAGACGCGTTTCTTCGTGAAGTGTTCGGGGATCTCGTCGGGGCCCCAGGCGAGGGAGCCGTCGACGAGGCGCGCACGCAGGGCGTCCTGCCACGCGAGTTCGGCGTCGAGGAGTGCGGCTTGGCGCTGCACCTCGACCATGAACTGATCGGGGACGCCGCGGTGGGCGGCCCCGTCCAGACCGGTGCGGTGCTCGTGCGCCGAGGCGACGAGCAGGGCACGGCGTCGATCGAGCAGGGCGACCACTTCGTCGCGCTCGAGGTTGTGCGCCTCGGCGAGTGCGACGCGGAAGTCCGCCGCCCGCTCGATCTGCGGCAGTTCGGTGCGCACCCACTCGTCGACCGCTTGTCGGCCGGCGTCGAGCAGGGTGTAGGTGGTGCGTTCGGGGCGGTTGCCGTGGCGGTCCACGCCGACCTCGGCGAGCAGCCCGTCGCGTTCGAGGCGCGCCACCGTGTGGTACATCGTCCCCTTCTGCAGGGGCACGAGACGGTCGTCCTTGCGCTCGCGCAGCAGGCGGACGAGCTCGTAGGTGTGCATGTCGCCCTCGCGCAGCGTCGCGAGGATCATGACGGCGACCGGGGTGAGACGGCTGGGCTCCGGCATCCACCCCTCCTTATGGTCCATGTCGAATAGTCCACATGGACTATACGCGCCTTTTCGACGTTACGCGAACCCGTCGACCGGGTCGAGCGCCCGGCAGTAGTCAACGACCAGTCCGCGCCCACCAGGGGGGACTTGCGTGCGTGCGCATTCCCGCTGCGCGAACGACGAATGCCCCGTGCCGAGCGGCACGGGGCATTCGTGGTGGGCGATCAGTCGGCGATGAGCACCCGACCGCTCGCGCCGGACACGATCAGATCGGCACGCCCGCGGGTGGCCTCGATCATGACCGCGTTGACGCCGTCGACCTCGCGCGCCCACGCGAGTGCCGCCTGCGGGGATCGCCCTCCCCGCACGTGACGCTCGACGAGTCGCGTCTCTCGCTCGTCGGCGGGGGTGTCGCAGAACCACACCTCGTCCAACGCCTCGCGCACGCCCGCCCACGGCTCGTCGCCGACGAGCAGATAGTTGCCCTCGACGACGACGATGCGTGCCGACGGCTCGATCGCGATCTCGCCCGCGACTCCCTCATCGACCTCGCGCCGGAAGCTCGGCGCGTACACCGTGTGCCCCGTCTCGCGACGCACCCTCTCGAGCAGCGCGAGGAAGCCCCACCCGTCGAAGGTGTCGAGCGCCCCCTTGCGATCACGCCGGCCGAGCCTGTCGAGCGACGCGTTCGCGAGATGGAACCCGTCCATCGGAAGCGCCGCGGCCCCACCGCCGCGGCGCTCGTTCAGTTCCGCCACGATCGCGGCGGCGAGGGTCGTCTTACCGCCGCCCGGACTGCCCGCGATGCCCAGCAGATAGCGGCCGTCCGTGGCGCTGGCCGCCCGTTCGATGCGGTCGACCAGGTCGGCGACGGCGGAGGAGGGCGGACCCTCAGGCGCCATGACCCGCTTCGATCTGCATCGACATGAACGACAGGGCGTGCCGCGCGAGGGCCGGGCCGTCGTTCCACAGGTTGCGCCAGATCGCGAGATCGTTCGACAGGGTCGGCGAGACGACGGCCGACGAGAACGACTCGAAGGTGATCGGGCCCGTGTAGTCGATGTCGGCGAGGGCGTGGAAGAACGCGGTGAAGTCGAGGTGTCCCGAGCCGAGGTAGCCGCGGTGGTTCTCGCCGATGTGCACGTACCCCAGACGGTCGCCCACCAGGTGGACGGGGCGGACCAGGTCGTCCTCCTCGATGTTCATGTGGTACGTGTCCAGGTGGATCAAGACGTTGTCGTGACCGATGTCGTCGGCCAGGCGCAGGGCCTCGGCGGCGGTGTTGATGACGTTCGTCTCGTAGCGGTTGCAGATCTCGAGCCCGAGCGTCATGCCCTTGCCCTGCGCCTCGACGGCGAGGTCCTTCAGGGTCGCCACGACATTGGCCCGGCCTGCGGCGCTGAGCTGGTGCCCGTACTTGCCGAGCGCGCTGTACAGGGCACCCGTGAAGTGCGTGCCACCGAGGTCGTGGGTGATCTGCAGCGAGTCGTGCAGCAGCTTCGCCCCGCGCTCGACCACCTGCGGGTCGTCGCTCGAGACGTCGGCGGCGAACGCGAGGCCGCGCGAGCACACGATGCCCAGCCCCGCGGCCTCGAGCTTGGTGCGCGCATCGGCGACGTCGAGGCTGGTCGCGTCGTGCAGCGAGAGCTCGAGGATGTCGTACCCGGCGGCGTGGGTCTGGTCGATGATGACGCTCATGTCGTCGGGCGTCGTACCGCCCGCGAAGACGAGGGCGTGGACGCCGAGGGAGTTGGTGACCATGGTGAGTTCTTTCGTGAAAGGTCGAACGGGGAGGATCAGGAGGCGACGGTCTCGGCCAGTCGCGCCTTCAGGAAGGCGAGCGACGTGGCGGCGAGTTCGTCGGGGTCGGACCACAGCGGATGCCACAGTCCGATGTCGATGGCGGAGGACTCGCCGATGACGACGGGCGAGAAGGTCTCGACCGTGATCGGGCCGGTGAACTCCGCCGCCGCCAGGGCGGCGAGGAGCGCGGTCCAGTCGATGGTTCCGGTGCCGAGCCGGCCGCGGTGGCTCTCGCTGGCGTGCAGGTAGCCGAGGCGCCGTCCGGCCGCCTCGACGGCCGCCGACAGGCTCTGCTCCTCCATCGCCGCGTGGAACGTGTCGAGGTGGACCACCGTGTTGGGCGCGCCCAGGTCGTCGACGAACCGCGCTGTCTGGGCGGCGGTGTTGAGCAGGTTCGACTCGTAGCGGTTGACGTACTCCACCCCGAGGGTCACGCCGGCCCGCGCGCCGACCGCGGCGACCCGCCGCAGCACGTCGAGCGAGCGCTCGCGCGCCTCGGCGGTGGGCAGACGGTCGTAGCGGCCCATCGCCGAGAACACCACCCCGCCGACGAACGTCGCGCCGATGTCGGCGGCGAAGTGCATCGCCTCGGTGAGACGGTGCTCTCCGCGGGCGCGCCGGGCGGGGTCGGCATCCGAGATGTCATCCGAGAACGACAGCGCGAGCGAGACCGAGGCGTCGATGCCGTGTCGCGAGAGGGCCCGCACGGTGTCGCCCGCGTCGAGCTCGTCTCGGTCGATCGCGGGGATCTCGATGAGGTCGTACCCCGCGGCTGCCGCCGCCCCGACGGCGCGGTCGGCCGCGACGGGGCTCCAGTCGAACCCCCACACACCCGCATGGATGCCGAAGCGCTGCGCCATCGTCTCAGGCGGCCTTCGCGCCGGTGATGAGCGCGACGAGCTCGTCTCCGTCGGTCTGGGCGGCGCGGCGTTCGGCGACGGCGAGACCGCCGCGCATGACCCACACGTGATCCGACAGGCGCAGTACCTGGTCGAAATTGTGGCTGATGAGCAGCACCGCGACGCCCTGTTCCTTGAGCTTGCGGATGATGCCCTCCACGCGCGCGGTCTCCTGCACGCCCAGGGCGGCGGTGGGTTCGTCCATGATGACGATGGATCCTCCCCAGCCGGCCGCACGGGCGATCGACACCGCCTGACGCTGTCCGCCCGACAGGCGTCGCACCCGACTGGTGACCGGGGGCACGTTGACCGCCAGGTCGGAGACGAGTTCCTGCGCGGTGGCTCTCATCGCCTTGCGGTCGAGGAAGCGGAACGGGCCGAAACCCGTCGTCTTCTCACGCCCGAGGAAGAAGTTCTGCCAGACGGTCAGGTCCTCGACCAGGGCCAGGTTCTGCTGCACGGTCTCGATTCCGTGCTCGCGGGCGGCGAGCGGGGTGTCGAGGTGGACGTCGCGGCCGTCGAGCGTGATGGTGCCCGAGTCGGGACGATGGATGCCGGAGAGGCACCGCACGAGCGTGGACTTGCCGGCGCCGTTGTCGCCGATGAGGGCCGTGACCTCGCCGCGGCGCATGGTCATCGAGGCGCCGCGCAGGGCGTGGACGCCGCCGAAGGACTTGGTGATGTTCTCGGCGGAGAGGACGATGTCGTTTCCGCCCGGGATGTCAGTGGTCATTTCTTCTGGAACCTCGTGAGAAGGGCGGCGAGTACGACGACGAGACCGACGGCGAGCGGCTGATAGAACTGCGAGACGCCGACGAGCGTCAGTCCGTTGCTGAGGGCGGTGAGCAGCAGCGCACCCAGCACGGGGCCGACGATCTTTCCGCGGCCGCCGGTGAGGGCGACGCCGCCCAGGACGACGGCGGCGATCGAGTTGAGCAGGTACTGGGTGTTGATGGCGGGTTCGGCGGCACCGATGCGGGCGACGAGGAGGATGGATGCCAGGCCCGCGAGCATCGCCGCGAGCACGTACACCGCGATGCGCACGCGCGCCGCGTTGATGCCGTTGGCGACGGCCGCCTCTTCGCTGCCGCCGATGGCCTGCACGTGCAGCCCGAACCGGGTGCGGAACATCACCACGCCGAAGACGACGGCGACCACGACCGCGATGAGGAAGGGGAAGCCGAAGATGCCGATCGAGCCGGCGGTCAGGCGCAGCAGCTCGGGGCTGGTGAACGAGATCGGCTTGCCCTGGGTGAGGATGAGCGCCAGGCCCGTCGCGACCGAGAGCGTTCCGAGGGTGGCGATGAAGTCGGTGACTTTGCCGGTCGCGATGAGCAGACCGTTGGCGACGCCGACCAGGCCCGACACGACGATCGCGAGGACGGCCGAGAGCCAGAAGCCCAGACCGGCCTGCCACGCGAGGCCGAAGCCGACCGCGCCGAGCGTCATGGTGGCCGAGATCGACAGGTCGATTCCGCCCGTGGTGATGACGAAGGCCTGCGCGACCGCCAGGATCACCAGGATCGCCGAGGCGATGAGCATCGCCTGGATGTTGCCGAGGGTGAGGAAGGAGGGGCTGAGGATCGCGAAGACGATCATGAGGAGGACGAGCCCGACGGGGGCGGCGTTCTCTGCCCAGAAGCTGAGACTGCGCGCGTCCCGTCCCAGTGCCGCGAAGCGGGAGGGGGGAACGTCGAGCGTCGTCGTTCTCAACGGAGTTGTCATGACGGAGCGGACTTTCTCGAAGAAGGGGAGGGGGAGCCGGGGCGGAGCGCACTCCGCCCCGGCGTGCCGGCCGGTGTCAGCCGAGCAGGTCGGCGAGGGGGTTGGTGAACTCCTCGAACGGCTGCGGGAACTTCGCGATGGCGTCGGAGGCGTTCTTCTCGGTGACGAGGGCGGTCGGGGACTCGACGTTGGAGGGGAGCGTGCCGCCCTTGACGGCGACCTCGCACGCCTGCACGCCCAGCTGACCGATTGCGAAGGGGTACTGCGCGACGGTCGCGGACAGGCCGCCCGCGGCGACCGACTCGAGGGCATCCTTGTTGCCGTCGACGCTGACGACGACGATCTGGCCCGTCTTGCCCGCGTTCTCGACGGCCTTGACGATGCCGAGGCCCATGTCGTCGTTGGCCGCGAAGAATGCCGCGATGTCGGGGTTGGCGGCGATGATGTCGGTGGCCTTGGTCAGGGCGAGCTCGCGCTTCCAGTCGGCGGCTTCCTCCTGGACGACCTGGAGGCCGCTCGCCGCGGCCTTGAAGCCGTCGATGCGCGCCGCGCTCGTGATGTTGCCCGCGACGCCGCCGATGATGGCGACCTTGGCGCCCGCGGCGACCTTGCCCGCGACGAATTCGCCGGCCTTGCCGCCGGCCGCCTCGTTGTCGGTGCCGATGTAGGTGGCGGGGGTGACGCCGGCGGCGGAGGCGGCGTCGGCGTCGAGGGGCTGGTCGATGTTGACGACCGGGGTGCCCTTCGCGGCGATCGGCGCGAGCGCCTGGACGAGGTTCGTGCCGCTGATGGGGTTGATGATGAAGCAGCCCATGTCCTGGCCGGCGAGGGTCGTCAGCTTGTCGGCCTGGCCGGTGGTGTCCGCGGTGTCGGCGGCCGCCTGCACCGAGACGTCCACGCCGTCGGTGGAGGCGGTGTCGGTGATGCCGTCCTGCATCGCCTGGAAGAACGGGTTGTCGAGTCCCTTGATCACGGCGGCGATCGACGACGAGCCGGAGCCGCCGGCCGTGGAGGCGGCGGGGGACGAACATCCCGCGAGCGAGATCGCGAGGGCCGCAGCGGGCGCGGCCAGCAAGATGAGGCGGCGCTTCTGAGCGTTGGTGCGGAACATCTCTGTCCTTCGAGTTGGGGGCACCACTGCGTGCCGGTAACGTCAATGTAGCGCCCCTTTCGGTTACTGACAACACAAAAGATGGTGATCTTTGAGGTTTCGGTTACGATGTGATCACGCTGACGAGGAGGTGACGCGATGACGGAGCTGGGATCGCACGAGAGCGACGTACTCGGACTCTTCCGCGAGCACGGGTCGCTCAGCCGCACCGACGTCATCACGCTGTCCGGGCTGTCGCGATCGACCATCAACCACCGCCTCGCCGCGCTCACGGTCGCGGGGCTGCTGCAACCCCTCGAGGGGGGAGAGTCCACCGGCGGACGCCCCTCGAGTCGGTTCGCCTTCCGCGCCGACCGCGCCGTGATCCTGTGCGCCGACATCGGCGCGACCGGCTTCACCGCCGCGGCCTGCGACCTGAGCGGAACCCCCCTCGCGCAGACCGAGGTCGCCATCGACGTCTGGGAGGGCCCGGAGCCCGTCCTCGGCGCCATCCTCGAGGCCTTCCGATCACTCCGCCCCGACGCCGACGTCTGGGCCATCGCCATCGGCGTCCCCGGGCCGGTCGAGTTCGCCGCGCACCGCGTCGTGAACCCCCCGATCATGACCGGGTGGGACCGCTTCGACATTGCGGGGTGGTTCGCCCCGGCCTACGCCGCGCCCGTGATCGTCGAGAACGACGCCAACGCCCGCGCGGTCGCCGAGTCCCGGCATCATCGCCTCGACAACGTCATCGCCCTCAAGCTCGGAACAGGCATTGGCGCCGGGCTGGTCTTCAACGGCCAGATCATCCGCGGCGACAAGGGCGCGGCCGGCGACATCGGCCACACCCGCGCGGTGATCGTGGAGTCACCCGCGCGCGAGTGCCGCTGCGGCAGCTTCGACTGCGTGGAGGCCTACGCCGGCGGATGGGCGATCGAACGCGAACTCGACCAGGCGGGGCTGTCGGTCCACGGCGTCCGCGACATCGTCGAGCTGGTGCAGAGGGGCGACATCGACGCCGTGCGCCGGGTCCGCGGCGCCGGACGCGTGATCGGCGATGCGATCGCCGACCTCGTCAGCATCCTCAACCCGCGCGCCATCGCCCTGTCGGGCCAGCTCGCCGAGTGCGACGAGGTGCTGATGTCCGGCATCCGGGAACGCGTCTATCAGCGCGCGACGCCGCTCGTCACGCGCGACCTGGTGATCGCGCGTTCCGACCTGGGCGCCCTGGCCGGGGTCATCGGACTGGCGCTCATCTCGAGCGACGCGATCCTGCGACCGGCCTCGCTCGACGAGATCCTCAAGCGCGCGACCGCCCCCGTCTGACCCCGCCCCTCAGCCCTTCTCGGGCGCGGAGGCGACCGTCGACTCCTCCGGTGCCGCCGGCACCGACCGCCGCTGGCGCCACCGCGCCGGCAGGCCGAAGATGCCGCGCTGGTTCGCCTCCTCGACCTCGAGCCCGTAGTGCTCGCCGATCGAGTCCCGCAGCTGCGCGCGCTCAGCCTTGTCGTACGCCTTCATCTCGCGGCGGAACGCGGTGACGGTCGCCCAGCAGATCGCCAGCAGCACCACGCTGAAGGGCAGGGCGATGCTGATCGCCGCGGTCTGCAGGGCCGTGAGCCCACCCGCGATGAGCAGAGCGAAAGCGATGATGGCGGTGGCCAGGGCGAAGAAGACACGCACCCAGTTCTTCGGCTCCTCTTCGCCGCCGGTCGCGATCATGCTCATCACGAGAGCCCCGGAATCCGCGGAGGTGATGAAGAACACCGCGATCAGGATGAGGAAGCCCACGATCATCACGGCTGAGCCGGGCACCCCCTCGAGCATCTGGAACAGCGCCGTCGACACGTCGACCGAACCATCGGGACCGGCCAGCGATGCCGTCCCGGTCAACTCCCCGTAGATCGCGGTGCCGCCGAGGACGGTGAACCACAGGATGCCGACGAGCGTGGGGACCAGGATCACGCCGACGACGAACTCCCGCACCGTCCGACCGCGCGAGATGCGGGCGATGAAGATGCCGACGAAGGGCGCCCACGAGATCCACCAGCCCCAGTAGAACGCCGTCCAGGCACCCTGCCAGGCCACACCGTCGTCGCCCGCGTAGGCGCTGACCGTGAACGACAGTCCGACGAAGCTCTGGATGTAGTTGCCGATCGATTGGACGACGTCGCGCAGCAGGAACTCGGTGGGCCCGACGAAGAGCAGGAACAGCATGAGCAGTGCCGCGAGTACCAGGTTGATGTTCGACAGCCACTTCATGCCCTTGCCCACGCCCGAGAGCAGCGAGAACAGGACGAAGCCCGTGATGATGCCGATGATGATCGCCTGGCTGATGATCGACGGCGGCACGACGCCGAGGAAATCGAGTCCGGCGCTGATCTGGATGACACCCAGCCCGAGCGAGGTCGCCACGCCGAAGAGCGTGCCCACGAGAGCCGCCACGTCGACGGCGTTGCCCCAGCCGCCCTGGACGAGACGGGCGCCGAGGATCGGCTCGAGCGCCCAGCGGATCGTGCGCGGGCGCTTGCGACGGTGGAAGGCGTAGGCGAGGGCGAGACCCAGCACGACGTAGATGGACCACGCGTGCACGCCCCAGTGCAGGAACGTCTGCGACATCGCCTGCTGCGCGAGCTCGGCGGGAGTGCCGGTCACCCCGGGCCGCGGGGAGACGAAGTGGCTGAGCGGTTCGCTCACCCCGTAGAAGACCAGGCCGATACCCATTCCCGCGGCGAACAGCAGCGAGAACCACGAGATGGTCGAGAACTCCGGCTCGTCGTCGTCCTGACCGAGCTTGATATTGCCGAAACGGCTGAAGCCCATCGCCAGGGCGAACACGACGAAGAACGCCGCGATCAGCACGTAGTACCAGTTGAAGGTCGACACGATCGTCGTCTGCACCGCGTCGAACGCGGCCTCGGCCGCCGCGGGGAAGAACAGCGCGAACGCGATGAACGCCAGCGCGATGGCGGCGGCGGGCCAGAAGACCCAGCCGCGGATGGTCTGATGGCGGCTCCCCGCGTGGGGATCGATGGATGCCGCGGTGTCGGGGGCTGCCTCGGTCATACCTTTCAGGCTAGCCAGGGGTCTGCGCACGCCCCGGGGGCAGGCGCCGCGAAGGCGGCTATGGAACAATCCGCGCCCGCACCGCCCGCGGGGACCCGCGATAATGAGCGGGTGACCTCCGCTCCCCCGCTCGAGCTCCCCGGTTGGCGACACGTCTATTCCGGCAAGGTTCGCGACCTCTACGTGCCCGCCGACACCGCCGACGACGCGGCCCCCGCGCGACTGCTCGTGGTGGCCAGCGACCGCGTCAGCGCCTTCGATCAGGTGCTGAGCCCCGGCATCCCGGACAAAGGCGAACTGCTGACCACGCTGAGCCTGTGGTGGTTCGATCAGCTCGCGGGGGCCGACGGCGGTCCGGGCATCCCCCACCACCTCGCACCCGACCACGTGCTGGCCTCCGACGACGCGATCTCGGTGATCCCGGATGCCGTGCAGGGGCGGGCGATGCTCGTGCGCTCGCTCGACATGCAGCCGATCGAGTGCGTCGTACGCGGCTACCTGACCGGTTCGGGCTGGGCCGAGTACCGCGCGTCGGGCACGGTGTGCGGCATCCCGCTCCCCGAGGGGCTCTCGGACGGCGACCGCCTCCCCGAACCCCTCTACACCCCGGCGTTCAAGGCGCCGATGGGCGAGCACGACGAGAACATCACCTTCGAACGGTCGGTCGAGTTGGTCGGGGCCGGGACGGCGACCGCGCTGCGCGACCTCTCGCTCGAGATCTACCGCCGCGCCGCCGCCACCGCCGAGGCGCACGGCCTGATCCTCGCCGACACCAAGTTCGAGTTCGGCTTCGACGCCGAGGGCGTGCTGACCCTGGCCGACGAGGTGCTCACCTCGGACTCGTCCCGATACTGGGATGCCGAGTCCTGGCGCACCGGCACGACCCCGGCCGAGCGCATGGCGAGCTTCGACAAGCAGATCGTCCGCGATTGGCTCGCGGCGAACTGGGACAAGCAGGGCGAGCCCCCCACCCTGCCCGACGAGATCGTCGAGCGCACGCGCGAGCGCTACGCGACCCTGCTGCGCCTGCTGACGGCGTCCTGACCCCGCCGTCGCTCGACCGTCAGGCCGCGAAACCGCACCCGCTCGCCGAAGACGCACGTTTCTGACGCCGAGGGCCTGCGCTCTCGGCAGACGCGTGCGGTCTCGGCATCCATCACCCCGAGGAGACATATGTTCCGCTGGAAGCTGCACGGCGATGGGCGCACCGTCGCACCGGGGGCGGTCGTCGCCCCGGGCGAACGACTCAACTGGGGCGCCACCATCGCGATCGGCCTGCAGCACGTGATCGCGATGTTCGGCGCGACGTTCCTGGTGCCGGTGCTCACCGGGTTCCCGGTGTCGACGACGCTGCTGTTCTCGGGCGTGGGCACGCTGCTCTTCCTGCTCGTGACGCGCAACCGCCTGCCCAGCTACCTCGGGTCGTCGTTCGCGTTCATCGCCCCGATCACCGCTGCGACGACCATGGACGCCACCGGCGGCTCGGCCCTCGCGGGCATCGTCGCCGTGGGCGTGCTGCTCATGGCGATCGGCTTCGTCGTGCAGTTCGCCGGACTCGGCTGGGTCGACCGAGTCATGCCTCCCGTGGTCGCGGGCGCGATCGTCGCACTGATCGGCTTCAACCTCGCACCGGTCGCGTGGTCGAACTTCCAGGTGCAGCCGCTGCCGGGAACGATCACGCTCGTCGCCGTCATCCTGTTCAGCGTCCTGTTCCGCGGCTTCCTGGGGCGCATCTCGATCTTCCTCGGCGTCATCGTCGGGTACGTCGCGACGGTGCTGATCCAGGTCGCCACGGGCGAGACGCTGATCGACTTCGCCGCCGTCGAGGCGGCACCGTGGGTCGGCCTGCCCGAGTTCCGCTTCCCGGACTTCGCGTCGGCCGGCACGTGGTCGGTCATCGCGATGTTCCTTCCCGTCGTCCTGGTGCTCGTGGCCGAGAACGTCGGGCACGTGCGCGGTGTGGCGGCGATGACGGATGCCACGGCCAACCGCTCCACCGGCCGCGCCCTCATCGCCGACGGCGCCGCCACGACGCTCGCCGGAGCGTTCGGCGGCTCGGGCACGACCACCTACGGCGAGAACATCGGCGTCATGTCCGCGACCCGCGTGTACTCCACGGCGGTGTACTGGGTCGCCGGTCTGACCGCGATCGTGCTGAGCCTGTCGCCCAAGGTCGGCGCGGTGTTCAACACGATCCCGCCGGGGGTGCTCGGCGGTGTCACCACCGCGCTGTACGGTCTGATCGGCATCATCGGCATCAAGATCTGGGTCGACAACCGCGTCGACTTCTCGCGCCCGGTCAACCAGTACACGGGAGCCGTGGCCCTGGTCCTCGCGATCGCCGGGTTCACGATGCAGTGGGGAGACTTCCAGCTCGGCGCGATCGTGCTCGGATCGGTCGCCGCCCTGGTGATCTACCACCTGGGCAACGCGATCGCCCGCGCCCGCAGGACCGGTGCGGACGACGGCGGCCCCATCCCGGCGGTGGGTCCGCTCGGCGGCGATCCCGCCTGACGGCCGGGCGGCCGTCGGGCGGCGCCGCGCGGCGCCGCGCGGTGCCGCGCGCCGAACCCGCATCCGTTCGCCGAGACCGCACGTCGTTGACGACGAACGCGTGCGGTCTCGTCGCGCACATGCGGTTTCGGCTCCGAGCGACCTCACTCGGCCGATACGCTCGCGTCGTGTCCCTCTTGTCGCGCTGGCGTTCACGACGGGATGCGCGGCGTTCCAGACGCGCGCGATTCCGGTTCCTGCCCATGACGACGTGCGGTGACTGCGGACATCCCTTCCTCGAGCACGGTGCAGATGCGGATCACGACACCAGTGATCGCACCTGTTCGGAATGCATGTACGAGATCGATCACGGGTTCAGCACAGAGCCACCGTGCCGCCGACCCATCCCGGCCGATGTGCTGCGCGGGGCGAACGCGGCCGCTGCCATGCCGCCGAGGAGCAGGAAAGACGATGGTGGAGTGCACGTCACCGTCGCGAGCCTGGGTGTCCCCGCACCGTCCACCCTCCGCGAGGCGACGGCGGCCATGCAGTGGGGGGTCGTCGCTCCCCGCGACGTCATCGCGCTGGCGGCTGATCTCATAGCCGCCGGCACGGTCACCGAGTCGCTCGCGGCTCTTGCCTCGCTGTACCCGGACGCCACCGCTCCGGACGTTTTCTCCCTCAGTTCTCGGGCGCTCGTCGAGGCGGGCGGGCGGCCGCTGGACCGCGACGGCGAGGAGGTGTCGATCCTCGCGCTTCGCGTTGCCTGCAAAGGGTACCTGGCCGGGCAACTCCGGCTTCGCGTCTTCTTCTCGTGGGTGCACGAGCGTGTCAGCCACGACGGACCCGACGCGGCTCAGCCCCTCGTCGAGTTCGACGACGAACTCGATGTGCGAAAGGCCTCGGACCTTCGCAACCGCCCCGATGCAGCGCGCCTGGTGGCGGGCTTCCTGACCGCCACGCAGTAGCAGCCACGAAGCCGCGTGCGTTCGTCCACCTCACGCGATGTCGTGGCGGGGGGAGTCCGGACGCAGGTTGCCGCGACCCACCCGAACGACCCGCCCCCACGCGGACGCGCATGGCGTCGACACGCACGGCGCGACAGCCGCGCCTCGACGGCGAGCGTCGTGATCCGACCGTTACTTGACACCGCGGCATCCCAGACCTCACACTGATCTCGGTCGCTGATAAATCGGTTTATCAGCAAGATAAATCGATTATCCAACGGAGGGTGGAGCGATGACTCGAGTGCGTCTCGCCGACGTCGCGAAAGCGGCGGGCGTCTCTCCCGCGACCGTCTCGCTCGTCCTCAACGGCGCCGAGTCCCGCATCTCGGACGAGACCAAAGAGCGCGTGCGCCGGGTTGCCGACGAGGTCGGCTACTCGCCCAACCCGATCGCCCGGAGCCTGCGCACCCGTGTGACCGGCACGATCGGCCTCGTATCGGATCGCATCGCCACGACCCCCTTCGCCGGCCGGATGCTCGCCGGGGCTCAAGAGGTGGCGCGCGAGCACGAGCGTCTCGTCATCCTCGTCGACACCGACGGCCACCCCGAGATCGAGTCCGACGCGATCTCGACCCTCGTCAACCACCGCGTCGACGGCATGGTCTACGCCTCGATGTACCACCGGGTGCTGCCCGCCCCCGCGGGGCTCCCGGCCGGAACGGTCTTCCTCGACTGCCGCCCGGACGGCGGCGGCTACCCCGCTGTCGTGCCCGATGACTACGCCGGGGGCCGCGCCGCCGCGCAGGAACTCCTCGACGCCGGCCACCGGCGCATCGCCTACATCGACGACGGCGACGACGACCGCCCCATCGCCGCCCAGCTGCGCCTGCAGGGGTACATCGACGTCCTGAGCGAGGCGGGCATCACCCCCGATCCCGCTCTGCACGTCTACGCCCCGACGTCGGCAGCCGGCGGCCAGCGCGCCGTCACCGAGCTGTTCGCCCTGCCGGGCGAGCAGCGCCCCACGGGCATCTTCGCCTTCAACGACCGCATCGCGGCCGGCGTCGTCATGTGGGCGCACCGTCACGGCATCCGCATTCCCGAAGACCTGTCGATCGTCGGCTACGACGACCAGCAGCTGGTCGCGGCCGAGCTCGATCCCCCGCTGACCACCGTCTCGCTCCCCCACGCGGCCATGGGCCGCTGGGCCATGGAGGTCGCCCTCGGCCTCCGCGAGGCGGACACGATCTCCCCCCACCTCATGGACTGCCCGATCGTTCGTCGGGCTTCCGTCGGCCCTCCCGCGCACCTCGGCAGCGCGCGGGAACCCCGGGCCGCGGACTGACGCCACCTCGGCGTCCCCTCACGATGGCGACAGCGATGTCGTCGTACACCGAAAGGAACACGATGAAGAAGTCCTTCATCCCGCTCGCCGCGATGGGCGTCGCTGCCGCGCTGGTCATGACCGGCTGCGGTCAGGCCGGCCAGGGCAGCACGACGACCGAAGACGGTCGCACCGTCCTGACCATGTGGACCCACTCGGCCGGAAACCCCGCCGAGCTCGCCGTCTACGAGAAGATCATCAGCGACTTCAACGCCTCGCAGGACACCTACGAGGTCAAGACCGAGTCGTTCCCGCAGGGCGCGTACAACGACGCGATCGTCGCCGCAGCGGCATCCGGAGACCTGCCCTGCCTGCTAGACCTGGACGGGCCCATCATGCCCAACTGGGCGTGGGCCAACTACCTGCAGCCGCTGAACATCTCCAGCGACATCACCGACAAGCTGCTCCCGACCGCGGTCGGGAAGTACAACGGCGAGATCTACTCCGCCGGGTACTGGGACGCGGCCCTCGGCATCTTCGCGCGCAAGTCGGTGCTGGATGCCAACGGCATCCGCATCCCGAGCATCGACCAGCCGTGGAGCGAGTCGGAGTTCGACCAGGCGCTGGCGACCCTCAAGGCCGCGGGCTACGACACCCCCATCGACATCGGCGCCGAGGACAAGGGCGAGTGGTGGCCGTACGCCTACTCGCCGTTCCTGCAGAGCTTCGGCGGCGACCTGATCGACCGCTCGACGATGCTGTCGGCCGACGGCACCCTGAACGGACCGGATGCCGTGAAGTGGGGCACCTGGTTCCAGGACCTGTTCAAGAAGGGGTACGCCAACAGCGGCGGCACCGTGGGCAACCAGGAGTTCGTCGACGGCAAGGTGGCCCTGAGCTACACCGGCGTCTGGAACGGCCTGGCCGCGGTGGATGCGGTCGGTGACGACCTGCTGATCCTGCCCCCGCCGAACCTCGGCAACGGCCCCAAGATCGGTGGCGGTTCGTGGCAGTGGGGCATCTCGTCGTCCTGCGCGGATGCCGACGGCGCCCGCCAGTACCTCGAGTTCAGCTTCGACGACAAGTACATCACCCAGTTCGCCGATGAGCAGCTCGTGATCCCCGCCACCGAGGCGGCCACCGAGGCGTCGAAGTACTTCAACTCCACCGACGGCGCCCTGCGCCCGTTCGCGGAGTTCTCGAAGGAGTACGCCGTGCTGCGCCCCGAGACCCCCGCCTACGCGGTGATCTCGACCACGTTCGAGACGGCGGCCAAGGACATCATGAACGGCGCCGACGTGCAGTCGGCCCTGGATGCCGCGGTCACCGAGATCGACACCAACATCGAGTCCAACGACGGCTACGGCGCGAAGTAACGCCGCGCCCAGCGGTGGGGGTCCGTCCCGGACCCCCACCGCGACCCGCGAAAGAAGAACCTGATGACCGTGTCTCCTCCGGTCGCCGCGGCGAAGCAGCCGCGCCGATCCCTCAGCCGCTTCCGCTCCTCGCGCGGACGCGAGACGTGGGCGGGCCTGGCGATGATGGCTCCCGCCGCCCTCCTGCTCCTGCTCTTCCTCATCGTCCCCGTCCTGCTGGCGTTCACACTGTCGTTCACGAACGCCCGCCTGATCTCGCCGAACCCGCCGCGCTTCGTCGGTCTCGACAACTTCTTCCGCGCGTTCACGGCCGACCCGGTCTTCCTGCAGTCGGCGGTGAACACCTTCCTCTTCGCCCTGGTCGTCGTGCCGGTCCAGGCCGGCCTGGGCCTGTTCCTCGCGGTGCTGGTCAACCAGCGCCTGCGCGGCACGACCTTCTTCAGGGTGGTCTTCTTCATCCCCGTGGTCACCTCGATCGTCGTGGTGTCGATCCTCTGGCGCTTCATGTACCAGAGCGACGGGCTGATCAACTCGATGATCGACGCCGTCACCTTCGGGGCGCTCAAGGGCGCCGACTGGCTGAACGACCCGAGCACGGCGCTCGGGGCCATTATCGTTCTGTCGATCTGGCAGGCCGTCGGCTTCCACATGATCATCTGGCTCGCGGGGCTGCAGACCATTCCCGAGGAGCTCTACGAGGCGGCGCGGATGGACGGCGCGAGCCGCTGGCGTCAGTTCACCAACGTCACCTGGCCGGGCCTGCGTCCGACCATGGTGTTCGTCCTCGTCACGATCACGATCGCCGCTCTCGGCCTCTTCGTCCAGGTCGACGTGATGACGCAGGGCGGTCCCCTCAACTCGACGTCGACCGTCGTGTTCCACGCGGTGCGCAAGGGCTACGAGCAGCAGGAGATCGGCTACGCCGCTGCGATCTCGCTCCTGTTCTTCGTGGCCGTACTGATCATCGCGCTCATCCAGCGCTGGTTGACCCGAGAGAAGAACTGACATGACCGGCATCCTCGAGCGCCCCCGGCGCGCCGCGCGCCCCGCGCGTCAGACCCCGCCCGCTCGGCAGCGCACCCGCTCGTCCGAGGGACGACGGGGCCGCATCCTCACCTATGTGGCGATGTCGATCCTGGCGGTGTTCTTCCTCTTCCCGCTGGTGTTCATGTTCGTGTCGAGCCTCAAGCCCGACGCCCAGATCCTGCGCGACATCAACTCGCCCGCGGCGTTCCTGCCCACCGGCGACATCAGCCTCGACAACTACTTCGGCGTATTCGATCGGGTTCCCGTCGGGCAGTTCCTGTTCAACTCGATCCTGGTGACGGTGCTCACCGTGGGGCTCGGGTTGATCGTCAACTCGCTCGCCGGGTTCGCCCTGTCGCGCCTGCGGTGGAAGGGCCGCGTCGTCGTGCTCGCGCTGATCATCGCGACGCTCATCGTCCCGTTCGAGACGATCGCGGTGCCGATGGTCTACTGGGTCAATCAGCTGCCGACCCTCGTGATGGAGGGCGGGGTGCTCAAGTACGACTTCGGCTGGCTGAACACCTACCAGGTGCAGATCGTCCCGTTCATCGCGAACGCGTTCTCGATCTTCCTGTTCGCGCAGTACTTCTCCACGATCCCGCAGTCCCTCGACGAGGCCGCGCGCATCGACGGGGCGAGCTGGTTCACCATCTACCGGCGCATCATCGTGCCCCTGTCGGGGCCGGCGTTCGCCACCGTGGCGATCCTCACCTTCCTGCCGGCGTGGAACCAGTACCTCTGGCCCCTCATGGTCGTGCAGAAAGAGAACCTGCGTCCCGTCATGGTCGGCATGCAGTACTTCTTCCAGCTCAACACCGCCTGGGGTGAGGTCATGGCCTACACCTCGCTCATCACCCTCCCCGTGCTGATCGTGTTCCTGGTCTTCCAGCGCGCGTTCGTCAGCAGCATCGCCGCCTCGGGAGTCAAGGGGTGAGCGCACCGCTCGATGTCGTCGTGCTCGGAGAAGCACTGATCGACATCGTCACCACTTCCGCCGGGGCGGCCGAGCGCCCCGGCGGAAGCCCCGCCAACGTCGCCGTCGCCCTGGGGCGACTCGGACGCACGGCCGCCCTGGTGGCGCGCGTCGGCGACGACGAGCGCGGGCGCGTCCTTGCGGACTGGCTATCGGCATCCGGGGTCGTGCTGCACTCCGCGGGGCGGCCCGATCGCACCGCGACGGCCCGGGCGAGCATCGACGCGCGCGGCGACGCCACATACGTCTTCGACATCGACTGGACCCTGCCGACCCCCGTCGAGGTGCCGTCCGCGCGCATCTTCCACACCGGGTCGGTCGCGTCGACCCTCGCCCCCGGTGCCGACGAGGTGCGCGCCGCCGCTGAGCGAGCGCGTCCGACGACCCTCATCAGCTACGACCCGAACATCCGCCCGGCCCTGACGGGCGGGGTCGCGGACGCCCGGGCCCGGGTCGAGGCCCTCGTCGCCGTGAGCGACGTCGTCAAGGCGAGCGCCGAGGACGTCGCATGGATCGCTCCCGGTGTCGCCCCGGTCGACGTCGCCCGCGGATGGATCGCCCTGGGCGCCGGACTCGCCGTCATCACCGACGGGGATGCCGGCTCCCTCGCCGTCACCGCGCGCGCGAGCGTCGAGATTCCGGCCGTTCCCACTCGCGTGGTCGACACCGTCGGCGCGGGCGACACCTTCATGGGTGCGCTGCTGGACGGCATCCTGAATCTTTCCGGCGACACCGCCGCGCTGCGCGAGAGCGTGCGTTCGGCGGATGCCGAGACCCTCCGCCCCCTGCTCGACCGCGCCGCGGCGGCCGCCGCCGTCACGGTCGGGCGCGAGGGGATGGACCCCCCGACCCGAGACGACCTGCAGCGCGACGCTGCCGTGAAAGAGAGTGCCTGACGTGTTCGACCTCGCCGATTCCTACGTGTGGGATTTCTGGTTCGCCGACGACGGCGACCGCTACCACCTGTTCTTCCTCTACGCCTCGCGCGCGCTGCACGATCCCGAGGACCGCCACTACCGGGCGTCCGTCGGCCACGCCGTCTCGACCGATCTGGTGTCGTGGGAACGTGTCGCCGATGCCCTCGTGCGCGGCGGCGTCGACGACTTCGACGCCCTCGCCACCTGGACGGGTTCGACCGTGCGACGCGCCGACGGCACGTGGTTCCTCTTCTACACGGGGTCGCGTCTCGCCGACGACGGGCGCAACGTGCAGCGCATCGGCTACGCGACCAGCTCCGACCTGTACACGTGGCACAAGAACACGAAGAACCCCGTGCTCGAGGCCGACGGCGAGACGTACGAACGTCTCGCGACGACCGAGTGGCACGACGAGGCCTTCCGCGACCCGTGGGTGTTCCGCGACCCCGCCGGCGACGGCTGGCACATGTACGTCACCGCCCGCGCCACGCACGGCCCGCTCAACGGCCGCGGCGTCGTGGCGCACGCGACCTCGCCCGATCTCGAGACGTGGGAGCTGCAGGCTCCCGTCAGCGCCCCCAGCGAGCAGGGCTTCGGACAGCTCGAGGTGACCCAGGTCGAGCAGGTCGAGGGCCGCGCGGTGCTGCTGTTCTCGTGCATGCCCGCTCAGGCGACGGATGCCGTGCGCGAGCGCCACCCGCGCGGCGCGGTGTGGGCGGTCCCCGCCGACGACGTGCTCGGCCCGTTCGACATCGACGCCGCCGCGCCGATCACGGACGACGATCTGTACGTCGGCCGTCTGATCCAGGATCGCGCCGGTGCGTGGCAGCTGCTCGCCTTCCGCAACGTCGGTCCCGAGGGCACGTTCGTGGGCGGCATCACCGACCCGATGCCGGTCGGCTGGGACGGCGACCGTCTGGTGGTGAAGCAGCCCGCGACTGTGTCGGCCTGATCCGTCCGACCATCGAACGCGCACGCTCGTTGGGGGGCGTGCGCGTTCGGCGTTCACGAGAGCGTGGCGCGATAGAATTGCGGTTGGTGCGTCGGGAAGTCTGGTCGACATTCTGTCGATCGACCCCTGAGGAGGCCTCATGAGCCACGACACCACCCGCGCGCCGAGCTGGCCCGGCTATCGCGAAGTCCACCGCGTCACGACGTTGCTGCGTCGCGAATCCGTCGGCGGCATGCTGCTCGTGGTCGCCGCGATCATCGCGATCATCTGGGCGAACTCCCCCGCGTCCGACGCCTATTTCGCGCTGCGCGACTTCCGCTTCGGGTACGAGCCGTGGCATCTCGAGCTGAGCGTCGGGTCGTGGGCGGCCGACGGCCTGCTCGCCGTCTTCTTCTTCATGGTCGGCCTGGAGCTCAAGCGCGAGATCGTCGTCGGCAGCCTCCGACGTTTCGAGACGGCGATCGTGCCCGTCACCGCGGCCTTCGCCGGCGTGGCCGTCCCCGCCCTCATCTACGTCGCGATCGTGCACACGCAGCCGAGCCTGCTCGCCGGATGGGCGATCCCGACCGCGACCGACATCGCGTTCGCCGTCGCCGTGCTCGCTCTCGTCGGCTCGCACCTGCCGGGGCCTCTGCGCATCTTCCTGCTGACCCTCGCCGTGGTCGACGACCTCATCGCGATCGCGATCATCGCGATCTTCTACACCAGCGACATCTCGCTCGTCCCCCTCGCCGTCTTCGCGCTGCTGGTCGTCGTCTACGGCGTCATCGCCCACCGCGCCCGCGCCTGGTTCACGCGCCACGCGTGGGGCGCGTGGGTCGTGCTGCTGCCGATCGGTTTCGCCGCGTGGGCGTTCCTGCACGCCTCGGGCGTGCACGCCACGATCGCCGGTGTCGCTCTCGCCTTCACGATCCCCGTCGCAGCCTCGAAGCGCCAGCCCGAGCACCACGGCATGGACCTCGCCGAGCAGTTCGAGCACCGCTTCCGCCCGCTCTCGAGCGGGATCGCCGTGCCGATCTTCGCGTTCTTCGCGGCGGGAGTCGCGGTCGGCGGCGGCGAGGGCATCGTGCGCGCGCTCATGGACCCGGTGACCATCGGCGTCGTCGCCGGACTCGTGCTCGGAAAGCCCATCGGCATCCTGCTCGGAGTCCGAGTGCTCACCCTCGTTACGAAGGTGCGGCTCGACCCGGCGCTGAAGTGGATCGACCTCGCCGGAGTCGGCCTGCTCGCGGGCATCGGCTTCACCGTCTCGCTGTTGATCGCCGAGCTGAGCTTCCCCGCGGGCTCACCCCACACCGACGACGCCAAGATCGCGATCATGGCGGCCTCGCTGATGGCATCCGTCCTCGCCGCGTGCGTGCTGCTGGTGCGCAACCGCCGCTACAAGCAGCTCGCCCTCGACGAAGAGGTGGATGCCGACGGCGACGACGTTCCGGACGTGTATCAGCGTCCGCTTCCCGACGCCCGCTGAGCGTCACCGGAACAGGCCGCGGCGCTCAGAACAGGACGATTCCCCGCGAAACAGCCTGTTCCGGTGTCATCCCCTGTTCCCATGACCGATCCCGACGCCGCCGCATGGGCGTGACGCTCAGGCCGAGCCGCGCTCGATGACCTCGGTGGGCAGGATCGTCGCGTGCGCCGCGGGCCGCCCGGCGAGGATGTCGAGCAGAACGGATGCCATGTGCCGGCCCTGCATGAGCGAGGGCTGGCGCACGGTGGTGAGCGCCGGGGTCAATGCCGTCGAGACCGCGGAGTCGTCGAAGCCCATCACGGCGATGTCGCGGCCGGGCTCGACGCCCTTCTCACGCAGAGCCGCGTACGCCCCGCGCGCCATGAGGTCGCTCGCGACGAACACGGCGTCGAGGTCGACCTCGGCCGAGAGGATGCGGTTCATCGCCAGCGCCCCGCCCATCTCGGTGAAGTCGCCGTTCTCGACCACCGCGGGCTCGAGTCCCGCGTCGGCCATCGCGTTGCGGAACCCCTGCAGGCGGTCGATGCCGGCGGGCATGTCCGAGGGGCCCGAGATCGTGCCGATGCGGCGATGGCCGCGCGCGAGCAGGTAGGCGGTGGCGGTACGACCGCCCTCGACGTTGTCGACGTCGACGTAGTAGTCGTCGGCGCGCACGCGGTTGGGGCGCCCGCCGTAGACGACGGGCACCACGTCGGCGACGCGGTCGAGGAAGGTGTCACTGGTGTGGTGCGACGCCACGATCGCCCCGTCGACGCTGCCGCCGCGCAGGTAGCCGAGGGCCTTCGCGCTCGCGTCGTCGCTGGCGATCAGCATGTTCATGATGTAGTCGCTCTCGCCGACCACCTCGCTGATGCCCGCCACGATCGAGGCGAAGAACGGGTCGCCGAAGAAGCGGTCGGTCTGCTCGGGGATCACCAGGGCGATCGCCCGCGTCTGCCGACTCGCGAGGGAGCGCGCCGCGCGGTTGGGGACGTACTGCAGTTCGTCGATCGCGCGGCGCACGGCCTCGAGGGCGGACGGGGAGACGGCGGTGGACCCGTTCACCACGCGCGACACCGTCGAGCGCGAGACACCGGCGCGAGCCGCCACCTCTTCGATGGTGGCGGTACCGCGCGCGGGTGCGAGTTCCATCACTGCCTCCTCCGGCCCGACGCCGGGGCTCAGACCGCGGGTGCGACGGCCAGTGCGCGATCGGCGATGATGCGAGCGTACTGCCGGCCCGAGTCCTTGAGGGTCCGCTCCTGCGTGGCGTAGTCGACGTAGACGATGCCGAAGCGCTTGGCGTACCCCCAGGCCCACTCGAAGTTGTCCATGAGCGACCAGTAGAAGTAGCCGCGCACGTCGACGCCGTGGTCGACGGCATCCAGCACCGCGCCCAGGTGCGCTTCGACGAACTCCACGCGGTCCGTGTCGTGGACGCGGGTCTCGCCGTCCTCGACGACGACCTCGTCGTCGTACGAGGCACCGTTCTCGGTGACGTACAGCGCCACTCCCGCCTCGGCCGAGTACTCCTCGCTGACCCGACGGAGCAGGCGCGTGAGCCCCTCGGGCTGCACCTCCCAGCCCATGTTGGTGCGCGAGAGCCCGCGGTCGTGCCAGTAGAGGTTGTCGTGCGCGGGGAACGGCTTGCCGATCGGACGCGTCGTGGGCGCGTCGCCGGCCGGCGGTTCGACCTCGGGAGCCGTCCCGCCGACGAGCTCGCCGTGGTAGTAGTTCACGCCCAGCGAGTCGATCGGCGTCGAGATGACCTCGAGGTCGCCGGGGCGGACGGCCTCGTGCCAGCGGTCCACGGCCTCGGCGTCGACGGCGCGGAAGTCCTCGACGATGTCGGCCGGGTACGACCCGCGGAACACCGGGTCGAGGAACCACCGGTTGAACTGGCCGTCGATGCGGCGCGCGGCGTCGAGGTCGGCGGGTTCGGCCGGGTCGACGGCATCCGCCACCGTCAGGTTCAGCGTCAGCCCCAGGGTGAGCGAGCTGTCGCGTGCGCGCAGCTCGCGCACGGCCTGACCGTGGCCGAGCAGCAGGTGGTGCGCCGCGAGCATGCCCTCGGCCTGCGAGTAGTGCCCCGGGGCGTGGGCGCCCGCCGTGTAGCTGAGGAACGACGAGCACCACGGCTCGTTGAGCGTCGTCCAGACGTTCACGCGGTCGCCGAGGGCGTCGTGCATGTCGAGCGCGTACTCGGTGAAGAGGTCGCTCGTCTCGCGCACGGTCCACCCGCCGCGATCCTGCAGCGCCTGCGGCAGGTCCCAGTGGTACAGCGTCAGCCACGGCAGGATGCCGGCATCCAGCAGCTCGTCGACGAGACGCTTGTAGAAGTCCACGCCCTTCGCGTTGAGCGCGCCGCCGTCGGGGCGCACGCGCGACCACGACGTCGAGAAGCGGTACGTCTGCAAGCCGAGCTGCTTCATCAGCTGCACGTCGCCCGCGTAGCGGTGGTAGTGGTCGCAGGCCACGTCGCCGTTGTCGGCGTTGATGACGGCGTCGGGCACGCGGCTGAACGCGTCCCAGATCGAGGCGGTGCGACCGTCCTCGAAGGCGGCGCCCTCGATCTGATAAGCCGCGGTCGCGGCACCGAAGAGGAAGCCGTCGGGGAACGAACGGGTGGTGGACATGGATCGGGTTCCTTCCGTGGGCGCGAGGGTCATCCCTTGACCGCCCCTTGCATGATGCCACTGACCAACTGCTTGCCCGCGAAGACGAACAGCAGCAGCAGCGGGATCGTCGACAGCAGCACGCCCGCGAGGACGATCGAGTAGTCGACGAAGTAGTTGGACTGCAGCAGCGATAGTGCCACCGGCAGCGTCGGATTCTGACGGTCGAGCACGATGAACGGCCAGAAGAAGTTGTTCCACGCGCTGACGAAGGTGAACAGGCCCAGCATCGCCGCGGCGGGTCGCGCGGCGGGCACCGCCACCGTGAGGAAGGTGCGGAACGAGCTGGCACCGTCGACGCGCGCCGCCTCGATCAGTTCGTCGGGAACCGACTGGCGCAGGTACTGCGTCATCCAGAACACCCCGAACGCGCTGGTGAGCGCGGGGATGATGATCGCGCCGAGTTGACCGGTCCACCCCAGCTCGCTGAACAGGATGTACAGCGGCACGACGCCCAGCTGCATCGGCACGGCCATCGTGCCCACGACGAAGACCAGCAGCCACGGACCGCCGCGGAACCGCAGCTTCGCGAACGCCCAGCCCGCGAGGGTGGAGAAGAAGACGACGGATGCCGCGATCAGGCCGGAGCTGATGATCGAGTTGAGCAGCGCGGGCCAGAAGTTGACCGCCGGGTCGCCGATCACGGCGGCGGCGTTGGCGAAGAAGTTGCCGCCGGGGATCCACGAGCGGTTGGCGTCGCGGATCGTGGAGGAGTCGCCCGAGCCGATCAGCAGCGACCAGTAGAAGGGGAACACGCTGGCCAGCAGCACGGCGCCGAGGCTGGCGTACACGATCCAGCCGGGGCGCGATCCGCGCACGGGGCGGGGGCGGCGGCGCGCGGGCGAGGGGGCGGCGCGCTCCACGATCGGGACGGGGGCGGCGTTGACGGCGGTCATCGACCCGTCTCCTCTCCGCGGACGCCGGCAGGCGCGGCATCCGCCATCATTCGTTCCTTCGCGGCGCGCGCCTGCGCACGACGCTCGCGGCGGGTGCGGGGGTCGCGGGTGCCGTCGTCGCGCACGAGCGAGCGCGTGACGACCATGTTGATCGCGCCGATGGCGAGGATGATCAGGAAGAGGATCCACGCGAGGGCGGCGGCGCGGCCGAAGTTCCACTCGCCCCAGCCGACGTTGTAGAGCCAGAGCGTCACCGTCAGCCACTGGTTGTCGGCGCCACCGGTGCCGTACTGGTCGTACATGCGCGGCTCGTCGAAGATCTGCAAGCCGCCGATGGTGGCGGTGATGATGACGAAGATCAGCGTCGGCTTCAGGCTCGGCAGGGTGATCGAGAAGAACTGGCGGATCTTGCCCGCGCCGTCGACGGTGGCCGCCTCGTAGTACTCGCGCGGGATGGCCTGCATGGCGGCGAGCAGGATGAGGGTGTTGTAGCCGGTCCAGCGGAAGTTGACCATCGTGGCGATGGCGATGTGGCTCGCGAACGCGTCGGAGTGCCACGGAACGGCGGGCAGGCCCAGGTTCTGCAGCGTGGTGTTCACGACGCCGTACTGATCGCCGAACATGTTGCTGAAGATCAAGGCCACGGCCACGGGGGCCATGACGTAGGGGATCAGCACGCTCATGCGCCAGAACGTCTTGGCTCGGATGTTCTGGTCGAGCATCGCGGCGATGAAGATCGCGATGATCAGCTGCGGGACGCTGGAGAGCAGGAAGATGCTGAAGGTGTTGCGCAGGGCGATCCAGAACTTGGGCTGCGAGAGCACCCACGCGTACTGGTCGAAGCCGATGAACTCGCCGGAATTGCGGACGAGATCCCAGTCCATGAACGAGATGACGGCCGTGTACGCGATGGGGAACAGCCCCGTGATCGCGAACAGGATGAAGAACGGCGAGATGTAGAGGTAGGGCGAGAGCTTCAGATCCCACGCGCTGCGGCGGCTCCGACCGACGCCGAGACGGCGCGGTTCACGGGCGCGGGCCGCCGGCGCCGCTCCCCCCGTGGGTCTTTCGAGTGTGCTGGTCACGGTCTGTGCTCCGTTTCTGACGCGTGAGGGGTCAGAATCTGTCGCCTGTGCCGGGCAGAGGCGACAGTTCTCGACCCCTCGCGCGCGAAGGGGACGGGCGATGGATGCCAGGGGCGCGCGGCCGCGACCCCTGGCATCCGTTCGCTGCTTCAGGACAGGGCGTCGACCTCGGTCGCCCACTGCTTCCACGAGTCGGCAGCGCTCTGCGTGCCGTCCTCGACACGGGTGAGGGCCTTCTGCATGGCGTCGTTGATCTGGAAGTAGAACTGGCCCTTGTAGGGCGACACCTTCACGGCCTGCGCGCGCTCGGAGAGCATCTCGCCGACGGGGGCGTCGTTGAAGTACGCGTTCGTGCTGCCGGTCAGGGCCTCCGCGCTCAGGGCGTCGGTCTGGCTCGGGAACGTGCCGGCGTTCTCGAACGCCTTGACCTGCGTCTCGGGGTCGGTGAGCCAGTCGGCCAGTTCCTGCGCGGCTTCGACGTTCTTGCCGTTCGCGGGGACGGTCAGGTACGACCCGCCCCAGTTGCCCGCCCCGCCGGGGAAGACGTTGGCGATGTCCCAGCCCTTCACCTCGGGGGCGTTGCCCTCGATGACGCCGAGCATCCAGCCGGGGCAGAGCATGGTGGCGAAGGCGCCGTTGGACAGCCCGGCGAACCAGTCGTCGGACCACTGGCCGAGGTGCGCGGACTGCGTTGCGCTGGCCTTGAGCACCTCGTCGTAGATGTCCTTGACCTCGGGGTTGCTCGTGGCGGTGATCGAGCCGTCATCGGGGTTCTCGTACGCGGCCTCGACCTGGTTGATCGCGCCCTGGTAGGTGCCGCCGGCGGAGTCGAAGAACGCCTTGCCGGTCGCGGCGACGTACTGGTCGCCGACGCCGAAGTAGGTCGACCAGTCGCCCTGCAGGAGCTTCGCGACCTCTTCGCGATCGGTGGGAAGGCCGGCCGCGGCGAACAGGTCGGAGCGGTAGCAGACCCCCTCGGGGCCGATGTCGGTGCCGTAGCCGACGAGCTGCCCCTCGGGGCTGGTCGCGGCCTCGACCTTGTAGTCGAGCCAGCGGCTCTTGAGGTCGTCGGGCACGGGGGCCAGCAGGTCGGCGTACTCCATGACCTCGGGCAGCCAGTCGACCTCGATGGCCTCGATGTCGGCGAGGCCGGTCTTGCCGAGCTTCTGGAAGTAGTTCTCGCGGGCCTCGTTGCTGGTCGCGGCCTTGTTGTGGACGATCTTCACGTTCGGGTGCGCGTCCATGTACTCCTGCAGGAGCGCGTCGGTGTAGCCGAAGTCGTTGAAGGTGGCGATGGTGAGGGTGACTTCGCCGTCACCCGAGGCGGAGCCCCCGGCGCCGGAGCACCCGGCGAGCACGAGGGCAGAGGTGGACGCGACGGCGGCGACGAGCGCGGTCCGGCGCAGGGCACGGTTCTTCACAGATCACTCCTTTGTGGTGGGTGCGGTTCGGCACGGCGCTGCTTCCCGGCATCCGTTGCGTGGGAGCGCTCTCAGTCGAACGGAACCGACTGTATGGGATCGCTCCCACGGCGTCAAGGGAGCGCTCCCACGATCTCGGCGACGCTGCGACCAGCGCGATAAACGCCGCCTGTGCCGATAAACGCGTCGGTACCGCGTGTCTCGACAGGGATCGCGTTTATCGCGGGGGGCGAGGCTCGGCGCGCGGCGGGCCCAACGGGCGCGGCGGGCGGGAGGCGGCGGGCCCAACGCGCGCGAGGCGGCCGGCGCGGCGGGCGGGAGGCGGCGAGCCCGGCGAGCGGGAGGCGGCGGGCCCGACCGGAGGGTCCGACAACCGCACCGCGGCGACGAGGGGCGCGCGGCCCGCTCGCGTAGACTGGGCGCACTACGCCACCCGACATCTGGAGCTGAAGTGCCCACCATCGTCGTCGACGTCATGCCCAAGGCCGAGCTTCTCGACCCCCAGGGAAAGGCCGTGGCCGGTGCCCTGTCCCGGCTCGGTGAGCACCGGTTCTCGGACGTGCGGATCGGCAAGCGCTTCGAGCTCACCGTCGAGGGCGAGGTCGACGAGGCCACCCTGGCCCGCGCTCGCGAGCTGGCGGACGAGATGCTGTCGAACTCCGTGATCGAGGACGTCGTCAACGTCGAGGTCGTGGCGTGACCGCACGCATCGGGGTCATCACCTTCCCCGGGTCGCTCGACGACCGCGACGCGCAGCGCGCCATCCGCCTCGCCGGCGGCGAGCCCGTCGCCCTGTGGCACGGCGATCACGATCTGCGCGGTGTCGACGCGCTCGTGCTCCCGGGCGGCTTCAGCTATGGCGATTACCTGCGCGCGGGCGCGATCGCGGCCTTCGCGCCGATCATGTCCGAGGTCAAGGACGCCGCCGCGAAGGGCATGCCGGTCCTCGGCATCTGCAACGGCTTCCAGATGCTCGTCGAGGCGCACCTCCTGCCCGGTGGCCTGATCCGCAACGCCCACCAGCAGTTCATCCGCCGCGACCAGCGCCTGCGGGTCGAGAACGCCTCGACCGCGTGGACCGCCGACTTCTCCGAGGGCGATGAAATCATCATCCCCCTCAAGAACGCCGACGGCGGATACATCGCGGATGCCGAGACCCTGGCCCGCGTCGAGGGTGAAGGCCTGGTGACCTTCCGATACATCGGGGTGAACCCGAACGGTTCACTGGGTGATATCGCGGGTCTGACCAACCCTCGCGGCAACGTCGTGGGACTCATGCCCCACCCCGAGCACGCCGTCGAGCCGGGCTTCGGCCCGGGCACTCCTGCCGCGATGCGCTCGGGTGTCGACGGCCTCGCGTTCTTCACCTCCGCCGTCGCGGCGGTCGTCGGAGCCTCCGCCTGACCTCACCCGCCGCTTCACCGGGTGTCGTATTCTCGGGAGGTTCCGCGAGGACGCGCCCGAAGCGCCCCGCGTGAGATCCGATGACGGACGAGGGAGCGTGGATGGACGTGAACGGACCAGCGGACTCCGCGTTGCGCGCCGTCATCGCCCAGGTGGCGACGCGTCTGACTCCCGGTCACGGCCATCCTCTGCCGCGCCACCTCTCCCTGCTGTCCGAAGTCGAGACCGGCCCGGCACCCACCATCTGGACGGATGCCGACGCCGCACGGGTGTCCGCGGTGCTCGCCGCCCGTGCCCGACAGGACGCCCTCGACGAGGGCATGGCTCCTCTGGGCCGGTTCTTCGTGGACGGACGCCTCCGGAGTCGTTCGACGCTCTCCGCCGGTGCACGCGCGGGATTGTTCGCATCCGTCGCCGAGTACGCGACCGCCGTCGGCTGGCCCCGTATCGGCGCGCAGTACGCCTCCGAGGCGTTGTTGTTCGCCGAGACGCCGGCGGAGCGGCTGCGGGTCCTCGGACCGCTGACCCTGTCGCTCGCTCTCAACGCGGAATTCACCGCGGCACGTGCCGCGCACGCCGAAGCCCGCCGGATCGTCGCGGACCTGCACAAGAACCCCGCCGAGCTCTCGCACGACCTGCTGCTCGGCGAGGCGCTCTTGGTGGTGACCGGGGCCGACAGCGCCGCACTGGAGCGCATCGCCGGACAGCTCGACGCGCTCGGAGAGCACGATCCCTCGGCCTCGTACACGGCCGGCATGCTCCGCGCGACGGCGGCGTTCATCTCGCGCGATCTCCCGCGCGGACGGGCCCTCTGCCAGGAGCTGCTGTCCGGCTCGGCGCGCGGGCGCAGCCGTCGCCTTGTCCGCGACCTGCTGACCGGCGTCTACAGCGGCCTGCTCACCCTGCTGGACGAGACCGACGAGGCGCATCGCGTTCTCGACGCGGCTGTCACCCAGCCGGGTCACACCGTGTGCTTCGCGATGTACCGGGCGGCGCTGCTGTTGCAGGAGGGACGCGATCGAGAGCTGATCGCCTCGACGGACGCGTGCGTCGCCCTGCCCGAGGAGCACTGCCTGGGCTCGCTCACCCCCGTCCTGACCCGCCGGGCGGTGGCCTTCCTGCGCATCGGCGAGGAGCACCGCGCCGTCACCAGCATGGAATCGGCCCTGCTGCTGATCGACCGCACCGGGGGGTCGGTGATGCCGCTGCTGATGATCCCCCGCGCCGAGGCGGAACGTCTGCTCGATCTGGTTTCGCGTACCCGCCCGGCGTTCGTCGGCGCGATCGAGGAGATGCGGCGGTTCCTGCCTCTGCTGGCCTCGACGGCGACACCGGCGACCGCGGTCACGACCTTCACCCCCACCGAACGCGAGCTCGCCCGGCTGCTCGCCACCGACCTGGATCTGCCCGAGATCGCTCGGCGCCGTCAGGTGTCGGTCAACACCGTGAAGACCCAGGTGCGGTCGATCTACGCCAAACTCGGGGTCTCGCGTCGCAGTGACGCCCTGCCCCTGCTGACCGGTCTGACCGCCGAGCAGCACGTGATCGCGCCCGTCACGCCGATTCGCTCCCGTCCGGCGTCGTGAGCGTCGCACGCGTCGACGGGTCCTCGGCGTTCGCGAACGCGGCCCTGCGCGTCGCCGCCCGGCTCGACCCGGGCAACGGCCTGCCGGCCGGCCGCGATCTGATCCTCCTCGCCGAGAGCGACGCGGGACCACCCCCCTCGGCATGGGCCGATCGACAGGCGTTGACCCTCGCCGCCGTCCTCTCGGCCCGCGCGCGCACCGACGCCCTCGACGAGAGCCTCGAGCTGATCCAACGGTTCTTCGTCGGCCGCCAACTCATCCGACCCGCCGTACTGGGCGACGGCGCGCGCAGCGTTCTGCTCTCCAGCGCCGCGGAGTACTGCGGCGCCGCCGGCTGGCCGCAGGTCGGCGTGGGCTTCGCCACCGGCGCGCTGCTGTTCGCCGACACGCCCGGGCGGCGCTTCCGGGCCCTGTCCGTCCTCGCCCAGAACCTGGCGATGAACGGCGAATACGCGGCGGCGACCGTCGCGATCGATCAGGCCCGCGAGGTGTTCGGCGAAGAGGGGTGGGATGCCGCCGAGACCGACCATTGGCTCCTCTTCGGCGAGGGGATGATCGCCGCCGGTCATGCCCGCATCGCCCGCGTGCACGAGATCGCCGACGAGCTCGAACGCGCACGACCCGACGACCCGTCGTGGCTCTTCACCGCCGAGATGCTGCGCGCCACCGCCTGCTTCATCTCTCGCGACCACGCGGCCGGTCTGGCGCGGTGCCGGACGCTGCTCCTCGGGTCGCGCCGGAGCCACCGTCTGGTGCGCGAGCGCGTGCTGGGGCTGCAGAGCGGCATCCTGGCCCTGCAGGGGGATCTCGACGAGGCGCTCGCGGTCATCGAGGGGTGCACCACCCAGCCGGGACACGCCGTGTGCTTCACGGCGTACCGCGCGTCGATCCTCCTCGACCTGGGACGCGATCGCGAGCTCATCGACGAGACGAACGTGTGCGTGGCCCTCGGCGACGGCCACTGCCTCGCCCCGCTCCCGGCGATCCTCGTCCGCCGGGCGATCGCCTTCGCGCGCCTCGACGCCCCCCAGCGCGCTCTCGCGAGCATGGAGGCGACCCTGATGCTCATCGAACGCACCGGTGGGTCGGTGGTCCCCTTCCTCGCGGTGCCGCGCGACGAGTCCGTGCGGTTGCTGCAGTCGGTCGCGACGCGCCGGTGCGACCTGCGACCGCAGATCGACGCCCTCATCGCCGTCCTTCCGCCGGCGACCCCGGCGACCGGTGGGAGAGCCGGCATCGCGGCGCTCACCCCCGCCGAGCTCGCGCTGACGGAGCTGCTCACCGCGGGCCTGTCGCTGGCGCAGATCGCGCGCGTGCGATCGGTGACGTTGAGCACCGTCAAATCGCAGGTGCGGTCGATCTACGCCAAGTTGGGGGTCTCGACGCGCCAGGGCGCGGTGGCCCTGCTGCAGAGATCCCCGGGCTGAGCGTCGGCGCGTCTGATCGACGATGATGGGCGTGTGCGCGTTCCCGAGCAGGACCCCGTCATCGATCGTCTCCTCGCCCTGTGGAGCGAGAGCGACCGGACGCTGCCGTCGGAGCCGCGACTGGCGGAGCTGACCGGAGCGAGTCGCGCGTCCGTGCGCGAGGCCCTGATCCGCCTCGAGGAGCGCGGGTACGTGCACCGCACGCAGGGGGCCCGCACCACTCCGAACCGCCGGCTTCCCGCGGTGGGGCGCCGCATCGACGAGCAGTTCGACCACTCGCTGTCGATCAGGGGCGCCGGCTACACCCCGCACCTCGCGCTCGTGTCGTCGGAGAGGGTCGTGCTGTCCCCGTCCGCCGCGCGCTTCGATGATCTGGCCGACGGCACGACGGTGCTGCGCACCGTCAAGGTGTGGAGCGTCGACGGCTCTGCCTATGCCCTCGCCGAAGACCTCGTTCCGGTGACGTCCGACGACCCACTGGACCCCCGCTCCCCCGTTTTCGACCTGGCCGAGGCTGCCAACGGCGTCCAGGTGGCCTGGGAGACCCTCTGGGTGGATGCCGTCGCACTCGACGAGGAGCGGGCGGAGGCGCTGGGGGCCCCGACGGCGATCCCCGTCATCGAGATGACCTATTGCGGTTACGGCGCCGACGACCGCGTCGGCTACTGGTCGCGCGAGGTCCAGCTGGCCGCGCCGGCGGGCTTGCGCAACGCGCTCATCCGCCGCGTGCACCGGGGGTGAGCGATGCCCGGGGCCGCCGGGCCCCGACCGCTGTCGTTTCGGTCGCGTAACCTGCGCGTGAACATGTCAGACAAGTAGCCCCCTCACTTGTCGGACAAGCGTAGGCTCACGCTCACGCACCCGACGAGAGCGAGCCCCCATGACCGACACCCTCGACCTCCACCGCCTGTCCGCGCAGACGGTCACACCCGAGGACTTCGCCCCCTTCGGCGTCGTGCTCACCCCGATGGAGGACGGCACCCCCTTCACGGCCGAAGAGGCCGTGCTCGACGTGTCGGGCGGCATCCCCCGGTTCTATCTGATGCACCTCGACGACAAGACCCCGGAATTCACCCGCGTCACCCGGCACCTCGAGACGACCCAGACGCTCATGGCGGTCGGCGACGGGTCGTGGTCGATCGCCGTGGCCCCTCCCGGTATCGACGCCCCCACGCCGGACGACCTGCGCGCGTTCGTCATCCCGCCCCGCACCGCGATCACGATGCGCAAGGGCACGTGGCACGCGGGACCGTTCTTCGCCGAGCCGGGCATGGACTTCGTCAACCTCGAGCTCGACGACACCAACGTCACCGACCACCACAACCACCGGCTCGACGACACGCACGGCGTGCGCGTCGTCATCGTGGGCGGATGAGCGTGCTCGAGGCGCTCCCCGACGCCGCCTCGCGCCTGGCCGCGCTCGAGCGCGAGGCCGCCCACCAGGCCGCGCTCAGCGCGGGCGAGGAGCGACCGTGGGTAGCCGCACGCGACGGTGTACGACCGGTCGTGATCGTGGGGGCCGGGCAGGCGGGACTCGTCCTGGCGCGCGGCCTTCGCCGACGCGGCATCGACGACGTCGTGGTGGTCGACGCGTCCCCCGCGCACGCGGCGGGCCCGTGGACGACGTACGCCCGCATGCACACGTTGCGCACCCCCAAGGACATCGCCTGGCCGACCTGGGGCACCCCGGCGGTCAGCCCGCGTGCGTGGTTCGAGGCCGTGTACGGCGCGGCGGCGTGGGACGGCATCCACTTCTTCCCCACCGTCGCCTGGCAGGGTTTTCTGCAGTGGTACCGCAGCGTGTCGGGCATCGTCGTGGCGTCGTCGACGCGCGTGCGCGCCCTTGAGACTGCGGGCGCCGATGAGCCGATCATGTTGCACCTCGAGGGACCGGACGGCGAGTGGATGCTGCCCGCCCGGCACGTCGTGCTCGCCACGGGGATCGAGGGCGCGGGCGGACGCCACGTGCCGGCGCTGTTGTCCGGTCTTCCGGCGGAGCGCGTGCACCACACCCACGACGACATCGACTTCGACGCCCTGTCGGGGCTGCGCGTCGGGATCCTGGGCGCGGGCACCGGCGCCTTCGACAACGCCGCGACCGCCCTCGAGCACGGGGCGGCATCGGTCGACGTGCACATGCGTCGCCCCGCCATGCCGCAGGTGAGCCCCTATCGGTGGATGGAGTTCGCGGGACTCATCGAGAACTACGGCTCCTTCACCGACGCGCAGAAGTGGGCCTTCAACGTCCACCTGTCGGCGGTCGATCAGCCCGCCACGCAGAACGCGCTCTGGCGCGCCCACGCCTTCGACGGGTTCCGCTTCATGACCTCGTCGCCGTGGCAGAGCGCAGAGTGGACGGGCCACGACATCGCCGTGACGACGCCGCACGGCATCCATCACTACGACGTGGTGCTGGCCGCCACGGGCATCGTCGCCGACCTCTCGCGACGCCCCGAGCTCGCCGCCGTCGCGGACGAGGCCACCCTGTGGAGCGACCGCCTGGCGCCGGCCGCGGCCGCGCAGAACCCCGGACTCGCCCGTTTCCCGTATCTCGACGACGACTTCGGACTCGTCAGCCGCCACGACCCCGAACGCTCGGCGCTGTCGCGCATCCACCTGTTCAACCACGGTGCGCGGATCAGCCAAGGCATGCTGAGCCACCAGATCCCCGGCC
The DNA here is from genome assembly GCF_913776565.1 of uncultured Microbacterium sp. GTDB lineage: Bacteria > Actinomycetota > Actinomycetes > Actinomycetales > Microbacteriaceae > Microbacterium. The sequence continues at coordinate 5,603 of NZ_CAJYPF010000060.1, read as the reverse complement.
TGGTCGGCGGGGCGACCAAGCTGGCCGCCGCGCTCTCGCGACGGCTCTTCGTCGCCGACTCCGACCGCCTGCTCGCCGAGTACCGGGCCTACGACGTGCCGGTGGGAGTGCACATCGGCCGCCGACCGCAAGCACCGCAGCCCTCCGATGTCGCGGGGGTAGCGTCGGCGTCATGACGTCCCCCTCGATCACCGTCTCCGTCCCCTCGACCGAACTGCGCGACGACCTCGGAACCCTTCCCGACGGCGTCGAGGTGGTGGTGTGGGACATGACGGATGCCGCTCCCCGCGACCGCTTCGACATGGTGGTGCCGCCGTACATGTCCATGGACGGCGTGATCGAGCGCCTGTCCGAGATCGAGGTCGGCCTCGTGCAGAGCCAGTCGATCGGCTACGACAACGTCGAGGGACGACTGCCCGAGGGACTGGTGTTCGCGAACGCGTCGAGCGTCCACGAGACCGCCACCGCCGAACTGGCCGTCGCCCTGGCGCTGGCCGCTCAGCGTCGCCTGCCGGACTTCGTGCGCGCGCAGGACCGCGGAGAGTGGCTCGGCGGCACGGCCACGGGACTGGCCGATCAGCGCGTGACCCTGCTGGGGTTCGGCGGTGTGGGCCGGGCGATCGCGGCGCGCCTGAAGCCCTTCGAGGTGTCGCTGCGCGCGGTCGCCTCGCACGGCCGCCTGCAGGACGACGTCGAGGTGTTCCCCCTCGGAAAGCTCGACGAGGTGCTGGCCGACACCGACGTGCTCATCGCCTCTCTCCCCGGCGGCGACGCGACGCGACACGTCATCGACGATCACGCGCTGTCGACGCTTCCCGACGGCGCCCTCGTGGTGAACGTGGGACGCGGCCCGCTGGTCGACACCGACGCCCTGGTCGACCACGTGCGGCGCGGCCGGATCCGCGCGGCGCTGGATGTGACCGACCCCGAGCCGCTGCCCGCCGACCACCCGCTGTGGGCACTCGACGGCGTGCTCATCGCCCCGCACGTCGGAGGGGCGACGGATGCCATGCGTCCGCGCATCGCGCGGCTGGTGCGGCGGCAGATCGAGCGTCTCGCCGCCGGCGAGGAACCGCTCAACGTCGTGATCGGCGGCTGAGCCGCGCGGGGGGCTTCAGCCTGCGGCGCGTGCGGCGTACACGTTCGCCGTCGCCGCAACGTCGTCGACGTAGCTGTCGAGGTGGTTGTACGAGAACACCGCGCGACGCCAGCCCGCGGGACTCGTCATCTCGCCCGCCGCGCACAGATAGCGCGCCGCGCCGAGGGCGGCGTCGTCGATCTGGTTCGGGTCGGCGACGCCGTCGCCGTTCGCGTCGGCACCCCACCGCTGCCACGTCGCCGGGATGAACTGCAGCGGACCAACGGCGCGGTCCCACACGGCATCCCCGTCGAAGACTCCCGCGTCGGTGTCGGCGATGGCCGCACTGGCGGACCCGTCGAGGGCGATGCCCCGGATCGGCGGGTCGGGGTACCCGTCGGCCCTCAGGGACCCACCGGAGTGCGTGCCGTGGGCGGACTCGATCGCGCCGAGTCCGGCGAGCGTGTTCCAGCCGATCCCGCACCCCGGTTGCTCGCGCTGGACGGTGAGCGCGGCCGTGGCGTACGCGCGCAGGGCACGATCCGGGATGCCGGTGCGCCCCGCGACCGTCGAGGTCCACGTCGGGTCGGCGGCGACGACGTCCACCGGCGCAGCGGCACCCGGTACCGCGGCGGGAACGGCATCCGGCACGGGGGTCTGAACGGACGCCGCGACGGCGTCACCGGCCGCCGCGGCGACGGACGGCACCTCCCACGCTTCCGCGCGCGCGGCGGACCGATCGGCCGCGGTGCGTTCGGCCTCGCGCGCCGCCGTCTGCGCGACCGCGAACAGCCCGCCCACGGAGGCGAGCACGACCATCAGGGCGATCACCCACGGCCAGAACGGCCGGCGCGCCGTGTCGACGAGGTCCACGGTCCCCTCCCGTCGCGCCCGTCGGGTCGAGCGCACCCGGGCACGCTAGACGGCGGCGGCGACACCCGCGTGAACGGCCGGGATACGGCATCCGTCCCGCTCCCCGCGACCCGCGCCCCGGAACCGGCCGGAAACGATCGCGCGCGCCGAGCCGAGGGGCGCCGCTCAGCCGCGGAAGCCCGCCGGGTTCGACAGCAGGTCGGCGAAGGCCAGCTCCGCGGGCCCGATGAGCATGAGACGCGAACGCAGGTGCGCGCGTTCGAGGCGGATGGTCCGCCCTTCGGCGCCGAGCGGGTGCACCCGCACGGCGTCGGCCAGGCGCTCGCGGCTCACCGACAGCAGCGCCCCGAGGTACCCCGAGAGCACGACCGTCTCGGGCGCGAACGCGTTGACGAAGTTGGTCAGCGCGAGGGACAGCATCTCGACCTGGCGGGTGACCTCGGTCATGACGCGCGGATTGCGGGCCACCCCCAGTTCGACGTCGAGCTCGTCCTCGTCGAGCTTGCGACGCCCCAGCAGCGGCTCGAGGATGTCGAGGCTCACCTCGGCCTCGAGGCAGCCGCGGCGGCCGCACACGCACGCGCGCCCCCGAGGGTCCACCACGGTGTGACCGAGCTCGCCGGCGTAGCCCGAGGTCCCGCGCAGCAGCGTCCCGTCGATGATCAGGCCGCCGCCGATGCTGTGCATCGCGCCACCGAGGTACAGCAGGTTGCCCACGCCCACCCCGACGCCGAAACGGGACTCGGCGAGGGCGCCGATGCTGGCGTCGTTGCCGGCGGTCACCGGCATCCCCAGTTCGTCGCTCAGGCGCGCGGAGACCGGGTCGCGCTTCCAGCCGAGGGTCGGCGACACGAGCACCGAGCCGTTTGCGTTGACGAGCCCCGGAACCGCCAGACCCGCCCCGACCACGCGGTAATGCCGATCGATGTCGGCGCGCATCGCCTCGACCGACGACGCCACGATCTGCACGAAGCGTCGGGGCGACGGCGCCGAAGCGGTGTCGTGCCGCAGCCGCGCGTGCACGACCCCGCCGAGGCCGACGAGGGCGACGGTGACCGCGTGCGGCTCGGCGCGGACACTCAGGGCGGCGACGTGGTCTTCGGGCTCGAGGTCGAGGGTGGGGCGTCCGACCTTGCCGGTGCGCTCCCCGCCCGGGGCCTCGCGCACGAGACCGAGCTCGGTGAGCTCCATGATCAGGCCGGTGACCGTCGAACGGTTCAGCCCCGTCGTCGCGCCGAGTTGCGCGCGTGAGAGCGCTCCCCGGGAGTGGAGGAGCGACAGGACGGACGCGAGGTTCTGCTGACGGATCAGGTCGTTCGTCGTACGGCCAGCCGGCGGCGCGAGCGGGGTTGCGGGCTCGAACACGGCAGGGGTCATGAGGGAGGCACCTCCCCTATCTTCGCATCACGGCGCGCGGGGGCGGACCTCCGCGGGAGCGGATGGGGAGCGGGCCCCGGGGCCGCGCTCCCCATCCGGTCAGACACCGCCGTTGCGTCGCTTGTTGAAGATGTCGAACGCGACGGCCAGCAGCAGCACGATGCCCTTGATCGCCATCTGCCACGCGGCGTCGACGCTGAGGATCGACAGACCCATGTTGAGCACGCCCATGACCAGGCCGCCGACGACCGCGCCCACGACCGTTCCGATGCCGCCCTGCACGGCGGCACCGCCGATGAACACCGCCGCGATGGCATCCAGTTCGTAGTTCTGACCCGCCGCGGCCACGGCGCCTCCGGCGCGCGCGGTGCTGACCACGGCGGCCAGGCCCGCGAGCACGCCCATGTTGACGAAGATGAAGAAGTTCACCCACTTCGTCTTGACGCCGCTCATGACCGCGGCGAACAGGTTGCCGCCCATCGCGTAGATGTGCCGGCCGAAGGTCGTGCGGTTGAGCACGAAGGTGTACGCCAGCACGAGCACCGCGAGGATGATCAGCACGATCGGGGTGCCGTTGTAGGTGGCGAGCGTGAACGCGGCGGCCATGATGACCACGACCGCGATGGCGTTCTTGAGCCAGAACGACCATGCCAGCTCACGCGGAAGCTCCAGGCGGCGCAGCGTCGCGCGGGTGCGCAGCTGCTGCACGACCAGCAGCACGCACGCGATCGCGCCGAGCAGCAGCGTCAGGCTGTCCCAGTTGCCGACATAGCCGAGCACGGGCGGCAGCCAGCCGGCGCCGATCGCGGTGAAGCCGTCCGGGAGACCGCTGATCGTGCCCCCGGTGAGCAGGACGAGGGTCAGACCGCGGAAGAGCAGCATGCCCGCGAGGGTCACGATGAAGGCCGGGATGCCGACGAACGCCACCCAGAAGCCCTGCCAGGCCCCGACGACGGCGCCGACGATCAGCGAGAGCACCACCGCGACGTACCAGGGCAGGCCCCATTGGTTCATCGCGATCGCGGCGATCGCGCCGACCATCGCCACCACCGACCCGACCGACAGGTCAATGTGACCGGCGATGATCACCATGACCATGCCGATCGCGAGGATCAGCACGTAGGCGTTCTGCTGGATGAGGTTGTTGACGTTGCCCGGCAGCAGCAGGCGACCGCCGGTGAGCACCTGGAACAGGGCGATGATGATGACGAGGGCGGCGAGGATGCCGAACTGACGGAAGTTGATGCGCGACAGGATGCCGCGGCGTCGCGGTCCGGGTTGCGTCGGCGCGTCGACCGTCTGAGTGGATGCGGTGGCCATTTCTGTCAGTTCCTTCCGGCGGTCATGTGCCGCATGAGGGTCTCCTGCGTCGCGTCGTCCCGGCTGACCTCGGCCGTGATGCGTCCCTCGGAGATGGTGTAGATGCGGTCGGAGAGGCCGATGACCTCGGGCAGCTCCGACGAGATGACGATCACGGCTTTGCCCTGCGCCGCGAGTTCGTTGATGATGCCGTAGATCTCGTACTTCGCCCCGACGTCGATGCCGCGCGTCGGCTCGTCGAGGATCAGCACGTCGGGTCCGGTGAACATCCACTTCGACAGGACCACCTTCTGCTGGTTCCCGCCCGAGAGGCGACCGGTGACGGCGGCGACGCTGGGTGCCTTGATGTTCATCTTGTAGCGGTACGAGTCCGCGACCTTGTACTCGCGGTAGCGGTCGACCACGCCGAGGCGGGCCAGGCGCGCGAGAGCCGAGGCCGAGACGTTGACCTGGATGTCGCCGATGAGGTTGAGGCCGTACTTCTTGCGGTCCTCGGTGGCGTAGGCGATACCGTGCTTGATCGCGGAATCGACGGTGCGCACATCGATCTGCCGACCGTTCTTGTAGACCTCGCCCGAGATGCCCGTACCGTACATGCGCCCGAAGATGCTCATCGCGAGCTCGGTGCGCCCGGCGCCCATGAGGCCCGCGAAACCGACGATCTCACCCGCGCGCACCATGAAGGACGCGTCCTGGATGACGACGCGCTCCGTGTCGACGGGGTGGTGGACGGTCCAGTTCTCGACGCGGAACAGCTCGTCGCCGATGTCGGGTTCGCGCGGCGGGAAGAGGCTGTTCAGGTCTCGACCGACCATGGCGCGGATGATTCGCCCCTCGTCGGTCTCGGGATCGGAGCGGTGCATCGTCTCGATCGTGCGACCGTCGCGGATGATCGTGATGCGGTCCGAGATGCGCAGCACCTCTTTGAGCTTGTGGCTGATGATGATGCAGGTGA
>NZ_CAJYPF010000059.1 GCF_913776565.1 uncultured Microbacterium sp. | reverse complement strand
CGTTCTCGAGGGTCGATCTCATCGCGGCGGAATACACGCCGTCGCACGAGGCCGGCAGCGCTCGAGTGGGCGTCGGGGTGGGCGTCGCCGAGGCGGTGGGCGACGCCGAGGCGGTGGCCGACGGAGCGGCCGACGAGGACACCGAACCGGCCGACGGGGCGGCGGTCTCGGCCGCGGGGACGCACGCCGACAGGACGAGGGCGAACGCGGCGGCGCTGACGCCGGCGACGGCGACACGGGCGAGGGGGGACATGGAACCTCCAGGGATCGCCTCGACCCTAGCGCCGTGTCGGGGCGAGCCCCGGGTGTCAGCCCGCGCGCCGCAGACGCAGGCTGTTGAGCACGACGAACACGCTCGAGAACGCCATCGCCGCGCCGGCGAGCATCGGGTTGAGCAGGCCCAGCGCGGCCAGGGGCAGCGCCGCTACGTTGTACGCGAACGCCCAGAAGAGGTTGCCGCGGATGACGCGCATCGTGCGGCGACTGAGAGCGACCGCGGTGACGATCCCTCGCGGGTCGTCGCGCATGAGAGCCACGTCGCTGGCGTGCAGCGCGGCATCCGTTCCTCCTCCCATCGCGATGCCCAGGTCGGCCGACGCCAACGCCGCGGCGTCGTTCACGCCGTCCCCGACCATCGCGACGGTGCGCCCCTCGGCGCGCAGAGCGGCGATCTCGGCGACCTTCCCCTCGGGCAGCACACCCGCACGGACCCTCTGGATGCCGAGCTCGGCGGCGACGGCGCGAGCGACGTGGGGATTGTCGCCGGTGAGCAGCACGGGTTCCAGTCCCATGTCGCGCAACCGGGCGACGGCCGCGGCGCTCTGCGGGCGCACGGTGTCGGAGATCTCGATCACGACGCGCACCGAGGCCCGTCCCGCGGCGTCGGTCCACCCGGCCACCACGACCGTGCCCCGCTGCTCCCCCGCCTCGACGGCGGCGGCGAGCGCGGGACTCAGCGCGGCGCCGAGCTCGGCGGCGAGCGCGGGACGGCCCGCGAAGACGCGCGCCCCGTCGACGACCCCGGTCACCCCCCTCCCGGGAAGGGCCTCGAGGTCGCGGGCGACCTCCCCGTCTCCGGCCGCGGCGACGATGGCGCGCGCGACGGGGTGCTCCGACCCGCGTTCGACGGACGCGACGCGCTGCAGGGCCGCCGTGGCATCCTGCGCCGGTGCGGTCGTGACCCGTGTGACGCTCATGCGTCCCGCGGTGAGGGTGCCGGTCTTGTCGAGCACGATCGTGTCGATGCGCTCCGCGGATTCGAGGGCGGCCGGTCCGGTGACGAGGATGCCGAGCTGGGCCGCGCGACCGGTGCCGACGAGGATCGCGATGGGGGTGGCCAGGCCCAGCGCGCAGGGGCACGCGATGATCAGCACCGCGACGGCGGCGGTGAAGCCGGCGGCGATCGGCTGCCCCGCCACGAGCCAGGCGACGAGCGTGAGCACGGCCAGGACGATCACGGCCGGCACGAACACGCCCGAGATACGGTCGGCGAGCCGCTGCACGCGGCTCTTACCGAGCTGGGCGTCCTCGACCAGGCGGGCGATGCGCGCGAGCCGCGTCTGCTCGCCCACGCCGGTCGCGCGCACGACGAGACGGCCACCCGAGGCGATCGTGCCGCCGGTCACCGTCGAGCCGGGCCCGACATCGACGGGGAGGGACTCTCCGGTGAGCATGCTCTCGTCGATCGAGGCGCGCCCGTCGACGACCTCTCCGTCGGTGGCGACGGTCGCCCCGGGACGGACGACGAACTGGTCCCCCACGGCGAGCCGGTCGATGTCGATTCGACGGCCGTCGGCGAGCTCGGCCTCGCGCGCACCGAGATCGAGCAGCGACCGCAGCGCCGCTCCGGCTCGGCGTGTGGAGCGCTGCTCGATCACGCGCCCCAGCAGGAGGAAGACGGTCACGGCGGCCGCGACCTCGAAGTAGACGACCGAGGTGGCGTCGTGCACGGGGCCGAAGAGCATGACCTCGTGACGGATGCCGATCCGCCCGGCCGATCCGAACAGCAGGGCCCAGACGCTCCATAGGTACGCGGCGAAGGTGCCGAGGGTGATGAGCGTGTCCATGGTCGCGGCGCCGTGGCGGGCGTTGCGGAGCGTGGCCCGATGGAAGGGCCAGCCGCCCCAGAACACGATGGGGGTCGTGAGGGCGAGCGACACCCACTGCCACCCGGGGAACTGCAGGGCGGGGATCATGCCGACGGCGATCACCGGGAGGGCGAGGGCGAGCGAGACCCACAGGCGCACCCGCAGCGGCGTCGTGCCGGGGGCGTCGTCGGTGTCGTGAACGTGTTCGTGCTCGTGCTCGCGCGGAGCGGGTCGCCCGTCGCCCGCCACCATGTCGCGGCCGGTGACGGCATCCACCTGTCCCCCGGGAAGCGTCACCTCGACCGGCTGCGGCGGCGTGGGGGTCGCGCGCGGTCGCACGCGCGCGTCGTAGCCCGCCGCCCGGACCGCCTCGATCAGGGACGCCGTGTCGAGCTCGGCCGGGTAGCGCACGCGCGCGGTCTCGGTCGCGAGGTTCACCGCGGCGTCCACCCCGTCGACGCGGCGGAGCTTCTTCTCGACGCGGGCGACGCAGCTCGCGCAGGTCATGCCCTCGATGTCGAGCACCGCCTCGGCGGTCGCTGTCCTGTCGGTGTCGTCGGTCATGACCCCTCCTTCGCTCACCCGCGATAACAGGATACCCCCAGGGGGTATTCCTGGGGCGCTGCGCGCTCCTGTCCACCCCGACCCGGATGTCGGCGGTCGACCCTACGCTGGGCACGTGGCCGAGCCGATGACACGCGAGCAGCGCGTGGTGCTGACGATCGCCGTCCTGGCATCCTTCGTGTCGTTCCTGGACGGCACGGTCGTCAACGTCGCCCTGCCCGCGATCGCGCGGGAACTCGGGGGCGGACTCTCGACGCAGCAGTGGGTCGTCGACGCCTATCTGGTGACGCTCGGGGCTTTCATCCTCGTCGCCGGATCCCTCAGCGACGTCCTCGGGCGCGTGGTCGTGCTGCGCATCGGCCTGGTGGGCTTCGCCGTCGCCTCGGTCGCGATCGCCGCCGCCCCCTCCGCCGCGTTCCTCATCGGCGCCCGGGCCCTGCAGGGTGTCGCGGGCGCGCTGCTCGTGCCGAGCTCTCTCGCCCTCATCACCTCGACGTTCCGCGGACCCGCCCAGGCGCGCGCGATCGGCATCTGGACCGGCGCGACGACCGTCGCCATGCTCGCCGGACCGCTGATCGGGGGCATCTTCGTCGACACCCTCTCGTGGCGCCTCGTGTTCCTCGTGAACGTCCTGCCGATCGGCGTCACCCTGTGGCTGCTCGCGCGCCTCGGTCACCGCGATCACCGCCGACCCGGTGCCCGCGTCGACGTACTCGGGGCCGTGCTGTGTGCGGCGGGGCTGGGCGGCGTGGTCTTCGCCCTCATCGAACAGCCGAACCTCGGGTGGGCCTCACCCGTCATCTGGGCCCCGGGCCTGATCGGCGCGGCCTCGTTCGCCGGGTTCCTGGTGCGCCAGCGCCTGGCCCGCCAGCCGATGATGCCGCTCGACCTGTTCCGCTCGCGCAACTTCTGGGCCGGCAACCTGGCCACGGTCTTCGTGTACGCGGCTCTTTCGCTCAACGGCTTCGTGCTCAGCGTCTACCTGCAGCAGGGGGCGGGGCTTCCCGCGACGCTCGCGGGGCTGGCCTCACTGCCCAGCACGATCCTCATGATCGCGCTCAGCTCGCGCATGGGCGCGCTCTCGGGCCGCTTCGGACCCCGCCTGTTCATGACCATCGGCCCCCTGGTGATGGCCGTCGGCGCTCTCCTGCTGCTGACCGTGCGGACCGACTTCGACTACTGGACCCAGGTGCTGCCGGGGGTCGTCGTGTTCGGACTCGGCGTCACCGCCACCGTGTCTCCCCTGACCGCCGCGGTGCTGGGCGCGATCGATTCCGAGCGGTCGGGAATCGCGTCGGCGGTCAACAACGCCGTCTCACGCGTCGCCGGACTGCTCGCGATCGCCGCGGTGTCGGCGGTCGTGGGGGGCTCGCTCGACCTGGACGGGTTCCACCGCGCGGCGGTCTTCGTGGCCGTGCTGATGGTGTTCGGGGCGACCGCGTCGTTCCTCGGCATCCGCAATCATTTGTCGCGCGCGGAGTGAGGGTCGATCAGCGCAGGATCGCGCGCGAGCGCTCCACATCGTCGGCCATCTGCACCAGGAGAGCGTCGACGCCGTCGAAGGCCGTCATCCCCCGCACGCGCTCCACGAACCGCACCTCGACGTGGTGGCCGTACAGATCCAGCCCCGTCTCGTCGATCACGTACGCCTCGACCTGACGGGAGTGCACGTCGTCGAACGTGGGGTTGGTTCCCACGCTGATCGCGGCGGGATAACTGATGCGACGGGCGCCGTCGACGTCGATCAACCACCCGGCGTACACACCGTCGGCGGGGACGAAACCCTCGAGATCGGGCGAGAGGTTGGCGGTCGGGTAGCCGAGCTCGCGTCCCCGCTTGAGACCGTGCACCACCTCACCCCACACCGACGGGGCACGCCCGAGCAGGCGGGCCGCGGTCGAGATGTCGCCCGCGGACAGCGCCTCACGGATCCACGTCGACGACACGCGCCGGTCGAGGTGCACCGCGCGCACGTCGTCGACGATGTCGACGCGGAAGCCGTGCTCGGCCCCCATGCGCTCCAGCAGCGCGGGGTCGCCCGCTCCCCCGGCACCGAAGCGGAAGTCGCGGCCGACCAGTACCGTCCGCGCCTCGAGGGCGTCGACCAGGATGCGGCGCACGAACTCCTCGGCGGGGATCGAGGCGAGGGCCTCGTCGAAGGTGAGCAACAGCGTCGCGTCGACCCCGGCGCGCTCGAGGAGTTCGAGCTTCTGGTGCGGTCCGATCACATCCGGGGGGCACTTCTCGGGCCGCAGGACACTGAGCGGGTTGCGGTCGAATGTGACCGCCACCACCCGCGCGCCGTCCGAGGCGTCGACTCGGGCACGATCGATGACCGCGCGGTGCCCGGCGTGCACGCCGTCGAACTTGCCGATGGCGACGACCGACGGCCCGAAATGCGCGGGCACCTCGGTCGGATCGCGGAACACGATCACGACGCCGCCCGGCGATGGCGCACGAGCCACCAGAGCCCGAGGAAGGGCAGGACGAGGGGGATGAACAGGTACCCGTAGCCGTACACCGACCACACGGTCGGATGCTGGAACAGCGCCGGCAGGACGAGGCTCAACGTGCCGACGACCAGCACCCCGACGAGCTCGAAACCGATGGCCACCCACGCCACGCGGTACCACGCCGGTCGCGCGGAGAAGACGAGGGCGAGGGTGGCGAGGATGTAGACGACGGCGGCGAGAGCGGACAGCGCGTACGCCAGCGGGGCGTCGTCGAACTCGCGCACGATCTGCACGAACGAGCGGCCCGTGGCGGCGAGCGCCATGATGCCGTAGATGACGACGAGGACACGGCCGATGCCGGTCATCCCCCGGGAACGGGTGGGAGTGGTGGATGCCATGACGCCTCCATTCTAGGCGCCTCGGCGCCCCGGCATCCGGTGCCGTCAGGCGACCTGCACCGTCCAGATGACGTGCATGCGCCAGACCATCACGGCGACGGCCAGCGCGGCGACGCCCATGACGACGGTGCTCCAGCGACTGCGCTCGACGAGCGCCCACGCGACGCCCGCGATCGGCACGAGGGCCGCGGACACGAGGTAGGTCCAGAACTCGAGCAGGCTGCCCGACGGGGGGTTGCCCGCGAAGGGAGCGATGATCGCCACGACGATCTGCACGATCAGCAGCAGCTCGATGAGGGCGAGCGACCCGACGGTGACGTCTCCCGGGCGTCGACCGATCAGGCCCGCGCCGACCGCGACGAGTCCGGCGAGCACGGCGAGCCCCACCTGCACGAGGGTGAACCACAGGATCATCGCGCGACCTCCTCGGGCATGTTCATGACGCTCTTGAGCTGGGCGCCGCGCTTCTCGACGACCCCGATCAGCCGCCCGTCGGGGTCGATCGCCGCCGCGACGGGCCCGGTGAGTCGTCCGCCTCCGTCGATGCGCTTGCCGTGGCGCAGGTCGCGGGCCTCGTCGGGTCCGACCGCGAGAGCGCCCATCACGACCGCCGCGGCGGTGGCGGGCGCGATGAGCGCGTCCTCGGAGATCTCGTCGACGGATGCCGCGGCCGCGACGTCGAACGCGCCGATGCGCGTCCGGCGCAGCGCCGTCAGGTGCCCGCCGACGCCGAGGGCACGCCCGAGATCGCGCGCGAGGGCGCGGATGTACGTACCGCTCGTGCAGTCGACGACGACGTCGAGCTCGATCGTCCCCTGCCCCCGGCGCGTGGCGCGCACGTCGAAGCGCGAGACCGTGACCCGCCGCGACTTCAGCTCGACCTGCTCCCCCGCTCGGGCGAGGTCGTACGCGCGACGCCCGTCGACCTTGATGGCGGACACGGTGCTCGGCACCTGGTCGATCTCGCCCGTCAGCGCCGCGATGCCGTCGCGAATGGCCGCGTCGGCCACGGCGGCGACGGTGTCGGCATCCGCTCGCCCGGTCTCGACCCCGTCGGCGTCGTCGCTGTCTGTCGTCACCCCCAGCAGGATGGTCGCCTCGTACGTCTTGTCGGCGCCGACGATGTACGTCAGCAGGCGCGTCGCCCCCTCGACGCCGAGGACGAGGAGGCCCGTCGCCATCGGGTCGAGCGTGCCCGCGTGGCCGATCTTGCGGGTACCGAGCGCCCGCCGCGCGCGCGACACGACGTCATGACTGGTGATGCCTCCGGGCTTGTCGACCAGGAGGATGCCGGGGCGCACCATCAGCAGAAGTCCCCGAAGACCTGCACGGGGTGGGCGGGGTCGGAGTTCTCGACGATGACGGATGCCGCCGCCTTCGGCCGCGCGGTGGCGAGGTAGTGCTTCTCGACATCGGGGAGTTCGGGGCGGGGGGCGCCGATCGGCGGGTTGCTTTCGAGCCAGACCGAGAAGTTCCACAGACCCCGCACCTCGGGCGCGTGCAGGAAGCGTCCGGAGACGATGAGGACCGCGTCCGCCGGGGCGACGTCGTCGGGGCCGAAGGGATCGCCCGCGCGGAAGGGTCCGATCAACGCTTCACGCACCTGCGGGGCCCCGTCGGCGACGGAGACGTGGAACACCGCCGTTCCCTCCTCGGCGATCGCCTTCTCGAAATCACCGGCGAAGTCCATCGCCGCACCGAGATCGAGGGCGTCGACCGCGACGACCACGCGCCCCGCACGGTTGTTCTGCCGCATCAGGTCGCGCAGACTTCTCTGCAGGGTCTCGACGGCGTTCTCACTCGACATGCCTCCAGCCTACGATCGACCGCCGACACCGGACCGCCCCCGCCGCCCCGCGACGATCCGGGCGCGGCACCCCCAGCCCCCGATAAACGCGATCGGTGCTCAAGAACGCGGAGAGCCCGCGTTTATGGACACGGACAGCGTTTATCGGCAGGAAAGGCCGGCTCGCGTCCGGCCTCGTAGGCTGGACGGATGCCAGGACTCGCCGCCCCGCTCATCGACTGGTACCGCGGGGCCGCGCGCGACCTGCCGTGGCGCCGGGAGGGCTTCGGGGCGTGGGGCACCCTCGTGAGCGAGTTCATGCTGCAGCAGACGCCCGTCACCCGCGTCATCCCCCACCTCGAGGCGTGGCTGACGCGCTGGCCCACGCCGGCCGACCTGGCGGC
>NZ_CAJYPF010000058.1 GCF_913776565.1 uncultured Microbacterium sp. | reverse complement strand
CGACGCGCCGCACGTCGGCGTCCAGACGCATCAGGGCCGCGCGCGTGCGCACGCGGGACGCCGCCGTGCGGCGCGTCGGTGCCGCGCTGTCCGCGGACGGCGACGCGACCTCGGTGCTCGAGGCCCTGTCGCGCGGCGCCCGCGGCTTCGCCCACCCGTCTGAGCCGCGCGTGCAGGCGGGAGTGCACCTCGGTCCCGCGCGGCCGTGGCGCTGGGGGGAGGTGGAGCGGATCGCCGCTCTGCTGCACCGCCACGGGCTCCGCGCCCGGTTCGGCCTGTCCGAGGATCAGTGGTCGCCCCTCGCGAGCGTCCCCGTCGTCGTGTGGAACCCCGCACTGGCGGACGTCCCCGTGACGGGAACGGCGGTCGTGGCGCTCGAGCTGCGGGTGGTCGGGCGCGACTGACGCACCGGTGCGCCCTGCGCCGAGGCGGCGGTCCGCCGGAGCGTGGCATCCCGCGCCCTCTTGGTGTGTTATTTTCTGCTCATAAACAAGCAGAAAATGCAGGGGAGCATCGTGTCGACCGTTCTCGCACCCGCCATGGCATCCGCGGTTCGACGCTCGCCCGAGGAGCTCGCTCGCGAGAACCTGCCGCTCGCGAAATTCCTCGCCGTCGAGAAGGCGCGCACCGCCCTGCACGTCGACCTCGACGACCTGCTGTCGGCGGCCTACCTGGGACTCGCCACGGCCGCGCTCGAGTACGACCCCAATCGCGGCATCCCCTTCGGCGCCTACGCGCGCACCAAGATCACGTGGGCCATCCTGAGCGAGATGCGCGCCGCCGACCCCGCGGGAGAGCGCGGTCGCGACAAGATCGAACGCCTGCGCGTCGCCGCGGACATCGTGCGCGCCCGGACGGGGCGCTCCGCGACCGTCGCCGAGCTGTCGGCCGAGTCGGGACTCGACATCGAGGCGGTCACCCGCACGCAGCTGCTCGACGAGATGGTGCGCACGGGGACGAGCTTCGAGGCGACGTTCGACACCGACGGACGCGACTCTCCGCAGCTCGCCGCGCTCACCGACCAGGTGATCCTGCCCGAGCACGCGGTCGAAGAGGCCGAGCGCCAGCGCATGCTCGACCGGGTCGTCGCCGCCCTTCCCGACCAGACCCGCACGGTGATCCGCGGGGTCTACCTCGAGGAGCGCATGGTCAAGGACCTCGCGCACGAGCTGGGCGTCAGCCACGCCTACGTCTCCAAGCTGCGGCGCACCGGCCTGATCCTGCTGCGCGAAGCGCTGGACGCCTGGGAGAACGGCACAGCGCCCGACCGGTCGACGAAAGCCCGGGCGGCGTTCTTCGACAGCATCTTCGGCGCGCCCGTGGAGCTGCCGATCCCGGCGTGAGCCCGTCGGCATCCCCGGATCGACGAATCCGACCCGCCCGGTTACGGCGGCGAGCAGGCGTCGCGATGGTGGGGGTGCGGGGCCACGGACGGCCCCGTGCAGCAATCCCATCCACGGAGGAACGACATGGGTCTTCAGATCGCCACCAACATCGGTGCGCTCAACGCGTACCGCAACCTCTCGGCAAACCAGGCCGACGTCTCGAAGTCGCTCGAGAAGCTCTCGAGCGGTCTTCGCATCAACCGGGCCGCGGACGACGCCGCCGGTCTGGCCATCTCCGAGGGCCTGCGCTCGCAGGTCAACGGCCTGAACGTCGCCGCGCGCAACGCCCAGGACGGCATCTCGGTCATCCAGACCGCGGAAGGCGGCCTGACGCAGGTGCACTCGATCCTGCAGCGCGTGCGCGACCTCGCGGTGCAGGCCGGCAACGACAGCAACAACACCGACTCGCGCGCCGCCGTCAGCGCCGAGGTCACGCAGCTGGTCGACGAGCTCGAGCGCATCTCGGACACGACCAACTTCAACGGCATCAAGCTGCTCGACGGCAGCGCCGGCACGGGCGGCGACGGCAAGCTGAGCTTCCAGATCGGCGCGGACGGCTCGGCCTCGAGCCAGATCGCGGTCGACCTGGCCCCGGCCAACATCAAGGAGCTCGCCACCAACCTGCGCACCGCGATCGTCACCACGGACGGCTTCGCGTCGCCCGCGGCGGCCGCGGCCACCATCACGACCGTCGACACCGCCATCAAGTCGGTCTCGTCGGCGCGCGCCGAGCTGGGTGCCGTGCAGAACCGCTTCGAGTCGACCATCAACTCGCTGCAGGTCTCGGCCGAGAACCTGTCGGCCGCCAAGAGCCGCATCGTCGACACCGACATGGCCAAGGAGATGGTCAAGTACACGGCGTCGAACATCCTGCAGCAGGCCGGCACCGCCATGCTCGCGCAGGCGAACCAGTCGGGCCAGGGCGTGCTGCAGCTTCTCCGCTGAGTCGCCGCGTCCCGACGCATCGGGCGCCCGGGCGGGGGACTCTCCCACCCGGGCGCCCTTTCCATCCCCCCTCGTCACCCCCCGCGGAAGAGAGCACCACGATGCAGATCGACGGCATCGCCTCGGGTCTGAAGACCACGGAGCTGATCGACGCCCTCATCGCCGTCGCGGCGATCCCCAAGACCCAGGTGACCACGCGCATCACCGACCGCAACACGGTCATCTCGAACCTGCAATCGCTCAACACCGCGCTGCAGGCCGCGACGGACAAGGCCCGCACCGCCGCCGCCCCCGCCTCGCTCTCGCGGATGCAGGCGACGAGCTCCGCCGAGACCGTCACCGTCACCGCGCGCGAGGGTGCCCGCCCGTTCTCGACCGCGATCGTCGTCGACCGACTCGCCGCCGCTCACGCCGTCGTGACCGCCGCGGGGAACGCGTCGTCGTTCGGCGGCACCTTCACCCTCGAGGCGGCGGACGGCTCCCGCACCGAGATCACCCCCCGCGGCGCCTCGGCCGCGGACCTCGCCGCCGCGATCAACGCCGCGAAGACCGGCGTCACCGCCACCGTCGTCCCCGGCGGCCGCGACGCGCAGGGGGCCCCGCTGTCGCGCCTGCAGATCACCGCGACCGTCGCCGGCGAAAAGGGCTCCTTCGTCCTGTACCGGGGCAGTGCCGCCGAGGTGGCGGCATCCACCTCCGTCGACGTCTCGACCGAGACCGGCGCCGCCGTCATCGCCCGCGGATCGGATGCCGGCATCCGCCTGTTCGCGGGAACCGCGGCCGAGCAGGTCGTCACCAGCTCGTCGAACACCTTCACCGACATCGGGCCGGGAGTCGACGTGACCGTCCGCGCGATCTCGGCCACGCCCGTCACGATCACGGTCGCTCCCGACGCGTCCGTCCCGTCCGAGGTCGCGGGAGCCCTCGTCAAGGACGTCGCGGCGCTGCTCACCCGCATCGACAACGGCTCGCGCGTCACCGTCGCCGCGCCCGGCAAGACGAGCACGCTCGGCGTCTTCACCGGCGACAGCACGGTCCGCTCGCTACGGACGGCGCTCGCCGCGGCGGTGCAGAGCCCGGTCGACGGCGTCTCGGCCTCGACCATCGGCATCAGCATCGACAAGTTCGGCGCGCTGTCGTTCGACGCCGAGAGGTTCGCGACCGCGATGGCCGCCGACCCGGCCGGCACGCAGAAGCTGTTCTCGACGATCGCCGCCCGTGTGCAGTCGACCGCGGCGCAGTACTCGGACAAGTACGACGGCCTGATCACCCAGCGCATCACCGGACAGCAGAGCGAGGTGAAGAGCTGGGAGAAGCAGGTCGAGGCGATGGACGCCCGCCTCGAGATCCGGCGCGCGACCCTCGAGCGCCAGTACTCCGCCCTGGAGGTGCGGCTGTCGGGACTGCAATCGCGCTCCGCCTGGCTCGGATCGCAGCTCGCGGCCCTGACGCCGCCGTCGAAATGATCGTCACCGAAGGAGGAGCCATGTCCACCGCCCTCGACCGCGCCCGTCGCGAGTACCTCGAGCAGCAGGTCGCCGCGGCGTCGCCCGAACGACTCGTGACCATGCTCTACGACCGCCTGCTGGTCGACGTGGAGCGGGCGGATGCCGCCCAGGCGGCGTCCGAGTGGGCCGCGGCCAGCGCCGCGCTCACGCACGCGCAGGCCATCATCGCCGAACTCAGCGGCTCGCTCGACGACCGCTGGGACGGCGCCGCCGAGCTGCGCGCGCTCTACACGTATCTGACCGGCCGGCTGATCGTCGCCAACGTCGCCCACGATGCCGCCGCGACCGCCGAATGCCGCGACCTCATCGTCCCGCTGCGCGAGGCCTGGCACGCGGCGGCCGCCGCACTCGCGCAGCCGTGACCGACGAGCCGGCGGCCTGGACCCGGCTCCTGGACGCCTTCGACAGGGAGCTCACCGCGGCCGACGACGCTCCCCTCGAGGACGTCGAGACGCCCGCGGGCCCGCCGCCCGCCGAGGTGGTGGAGCGGGCGCGTCTGATCCTGGAACGGCAGCGGGCGAGCATCAGCGGGCTGCAGGCGGCGCGCGACAACATCGCCCGCGAGATGCAGGCGATCCGGCGGATCCCGACGACGCGGGCCGACGCGCCGGTCTACCTGGATCTCGACGCGTGAGAGACGGTTACCGCCCGGCCCTCGTGTCGCGATAGTCGCGGGCGAGCACGGATCGCTCGACGAACAGCCACGGATCGGCTCGCTCTTCACCCCGGAGTGCCGCGTGCTCGAATCCGTCACCTCAACCGCCCTGTCCCGCGCCCTCGACGCGCTCGCTCTGCGACAGCGATCGATCGCGGAGAACATCTCCAACGTCAACACGCCCGACTATCACGCCAAACGGGTGGACTTCGAGGACCGACTGCGCAGCGCCGTCGCCCGCGGCTCGGGGGACGTCTCGGCGCGCGTCGAGAGGTCGCTCGAGCCCACGCGTCTGAACGGCAACAACGTCAACCTCGACACCGAGACGCTGTCGAACATCGACACCGTCCTGCGCTACCAGTTCGCCGCCCAGGCGCTGGGCGGCCAGGCGGCCTCGATCCGCGCGGCGATCGGACGGGCGTCGGCATGACCTTCGACACCATCGGCATCGCCGGCACCGGTCTGACGGCGCACCGCAAATGGCTCGACGCCCTGAGCGACAACATCGCCAACGTCAACACCGCGACCCCCGCCGGACAGGACATGTTCCGCGAGAAGCTCGTCACCGTCGCCGCGGGGGACCGCAGTCCGGGCGTCTACGTCACGGGCGTGGAGAGGTCCACCGCGGCCGGACGGCTGGTCCACCAGCCCGATCACCCCTACGCCGACGAGAACGGCTACGTGCAGTACCCGAACGTCGACCTCGGCGAGCAGATGAGCATGCTGATCCTCGCCCAGCGGGGGTACCAGGCCAACGCCGCCGTGGTCGACCGGGCCAAGACCAGCTACGAGGCCGCCCTGCAGATCGGACGCGGCTGATGAGCATCCCTCTCGACGCGGTCGCCGCCCCCGGTGTCGCGCCCCTCGCCCCTCTCAGCTTCGAGCGGGCCGAGCCCACCGCCGACGGCGGTGCCACCCCGGGCGCCGCCGCATTCGGTCGATCGCTCACGACGGCCGTCGAAGACCTTCAGCGCCTGCAGTCGACGTCGAACGATCTGGCCGTGAAGGCGGTCACCGGTGACCTCGACGACATCCATCAGGCCACGATCGCCTCGGCCCGTGCCGGCGTCGCCCTCGATCTGATGGTCGCCGTGCGCGACCGCGGCGTCGCCGCCTTCACCGAGATCATGAGGATGCAGGCCTGACCATGCCCACGATCGTGACCAGCGTCCTCGACCGGGCGAAGCGCGTCGTCGGGGGCTTCAGCGTCGCCCAGCGCACCATCGCCGTCATCGGGTCGGCGCTGCTGGTGATGGGCGCCATCGCCCTGGGCAGCTGGCTGACCAAGCCGCAGATGAGTCCGCTGTTCACCGGACTGAGCGCCCCCGACGCCTCGGCGGTCGTGGAGCAGCTGAAGTCCGCCGGGGTCTCGTACGAGCTGACCGAGGGGGGCGCCACGATCCTCGTCCCCGACGCCCAGGTCTACCCCCAGCGACTGGCGGCCGCCGCCGCCGGGCTGCCCAGCGACACCACCGGCGGCTACACGCTGCTGGACAAGATGGGCGTGACGGCGAGCGAGTTCCAGCAGTCGGTCACCTACAAACGCGCGATCGAGGGCGAGCTCGCCCGCACGATCGGCGCGATGTCGGGGGTCACCGCGGCATCCGTGCAGTTGGCCATCCCCGAGGAGAGCGTGTTCGTCGCCGAGGCGCGTCATCCGACCGCGTCGGTGTTCGTCAAGACCCAGGGAGGGGCCACGCTCACCGGCGACCAGGTCGCCGCGATCGTTCACCTCACCAGCGCGTCGATCCCGGGCATGGCGCCCGAGGACGTCGCGGTCACCGATCAGTCGGGCAAGGTGCTCGCGGCGGTCGGTACGGGACTCACGGGTTCGTCCGGTTCGCAGGCCGAGGAGTACGAGGCCCGGGTCTCGTCGTCGGTCTCGGCGATGCTGGAGAAGATCGTGGGCCCCGGCAACGCGACCGTGAGCGTCGCCGCCGACGTGGCCACCTCGACGTCGGAGCGCATGGACGAGACGTACACCGCGCCCGAGGGCGGTCTGACCACGTCGGAGCAGACCCGCACCGAGAAGTCCACCGGCGGGCAGGCCCAGGGCAGCGGCGTGCTCGGCCCCGACAACATCGCCGTCCCCGGCGCGGGGGCCGGCGGAACCGTCGAGACCTCGGAGGCCACCCGCAGCAACGCCGTGAACAAGTCGACCGAGAAGACCACCACCCCCGCCGGTCGCCTCACCCGTCAGACCATCAGCATCGCGCTGGACCGCGCCGCGGTCACCGGGGTCACGGCGGAGCAGGTGCAGGCGCTGGTGTCGGATGCCGCCGGTGTCGATGCGACGCGCGGCGATGCCGTGACGGTGGAGTTCGTCGAGTTCAGCCAGTCGGGTGCGGATGCCGCCGCCGCGGCGTTGCAGGCGGCCGAGGCCGACCAGGCCGCCCGGTCCCAGTCCGAGATCCTGCGCTCCGCCATCATCGGCGGCTCGATCCTGCTCGCGGCGCTGATCCTGGTCGTGGCCCTTCTGATCCGCCGTCGCCTGCGCCGGCGCACCCTCTACACCGACGAGGGCCCGATCGAGTACTTCGCCACGATGACCGAGACCGAGGAGCAGAAGCTCAAGACCCTCAAGGGCCTGGCCGAGCCGATCGCGCTGCCGGCCTCGCCGCCGACGAAGGTGCTGCCGACGCTGCTCGACATCGAGGAGGAGCCCGAGACGCCGCAGGTGCTCGTCGAGCGCCGTCGTCGTGACGTGGAGCAGCTCGCCCGCACCGACCCGTCGACCGCCGCGCAGGCCCTCGCGCGCATGATGGACGAGGCCCTCGCGTGAGCCTGCTCGGTCCTCGTCCCGTGATCGAGGATGCCGCGGCGCCCCTCGCGGCGCCCGAGGCGGCGACCGAGGTGCTCGCGGTCCCCGCGGCGCCGGTGGCACCGATGTCGGGGCTCAGACGGGCCGCGATCGTCATGCTGACCCTGGACCGCGAGGTCAGCGCCCAGGTGCTGCGCCACCTGGGCGAGACGCGGGCCGAGCTGCTCGCGGCGGAATTGACGCAGCTGGGCGACGTCGACACCGCGGCGATCGCGACGGCCCTCGCCGACTTCGGCCGCATCGCGTCGGGCGGCACGACGGTCGGCCGCGGCGGGCAGGAGGCCGCGACCGGCCTGCTCGAGACCGCCTTCGGCCGCGAGAAGGCCGTCGGCATGGTCGGGCGCGTGCTGACGCACGGGGTGGTGTCGTTCGAGTTCCTCGACAGCGTCGACGCGGGGCACCTGGCCACGCTCCTCGACGGCGAGATGCCCACGACGGTGGCCGTCGTGCTGGCCAACCTGCGCGCCGACCGCGCCGCCGCGGTACTCGCCGCGCTGCAGGACCCCTTGCGCACCGATGTCGCGCAGGCGATCGCGACGCTCGGAGCGTCGTCGCAGGACGCGATCGCCGTGGTCGCCGACTCGCTCCGTGCCCGCACGGGCGTGTTCGGACTGCGTGAGGCCCACGAGCCGGTCGGGGGCGTCCAGCCCCTCGTCGACATCATCAACCGCTCGGACACCGTGCTCGAGAAAGCGCTGCTCGCCGGTCTCGAGAACCGCGACCAGCTGCTCGCCGAGGAGGTCCGCAGCCGCATGCTGACCTTCGCCGACATCTCCCGCCTCGAGGACCGCGACGCCCAGCGCGTGCTCCGCGGCATCGACCTGCGGGTGCTGGCGCTGGCGCTGAAGGGTGCCGACGCGCAGATCGCCGAGGTGATCCGCCGCAACATGACCGAACGCAACCGCGAGAACCTCGACGAAGAAGCCTCCGCGCTGGGCCCGGTGCGCGTGCGGCAGGTCGACGAAGCTCGCGCCGACGTCGTCCGCGTCATCCGCGAGCTGGAGGCGGCCGAAGAGATCACGATCTCGCGAGAGGACGAGGACGAACTCGTCGACTGAGGACCGACAGCGCGGTTACCGTCGCCGCCGGACGTCGCGATAGTCGGCCGCGAGCACGGATCGCTCGTCGAACAGCCACGGATCGGCTTCGCCACTCGTCCCAGGGTGATCTCCGTGTCCGAATCCGTCTTCGCGCCGCTCGTGCCGCCGCGCATCGGCGACGCCCCCGCGGATCCGCGCGGGGCGACCGAGAAGGCCCGCGCGCGCGGGTACGCCGACGGCTTCGCCCGGGGCCGCCGCGACGCCCGCGAGGAGCGGGACCGCCTGGTGGAGCAGCTGCGAACGGATGCCGTCCATCGCGCCGCCGAAGCACAGCTCGCGGTCGACACGGCCCTGGCCGCGCTCGACGCCGCGCGGGTGGAGCTGCAGGCATCCGCCGCTGCGCTGGTCGGGATGGACGCGGGACGCGTGGAGCTGGCCGCCGTCGAGCTGGCTCGCGTCATCCTGGACGCGGAGCTGTCGGATACCGCCCGGTCGGCGGCGCACGCTCTTCGTCGCGCCGCGGACGCGGCACCCGCGTCGACGGTCGTGCGCGTGCTGCTGCACCCCCGCGACGCGCGGACCGCGGGCGCCGGGGGCGACGGCATCCCGATCCATCCCTCGGACGACGTCGACCCCGGCGGGGCGATCGTGGAGCTGCGGGAGGGGCGCGTGGACGCCCGCATCGACGCCGCGCTGCAGCGCGTGCGCGCGGCCCTGACAGCCGACGACGGTGGGGGAGGTCTCGCGTGAGCGGCCCGACCGTCGCGTGGCGCCGAGCGCTCGCCGCGGCGCGTCCGGAACGCACGGGCGTCGTCGAGGCGGTCGCGGGCCTGGGCGTGCGGGTGCGGGGCATCGACACCGCGGTCGGCGATCGCGTGCGCATCGCGCCGGACGCCGGGTCCGTCATCGAGGCGGAGGTCGTGGCGGTGGATGCCGTGTCGGCGACGTGCATGCCGCTCGGCGCCCTCGCGGGCGTGGGCGCGGGAACGCGGGTGCACCACACGGGCGAACCGCCGCGCGTGCCCACGGGGGAGGGACTGCTCGGGCGGGTGCTCGACGGGAACGGCCGCCCGCTCGACGGCGGGGGACCGTTGCGTTCCTCGGGCCTCGTCCCCCTCGGCAACGCCGCCCCCAGCGTGCTGGGGCGCCGGCGCATCGATCGTCAGCTGGGCCTGGGCGTCCGGGTGCTCGACACCATGACCCCGGTCGGCGTCGGTCAGCGGCTGGGGCTGTTCGCCGGGTCGGGGGTCGGCAAGTCCTCGCTCCTGTCGATGATCGCGCGGGGGGCGAGCGCCGACGTCACCGTGATCGCTCTGATCGGCGAGCGCGGCCGCGAGGTGCGGGAGTTCCTCGAGGACGACCTGGGTCCCGAGGGGCTGGCGCGATCGGTGGTGGTCGTGGCGACCTCGGACCAGCCGGCGATGGCGCGCCTGCGGGCCGCGTTCGTGGCGACGCGCATCGCCGAGGACTTCCGCGAGGGCGGCAGCGAGGTGCTGCTGATGATGGACTCGCTCACCCGCGTCGCGATGGCGCAGCGCGAGATCGGCCTGTCTGCGGGGGAGCCGCCCGCCACACGCGGGTATCCGCCCTCGACGTTCTCGGTGCTGGCGTCGCTGCTCGAGCGGGCCGGCACGGGACCGACGGGCTCGATCACCGGTCTGTACACGGTGCTCGTGGACGGCGACGACCACAACGAGCCGATCGCCGACGCCGCGCGCGGGATCCTCGACGGTCACGTCGTGCTCGATCGTCGGCTCGCCGTGCGCGGGCACTTCCCCGCCGTGGACGTGCTCGGGTCCGTGTCGCGGGTCATGGGCAAGGTCACCACGCCCGAGCAGCGCCGCCAGGCGGTCGCGCTGCGCCGTGTGCTCGCCGCGCGCCGCGACGCCGACGACCTCATCGACATCGGCGCCTACGTGGCCGGGGCCAATCCCCTCGTCGACGCCGCCCTCGCGCACGGCGGGGCCATCGAGCGCTTCCTCACCCAGTCGATCGACGTCCGCGCCGCCCCCGACGACGCGTGGCGCGACCTCGCCGCCCTCACCGACACCCTCGGAGGACCGCCCGCATGACCTTCCCCCTGTCGAGCCTGCTGCGCGTGCGCGGCGTGCAGGAGCGCGTCGCCGCGCAGGACCTGTCCCGCGCCCGCGCCGAGCACGTCGCGGCTGCGGCGGCGCACGAGGACGCGGTGTCGAGCCTGTCCGACATCGCGACGAGCGTCGGCGACCCCGCCGCGCTGCTCGCGATGGCGGCCGCGCGATCGGCGGGGCAGGCCGCCCTGGCCGACCTGCGGGCCCTGACCCGGATGCGCCGCGACGAGGTCGCCGCCGCCGAGGCCGTGCACGTGCGCGCCCGCCGCGACCTGAGGGGGCTGGAGCGCCTCGACGACGCGCACCGGCTGCGTGCGGACGAGGAGCGTCTGCGCACGGAGCAGAACGCCCTCGACGAGATCGCGACCTCGCGCGCGGCGGCTCCCGAGACGAGCGGCGCGTGACCGGCGGGCCGCGAGGCGCCGGAGCGGGGGAGGGATGCCGATGACCTCCGCGCTGCTCACGTCCGTCCCACCGCACGGCGCCGCCGGCCCCGCGCCGCGACCGTCGACGGCCCCCGACCCCGCGGGGCAGGCGTTCGCCGACAGCCTGCGCGAGGCGCTGGCCGGCTCCGCGGTCACGGACGACGCCGAGGGGGATGCCGGATCCCCCACGACCGAGCGGCGCTGCGCCTCCTCCGCCGACGACGGTCCCCCGACGGCCGGGGCAGAACCCGCTCCCGGCGGCGCCGACGCGTGCCCGGGGCGAGCCGAGCCGGTGCTCACCGCGGCGGCGGTGGCCCCGATCGCCACCGGCGACGCATCCGTGGCCGAGACCTCCGCCGTGCCCCTGCCCGGCTCTGCGATCGGCAGGGCGTGGTCGGACGCCGGTGCCCCGCCCGTCGGAGATTCCGCGGGCACCGTCGCCGCTCCCGGCGCAGACCCCGCGGCGGCCGCCTCGACCGCGGCGCCTGACGCCCCCGACGCCGCGCGCCGCGCGGACACGCCGACGCCCGCCGCCGCGTCCGTCCCCACCCCTCCCGCCGCGTCCGTCCCCACCCCTCCCGCCGCGGCATCCGCGCCCGTCCCGCCGGGCTCCGCCGACGCGCCGATCGCCCCGTCGCCCCGGTCGATCGTCGCGCAGGTGACCCCGCCCATGCGGCGTCTCGCCCAGCTGTCCGAGGGGACCCACCGCCTGACCCTCGTCGTCACCCCCGAGGCCGTCGGGCCGGTCACCGTGCGAGCCCACATCGGCGCGGGCGGCGACGTCCGCATCGAGCTGCTGACCGCGACCGACCTCGCGCGCGACGCCCTGCGCGGCCTGCTGGGCGAGCTGCGGCGCGACCTCGCCGGCATCGCACCGGGCGCCCACGTGGCGATCGGCGAGGGGACGGCATCCGATTCCCCGCCGCGCGACGCGGGGGCGCAGCAGTCCCCTCGCGGGTTGAGCGGCGATCGGGACGCCCCCGCCCGGCGCCTCCCGCCCCGCGACCTCGCGACCCCGTCCGCCCCGACCCCCCGCGCCGTGCTCGGCGGGGGACTCGACATCCTCGCCTGAAAGGACCGCCCATGTCCGTCGAAGCCGTCTCGGCGTCCCCGACCTCTCTCGTCAGCGGGGGTGCCGCCCCCGCCGCCCCGAAGAAGGCCCTGGATGCCGACGCGTTCATGAAACTGCTGGTCACGCAGCTGACCAACCAGGACCCGTCCGCCCCGATGGACACCAACCAGATGATCTCGCAGACCACGCAGCTGGCCATGATGGAGCAGCTCACCGCCCTCAGCCGCACCGGGACCGAGGCCTTCGCCCTCGACATGCGCCAGACCGCCGCCGCCCTCCTCGGCCGTCAGGCGGGCTACCTCGACGCGAACGGCGCCCCGGCCTCGGGCATCGTGACCGCGGCCTCGTTCGACGGTCCGGTCCCGCGGTTCACGATCGGCGGCACCACCGTGGCGCTCGACGCCCTCACCTCCCTCCGCACCGCCTGACCCCCTCACGAAAGACACCCTCATGCTCCGTTCGCTCTTCTCCGGGATCTCCGGACTCCGCTCGCACCAGACGATGCTCGACGCCACGGGCAACAACATCGCCAATGTCAACACCGCCGGCTTCAAGGGCTCGTCGGTGCTGTTCGAGGACTCGCTGTCGCAGGTCGTCGGAGAGGCCGGGATGCCGGCGGGCGACACCGGGGGGAGAAACCCCGCCCAGGCGGGCCTGGGGGTGCAGGTCGGCGGCATCCGCACGACCTTCGCCCAGGGGGCGGCCCAGACCACCGGCCGCAGCGGCGACCTCATGATCCAGGGCGACGGGTTCTTCGCGGTGCGCGCGGCGGGCGAGACGCTCTACACGCGCGCGGGAGGGTTCTCGTTCGACGGCGCGGGACGCATGGTCACCGCCGACGGCTCCCTCGTGCAGGGATGGACGGCCCAGAACGGCGTCGTCGACCCGGGCCGCCCCACCGGCGACATCTCGATCCCGCGCGGTCTCCTGTCGGCGGCCCGCCCCACGACCACCTCGACGGTGACCGGCAATCTGCCCTCGACGGCGGCTGCGGGTGAGCGGATCGTGCGCGACATCCAGGTCTTCGACGCGCAGGGCGCCGCCACCACGCTGAGCCTGACGTTCACGCGCACCGCGGCGGGATGGGACGTCACCGAGCCGCGGAGTGGGGCGAGCGGATCGCTGGCCTTCACCGACGGGCGGCAGACCGCGGGCCTGACGTTGGCCGCGGGCGGCATCGCGGTCGACCTCACGGCCGTCACGGGGTTCGCCGGTGTGTCGACGGTCGCCCTCACCGCGCAGAACGGCTCGGCGGCGGGAACCCTGACGTCCTACACGATCACGAGCGACGGCACGGTGGTCGGCACCTTCGGCAACGGCCGCACCGAGACGCTCGCCAAGGTCGCGCTGGTCACCTTCGCCAACGCCGAGGGGCTCGAGAAAGCCGGCGGCACGGCCTTCCGCGCCACGGTGAACAGCGGGGCCGCGCAGGTCGGCGAGGCCGACCGCGCCGGGTTCGGGTCGCTGCTGTCGGGGGCGCTCGAGATGAGCAACGTCGACCTGTCGCAGGAGTTCACGAACCTCATCGTCGCCCAGCGCGGCTTCCAGGCCAGCGCCCGCGTCATCACCACCAGCGACGAGGTGCTGCAGGAGCTCACCAACCTCAAGCGATGATCCGTCCGCGCTCGTGCGCCGGGACCCGCTCGGGTTACCGGCGCGCGGTCCCGTCGCGATAGTCGCCTCCGCCCCCGTATCGAAAGCCGAGTCCGTCCGATGATCACGCTCACCCGCCTCGACCACTCGCGGTTCGCGGTGAACCCGGACCTCATCGAGAGGGTGCACGAGGCACCCGACACGACGCTGCACATGGTCGACGGACGCGTGTACAACGTCGAGGAGAGCCTCGACGAGCTGATCGCCCGGATCGTGGCCTACCGCGCCCGCGTCCTCGCCGCCGCGGCGGCGCTGACCCCCGCGAACGAGGTCTGAGGTGGACTTCGCCTTCGTCGCCGGCGTGGTGATCGCCTTCGGCGCGCTCTACGCCATGATCACGATGGAGGGCGCGCACCTCAGTGCGCTGTTCCTTCCGGCGCCGATGATCCTGGTGCTCGGTTCGACCATCGGGGTGGGCATCGCCAGCCACACGGTCAAGGACGCCCTCTCGGCGTTCGGATCGCTCGGGGCGATGGTGCGCGGTCCGCGCTCCACTCCGGCGTCGGTGATCCCGATCCTCGTGGGCTACGCCGAGAAGGCGCGCACCGAGGGGCTGCTGCGCCTCGAGGACGAGCTGGACGGCGCCCCCGACGATTACACCCGCCGCGCCGTCCAGGCCCTCGCGGACGGGGTGGGTGCCGAAGACCTGCGCGCGGTGATGGACGACGAGATCGCGACGGTGATCGGCCGGCGCCGCGTCGCCGCGAAGTTCTTCTCGGCGCTGGGCGGCTACGCCCCCACGATCGGCATCGTGGGGACGGTGGTGTCGCTGACCCACGTGCTCGAGAACCTCGACAAGCCCGACGAACTGGGGCACATGATCGCCGCCGCGTTCGTGGCGACCCTCTGGGGCCTGCTGTCGGCGAACTTCCTGTGGAACCCGATCGCCGGCCGGCTCTCGCGGATGGCCGCCCTCGAGCAGGAACGCATGACGCTGGTGTGCGAGGGGATCCTCGCGATCCAGGCGGGCAGCCCGCCGCGCCTCCTCGAGGAGCGGCTGCTGGCCCTCACGACGTACAAGCCGTCCTCGAAGGACCGCTCCGCGGCGTCGAAGGCCCCGGCCGAGGACGCGACGTGAGCACGGCGCGTCGCGCGCGCGGCCGGGGGCACGACGACACCGAGCATGACGAACCCGACGAGCGCTGGGCGGTGTCGTACGCCGACATGGTGACGGTCCTGATGTGCCTGTTCATCGTGCTGTACGCGGTGTCGGTGGTCGATGAGACCAAGTACGAGCAGCTCAAGAACGGTCTGGCCGCCGCGTTCGGGCAGTCGCAGACCGTCGGCGGGGGAGACCTGACCGAGGGGCTCGTCATCCCGCCCGATCTGCTCGTCGACGACGGGGTGCGCGATGTGGCCGTGCGCGCCGCTCACGAGGTGGACGCGATGCAGCGCCTGCAACAGCAGATCACCGATGCGCTCGCCGCGCAGGGCCTGCAGGACACCGTCGACTTCGTGATCGACGAGCGGGGACTGAAGATCGGCCTGGTCGGGGCCGAGACCTTCTTCGCCGACAACCGCGCCGACCTGACCGCCAAGGCGGACGCGGTGCTCGACCTCGTCGGTGACGTCCTCTCGGCCGCCGGCAACCCGATCAGCATCGAGGGTCACGCCGACCACCGCGCGGCCGCGGCCCCGTACGACAGCAACTGGGAGCTCAGCAGCAGCCGCGCCACCAAGGTCGCGCGGTTCCTGGTCGAACACGAGGGCATCGCGGGCTCGCGCGTCCAGGCGGTCGGTTTCTCGGATCAGCGGCCGCTCGTCGACGGCGACAGCGCCGAGGCTCTGGCGGCGAACCGCCGCGTCGACATCGTCGTCGAATCCACCGAGCAGGAGCAGGTGCGGGGTCTGATCCCGGGCCTGGTGAGCGCCGGATCCGGCGGCTGACCCCTCGTGACCCCCTCAAGGAGAACACCGTGACCGCCGTCGTCCGTGACGATCCGCTGCGCCGCTATCCGGCCTACGACTTCCACCGACCGGCCCAGCTGGGGCGTGAGCAGGCGCGCCACCTCGAGGCGGCCTTCGAGGCCTTCGCGCGGCAGTGGGCGTCGCACCTGACCGCGAAGGTGCGGGTGCGCACGCACCTGATCCCGCGCGGGGTCGAGGTCGTGTCGTACCAGGAGTACGCCGACACCCTGCCGGCGACCACCGCGATGGTCGCCGGCTCCACCGCGGGACGCGAGGAGCCCTGCGTCATCCAGGTGGGACTCGACGACGCGCTCCTGTGGGTCGTGCAGATGCTCGGCGGACGCGTGACGGGACCCATCGACCCGCGCCCGCTCACCCCCATCGAATCCGCCCTGGTGCTCCCGCTCCTGCAGGAGGGTTTCGCCCTGCTGAGCTCGTGCCTGGGCTCCCGACTTCCGGGAGCGGTCACCTATTCGGGGCTGCACTACACCCCGCAGTACCTGCAGGTGATCGCGCCCGGCGAGGCCGTGATCGTCGCGCGCTTCGACCTGCGCGTCGGCGACACCCTCTCGACCACGACGGTCATGCTCCCCGCCGGTGTCGTCGTCGACCACCTCGCCGAGACCGGTCGGGGGGCTGCGTCCGCACCCCGGCCGGGCTCGACCGCCGACCACGTGCAGCGCGCGCCGCTCGAGGTCGCGCTGCGGATCACGCCCCGCGTCATCGCCGCGGGCGAGGTGCTCGACCTCGCCCCGGGCGACCTGCTGCGCTTCGCCCACCCCGAGACGACGCCGCTCGAACTCGTCGTCGGCGCGACGCCGATCGCCCGCGCCGTCGCCGGTTCGCAGGGGCCGCGTCTCGCGTGCACGATCACCGCCATCCCCGAGGAGACCCCCCGATGACCACCTTCCAGGCCAACGCCATGGCCGCTGCGATCGCCGCCCGACTGCCGTTCGCCTTCCCCGTGCTGCCCACCCCGTCGTCCGACCCGGGAGCGACCGGCCGTGCCGTGGCGGTCGCATTCACCGGTACGCCCGGTGCGACGATCGCGGTCCAGGTCGTCGAGCCCGACGCCCTCGACGACGGATCCCCCGGGGTCGCGCTCGCGGACCGCCTGCACCCCGTCTTCGAGGCGGCCGTCGCCGTCCTCGGTGCGGGCGCCCTGGGCGACGGCGAAGACGTCGAGGCCGACGCGGTGTTCACCGTCGCGGGGGCGCAGGTGTTCGACTTCGTCAACGCCGACGGCGCGGTGGTGGCGCGCGCGGCCGTCCGCATCGACGACCCCGTCGCGGCCTCGCGCTCGGCCGGTCCCACCCGGGTCAGCCGTATCGCGGGCGTCGAGATGGAGCTGGTGGTCGAGATCGGTCGCACCCGAATGGCCGTGCGCGACGTGCTGAACCTCGAGCCCGGTCGTGTCGTCGAACTGGACCGGGCGGCCGGCTCGCCCGCCGACATCACCCTGAACGGGCGCCTGATCGGCTACGGCACGGTCGTCGTCGCGGACGGCGACTTCGCGGTGCGCGTGGAGCGCATCATCGACGCGGTGGACGGCGACTGAGCGTGGACGACGCCCTGCAACTGCTGCGCGCGGCGGTCTCCCTCGCCGCGGTCCTCGGGCTGCTGGTCTTCCTCAGCAGGCGCCTCAAGAAGGGGCAGGCGGCGGGGGACGGTCCCCTCGCCGCGCTCGTCCCGCGCCGGTTCGACCGTCTCGGATCCTTCGTCGCACGGGCGACCGGGCGCACCTCCTCGCCCCCGCCGCGCGACGAGCGCATCACCGTCGTCGCCCGCACCGCCCTCACGCCCAAGGCGCACCTCGTGGTGGCCGAGTTCGGTGGCATCCGGTACGTCCTCGGCGTGAGCGACAAGGGCGTCGACGTCGTCGACACGCAGGAGAGCTCGGCGTCGGACGCCGTCGTCGAGCCCGTCGCCCTGGTGGCCGTCGCCGATGACCGGGATGCCGTCGCCCCCACCCGCCGCGAGAACCGGCACTCCGACGGCCCGCCCGCGCTGCGGTCGGGTTACCGGGTGCGCTCCGCGTCGCGATAGTCGCGGGAGAGCACGGATCGCTCGCACCCTGGCTACGGATCGGCCTCGACCCCCCTCTCGAGAGTGTCGTCGTGCCCGCCACCGCCCCCGCCGCCGCGCCACCGCGCCCGCCCGGGCGACGCCGGCGCCGGATGGGCGCGACCCTGGCCATGCTGCTGATCACCGCGGTGGTCGTCGTGTGCACCGCCGTCCCCGCCGCAGCGGCCACGGGGGGAAGCGGCGGCATCAGCATCAACGGCGTCAACGGCACGCCGTCCGACAGCATCACCACCCTGCTCGGCATCACGGTGCTCAGCGTCGCCCCGGCCCTGCTGCTGATGATGACGAGCTTCACCAAGATCTTCGTGGTGCTCGCCCTCACCCGCAACGCGCTCTCGCTGCCGTCGATCCCCCCGAATCAGGTGCTGGCCGGGCTCAGCCTGTTCCTCACGCTGTTCATCATGTGGCCCGTCCTGGCCGACATCAATCAGGCCGCCGTCACCCCGTTCACGGCGGGGCAGATCGACTTCGGGCAGGCCTTCGACGCCGCCCAGCAGCCCCTGCGGGAATGGATGCTGCACGTCACCCGCGAGGACGACATCGCCCTGATGCACCGCGCGGCGGGCATGGACAATCCCGAGGGGCCCGACGGCATCCCGCTCTACACCCTCATCCCGGCGTTCATGCTGAGCGAACTGCGGGCTGCGTTCGTGATCGGCTTCATCGTGTTCGTGCCGTTCCTCATCATCGACCTCGTCGTCTCGAGCGCACTGATGTCGATGGGCATGATGATGCTGCCGCCGGTGATGATCTCGTTGCCGTTCAAGATCCTGTTGTTCCTGCTGGTCGACGGGTGGGGTCTGGTGATCACCTCTCTGGTGCAGTCGTACCGGGGGGCGACGTGAACTCCGCGGCGGTGATGGACATCGGGCTGCAGGCCCTCGTGCTCGCGGCCAAGCTGTGCGCGCCGCTGCTGATCACCGCGCTGGTGGTCGGTTTCGCGATCTCCCTGCTGCAGTCGATCACGCAGGTGCAGGAGATGACGATCTCGTTCGTGCCGAAGCTCCTCGCCGTCGGGGTCGCGCTGCTGGTGTGCGGCAATTGGATGATCACCGAGACGGTGACGTTCACGCACGAGCTCTTCGCCCGGATCCCGAGCCTGCTGGGGGGCGGGGGATGAACGTCGCGATCGACTTCCGCTGGCTCGAGGCGACCGCTCTGGCCGTCGTGCGCATCACCGCGTTCCTCGTCGTGGCGCCGCCGTTCAACCACGGCGCGATCCCGCTGCGCATCCGCGCGATGCTCGGGGTGGGCCTGGGGGTGGCGGTCTCGCCCGCGGTCGTACCGGGATATCAGCGACTCGACACCGGGGGCTTCCTCTTCGCTGCCGCGGGCCAGGTGCTCGTGGGCGCCCTGCTCGGGTTCCTCGTGTTCGTGCTGTTCAGCGCGATCCAGAGCGCGGGGTTCCTCGTCGACACGTTCGGCGGATTCCAGCTCGCCCAGGCGTACGACCCCGGCATGAACGTCAACGGGGCGCAGTTCACCCGCCTGTTCCAGATGACGGCGATCCTGCTGCTGTTCGCCTCGCAGGGCTATCAGCTGGTCCTCGGCGGGCTGTTCCGCTCGTTCGACGCCGTCCCGGTGTCGGGGGCGATCGACCTCGGCCGTCCGGCCGAGGTGCTGACCGGCGCGGTGGGGCAGATGCTGCTCAGCGCGGTGCAGATCGCCGGCCCCCTGCTGATCGTGCTGTTCCTGGCGGACGTCGGTCTGGGTCTCGTCTCGCGCGTGGCGCCGGCGTTGAACGCCTTCGCTCTCGGCTTCCCGCTCAAGATCGCTCTGACCCTCGTGCTGATCGGCTTCGTGTTCGCCGCCCTGCCCGCCGTGGTCGCCGCGCTGGCCGAGGATGCCGCGCGCCTGGTGATCGGGGTGACGCGGTGAGCACCGACACGGGGGAGCGCACCGAGAAGGCCACGCCCGAACGGCTGCGCCGCGCCGTCCGCAAGGGTCAGATCGGGCGCAGCCAGGACCTCACCGCGTGGGTGGCGGTCGGAGCGGCCGCGGTGATGACGCCGGTCACGATCGACGCGGCGTCATCCGTCCTGACGGAGCGGATGGGGGCCATCCGGGCGGTGGCGCGCGATCCCGAGCCGTCCCGCGCGGTCGAGGCCGTCGCCGGGGCGATCGGCGCGGTGGGCGGCATCCTGCTCCCGATGCTGATCGTGGTGCTGGTGGCGTCGACCGTCGCGGCGATCGCCCAGGGCGGTGTGCGCCTGCGCGGCATCCCGATGCGCGTCGAGCAGTTCGACCTGGTCGCGGGGCTGAAGCGCACCTTCGGCACCGCCGCGCTGTGGGAGGGGGCCAAGGCCCTGCTCAAGACCGCGGCGATCGGCGCGGCGCTGTGGGTCGTGGTGTCGGGGCTCGTCCCCGTCCTCATGGCCAGCGGGCGCCACACCGTCGAGTGGCTCCTCCGGATCGCCGGGGGCGGGGTCGCGTCGCTCCTGCAGGTCGCGGTGGCCGTGGGCCTGCTGCTGGCCGCGATCGACGTCGCCGTCGTCCTCCGGCGCAACCGTCGTCACACCCGCATGACCAAGCAAGAGGCGCGCGACGAGCACAAGAAGAGCGAGGGCGACCCGCTCATCCGCTCCCAGCGTCGGGCGCGTCAGCTGGCCGTCAGCCGCAACCGCATGATCGCCGCGGTCGGCGACAGCGACGTGGTGCTGCTGAACCCCACCCACGTCGCCGTGGCGCTGCGCTACGAACCGGGGCGGTCGGCTCCGCGCGTGGTCGCCAAGGGGGCGGGGGTCATCGCGCAGAAGATCCGCGAGCGCGCCGACGAGGCGGGGGTGCCGATGGTCCGCGACATCGTCCTCGCCCGCGCCCTGCACGCGAGCGTCGAGGTGGGGCACGAGATCCCCGAGCACCTCTACACGGCTGTCGCGCAGGTGCTCGCCTTCGTGCAGCACCTGCGCGCCCGCGGTTCGGGGCACGGAACCCACACCATGCCTCCCGCGACCCTGCGCGGACGCGGCCTGTGAGCCGCGCCGGCGCCCATCGCCCTCTGAGAGAACGGACGAGATGATCGCTCACCTGCTGTCGAAGGCCACCGTCCCGGTGGGCGTGGTCGGGATCATCCTGCTGCTGATCGTGCCGGTGCCGGCGCCGCTGCTCGACGTGCTGATCGTGGCGAACATCGCCTTCGCCCTGCTGATCCTTCTCACGGCGATGTTCGTCACCAAGCCGTTGGACTTCTCGGTCTTCCCGAGCCTGCTGCTCGTGGCCACGCTGTTCCGCCTGGGCCTGAACGTCGCCTCCACCCGTCTCATCCTCAGCGAGGCGCACGCGGGTCAGGTGATCGCCGCCTTCGGTCAGATCACGATCAGCGGGTCCCTCGTCATCGGCGCGGTGATCTTCCTCATCCTGGCCGTGATCCAGTTCGTCGTGGTGACCAAGGGTGCGGAGCGCGTCGCCGAGGTGGGGGCGCGGTTCACGCTGGATGCGATGCCCGGAAAGCAGATGGCGATCGACGCCGATCTGAACGCCGGACTCATCACCGACGACGAGGCCCGGAGGCGGCGGGCCGAGGTGGCGGCCGAGTCGGACTTCTACGGCGCGATGGACGGCGCCAGCAAGTTCGTCAAGGGAGACGCGATCGCGGGCATCGTCATCCTGGTCATCAACTTCGTCGGCGGGATCGTCATCGGCATGACGATGCATGGGATGACGATCGACAAGGCCCTCGAGACGTACAGCCTGCTGACCATCGGCGACGGGCTCGTCACGCAGATCCCCGCGCTGCTGATGGCGGTGTCCACCGGCATGATCGTCACGCGCGAGAACGCCGAGGCCGAGCTCGGCCGGGCGGCCGGGCGCCAGCTGCTGCAGTCCCGCAATGCGCTGATCATCACGGCGATCGCGGCGCTGGGCATGGGACTGATCCCCGGGATGCCGTTCCTCGCCTTCGCGGCCGTGGGGGCGGGACTGCTGTTCGCCGCGTCGCGGGTCAAGGCCGGCGCCGATCGCGCCGCGGCCGACGAGGCGCTCGCCGAGGCGGAGCGCGCGCGCGAGACCGCCGTCGCGGAGCGGCCGGACGATCTGATGGACGGCATGCGGGTGCACGCGCTCGAGATCTCGCTCGCCCCCGACATCGTCGACCTCGTCGCCGGCGGCCAGGGGGACCTGCTCACGAGGGTCAAGGCGCTGCGGCGCAAGATCGCGCTCGAGGTGGGCATGCTCATGCCGCCGGTGCGCACGCGCGACAACGTCGAACTGCCCGCCGAAACCTACGCGATCCTCGTCGCGGGCGTCGAGGCGGGGCGCGGCGTCGTACCCCGAGGGCACGTGCTGGCCCTGGGGGCGGGATTGGATGCCGTGCCCGGCACGAGCGTGACGGACCCCGTCTTCGGACTCGAGGGCAAGTGGATCCGCACCGAGATGTCGCACGCCGCCGACCTGGCGGGGGCGACGGTCATCGATCGCGCGAGCGTGGTCATCACGCATCTGTCCGACCTGGTGCACACCCACGCGGCGCGGCTGCTCTCGCTCGAGGACGTGCGCCAGCTCACCGATCATCTCAAGCAGACCCAGCCGGCGGTGGTCGACGAGCTCACCCCGTCGCTGCTGCCGCTCGCCGTCGTGCAGCGCGTGCTGGCGGGACTGCTGGCCGAGCGGGTGGCCATCAACGACCTCGGCCGCATCTTCGAGGCGCTCGCGCTGCGCGCGAAGACGACGACCGAGATCCCCGCGTTGGTCGAGGCCGCGCGCGCGGCGCTGGGTCCGGCGGTGGCGGCGCGCTTCGCGCGGGACGGTCGCCTGCGGGTGGTGATGTTCGACGCGGCCCTGGAGCAGCAGATGCTCGAGGGGCTGCGTCACGTCGAGGGGCGGGCGCAGATCGTGCTGAGCCCCGAGACGACGATGCACCTGCTCGAGGGGGTGCGTCGCGCCGTCGCCACCGTGGATCCGGCGGACGCCGAGCCGGTGCTCGTGTGCGCCCCGTCGCTGCGGGCGGCGGTGCGCGCGCTCACCGCGGGACAGACCGGCGGGATGCCGATCCTGTCGTACGACGAGGCCGCCGTCGGCGGATTCGGCACCGATGTCGTCGGGGTGGTCCGCCTCGAGCAGAACGCGCTGACCGCTCCCTGACATGGGGCGGAAACGCTCGTGATCGAGCGGAAAGGTTATTCTCGGGGAAGGACGGCGCTCGACGCGCGAGCCACGGAAGGCGACCCACACACATGCTCGTACTCACACGACGCCCGAACGAGAGCATCATGATCGGCGACGACGTGACGGTCACCGTCCTCGGGGTCACCGCCACCGGCGTCCGCATCGGCATCGACGCCCCGCGCGACATGAGGATCCACCGCAGCGAGATCGTCGTGGCGGTGGCCGACGAGAACCACGAGGCTCTGTCGGCATCCCGTGCCCCGCACGCCCAGGATGCGCTGCTGTCGGTGCTCCGCGCCGCCGAAGACACCCGGTAGCGGCGGCAGCCCGGGTTACTCCCGCACGACGGCGTCGCGATAGTCGGGCCCGTGGCGGACGCACCCGCCGCGCGACTCGACATTCCGAACGAGGTGACCTGGTGGCCGCGACCGACCTGAGCATGCATCTGCTGCGTCAGCGGGAGCTCATGGAGCTGATGCTGTTCAAGCTCGAGGAGCTGGAGATGCTCGTGACCACGGGACGCACCCGGTGGGTCCGGCACGCGACCGCCGAGGTCGAGCGCGTGATCGCGGCGATCGGCGCCGGCACGATCGCGCGGGACACGGTCTTCGTCGAGGTCGCCGAGGAGTGGGGCGCGGGCGATGTCTCGACGCTGCGCGACCTCGTCGCCGCCGCCCCGACCGAGGCGTGGCGCGAGGTCATGCAGTCCCACCTCGACGCCATGACGCAGCTCGCGGACGAGATCGCCCAGAAAAGGAGCGCCGTCGATCAGCTGCTGCGCACGGCCCTGCGCGTGACGCAGGAGACCATCGCGGGGTGGGGCGAACCGACCGGGGAGTACGCCGCGGCCGGTTCCCACCGGTCGACCCCGGCGTCGCGTCTGCTCGACGTGCAGGTCTGAGCCGGTGTCGACCTTCTCGGGACTGCGCATCGCCGCGTCGGGCCTGGCCGCCGCGCGTGCCGGCATGGACGTGACCGGTCAGAACATCGCCAATCAGACGACCCCGGGCTACACCCGCCAGCGTCTGGTGCAGACCGCGGTGTCGCCGACGGGCACCGCCGACGCGTGGGCGCGGGACGTCGGTGGCGGCGTGGCCATCGAGCGCATCGCCCGCCTCGGGGACGAGGTCATGGACGCCCGTGTGCGCGACGCGCTCTCGGCCTCCGGCTTCTGGTCGGCGCGGGCGTCGTCGGCCGCGGCGGTCGAGAAGACCCTCGCCGAGCCCTCCGACACCTCGCTCTCGGCGGGTCTGGGTCGCTTCTGGGCGGCGTGGTCGGACCTGGCCAACACGCCGGCTCCCGCGACCGCGCAGGTGGTCCTCGCGCGGGCCGGGGCGCTCGCGGCGCAGATCGCGACCGGGTACGACCAGATCGCGGGGCAGTGGTCGGGGCTGCGCGACCAGCTGGATCGCGACGTGGCCACGGTCAACGACGTCGCAGCGCAGGTCGCGACGCTCAACGCGCAGATCCGCACCGCCGCACAGTCCGGCCGCGGGGCGAACGAGCTCATCGACCAGCGTGATCTTCTCGCTCAAAAGCTGGCGACGGCCGTGGGTGCGACCGGTCGCGTCGAGCAGGATGCCACGATGACCCTGCGCGTCGACGGCAACGCGCTCGTCGCGGGCGAGACGAGCCGGGCGCTCGTCCTGACCGGGCCGCGAGAGATGACCGCCACCGGTCGCCTGACCGTGGCGTGGTCCGATCGTCCCGAGCTGCCGATCGCCGTCACCGGCGGTTCCGTGGGTGCGGTCATCGGCTCCCTCGCGCCGGCCGCCGAGCAGGGCACGCTCGCGTCGGCGGCGCGGGCGTTCGACGAGGCGGCGGTGTCCCTCGCTCAGGCGGTCAACGCGGTGCACCGCACCGGCCGAACCGCCGACGGCTCTCCCGGCGGCGACGTCTTCGTCTTCGCCCCCGGCGTCCCGGCGGCGCGCGGACTGCGCGTCGCCGTCGCGGACCTGGGCCAGCTGGCACTGTCGGCTCCGGGAGCCGGGGCGAAGGACACCTCCGTCGCCGACCGGATCTCGGACCTGGCCACCGCGCCCTCCGGCCCCGATGCGACCTGGTCGCGCTTCGTGGTCGGCTTCGGCGTCTCGGTGGCGGGGGAGCGTCAGCGAGCCGACGCCGCCGACCGGACGGCCATCGCTGCCATCGCGGGCCAGCAGTCGGGCGCGTCCGTCGACGGCGACGAAGAGACGATCACCCTGCTCACCTATCAGACGGCGTACCAGGCCGCCGCGCGCGTGCTCACCGCGGTCGACGAAGCCCTCGACGTCCTCATCAACCGCGTCGGCCTGGTGGGCCGTTGACCCCCGGAGACGACATGATCGGACGCATCACCAGCAGCACCCTCACCCAGCAGTCCATCCGCACCCTGCAGGCGGGTCTCGCCGAGCGGGCGAAGCTGCAGGAGCAGGCGAGCTCGCAGCGGGCGATCCGCGCGGCGAGCGACGATCCCGCCGCCGCCGCGGCGATCCTGGGCGTGCGCGGCGAGCAGGCGCGCGTCGCGCAGTACGCCCGCAACATCACCGACGCGACGGCGTGGGTCGCGACCGCCGACGGGGCGCTGGGGTCGAGCCTGGACCTGCTGGCACGAGCGCGCGACCTCACCGTGCAGGGCGCCAATTCGGGCGCGCTCGGCCCGGACGCGCGCGCGGCCATCGCCACCGAACTCGACGGCCTCGGGCGCGAGCTGATGGCCCGCGCGAACACGACGCTCCTCGGACGCACGGTGTTCGCCGGGACGAACGACACCGGTGAAGCCTTCGACCCGGTCGACTTCGCGTTCCGGGGCGTCCCCGGCGCGGCCGTCGAGCGGCGGATCGCCGCGAACGAGAAGGTGCGCGTCGACCTCGACGGAGCGCGGGCGTTCGGCGAGGGGGCCACGAGCGTCTTCGCCACGATCCAGGCCGTCGCCGCCGACCTGCGCTCCGGTACCGACGTGGCCCCCCATCTGGCCCGCATCGACGCGCACGTGAGGGATCTCTCCGAGGCGCGCGCCGTCGCGGGCGCCCGTCAGGCGCAGATCGAGCGCGCCGCGACCGCCAACGCCGCCGACGCCGTGGATCTCGAGGCGCGACGGGCCCGCGTCGAGGACGTCGACACCGTCGAGGTCTATGTCGCTCTCCAGTCCGCCGAGCTCGTCTATCAATCCGCCCTGCAGGTCACCGCGAAGAGCCTGCAGACCACCCTCCTGGAGTTCCTGAGATGACGCCTCTTCCCCCGCTCGCCGCCCTCGACGTCGAGTTCGCGCGATCCCTGCCGGGCTTGAGTCCCCTCACCTCCTTCCGTCTCGATCGCATCGACGGGGCCGAGGGGCTCTACGCCCTGCGCGCCGTCGCCGACGAGGTCCGCCTCTTCGTCGTCGAGGCGGCGGTCGTGGCGTCCGGCTATGCGCCGCCCGTCACCGCCGAGATGCGCGACGAGATCGGGGCCGCGTCCGAGGACATCCGCGTCTTCGTGGTGGCGAATCCGACGGATGAGGGGGTCTTCCTCAACCTCCGCGCGCCCGTGCTCCTCAATGTCCGCACGGGGGCGGCCAGCCAGGTGATCCTCGAGGACACCTCGTATCCGCTGCGCGCGCTGCTGGGCGCGGAGGATCCCGCTCCGGCGGTCGCCTGACCGGCGGGTCCACCCGGGCGTCACATGACGGCGGAGGGATGCCACCCGCCCCGCCTAGGCGATAGGATCTCCCCGAATACGAGCAGAAACCGACCGATTCCGCGACCTGAACGCGGGGTTCTCGCCACCCGAAGGCGAGGTGGTCGGGCCTCGCCCGACGTCGCGCGATCCATCGGCGACGGCGGCGGTGGCGATGCCGCGCGGTCGTCGACCCCGCGAGATCGCCGCTCGCGCGCCGTTCGGCGGGGGCTCGAGCGCCGCGGACGAGGCGACTCCGCGCCCCGCGGCGCGGCATGATGCGGACGTCGCGCGGGGTTTGGCAACCCCGACCGGCGGGCGCGGCTGCTGCATACGCTCGTTTCCGAGCAGAGAACAAGGATGGTGCGAGATGTCCGGCACGAGGACCGAAGAGCCCAAGGTGAGCAAGCGCGAGTTCGTCCAGCGGGTGTCCCAGCGCACCGGCCTGTCGCTGCGCGTCACGCAGCTGGCCTACGACGCGATCTTCGACGAGATCCTGGACCTCGTCAACGCGGGGAACCGTGTGACGCTGACGGGCTTCGGTCGGTTCTACGCCCAGTCGCACAAGGGCCACGACGTCGTCCTCAACATCCGCGACGATCCGCAGGCGCGCGGCCGCGTCGACGACTACGCGGTGCTGAAGTTCTCGGCGACCCGCGAGGTCAACAAGAGGATCACCGCGCGCGGCGAGGGCGAGCGGGGTCAGCGTTCGAACGAGTAGCTGTTCTGCCCGACGAGGGTGAGTGTGATCGTTACGGGGAACTCCTCGGGGGTCTCGTCGTCCTCGTCGCTGGCGTCGATGGCATCCACGGGGACGGTCAAGGTCCCGTCGGACGCGAAGACGACGTCGCGGGGCGCGAACGAGAAGTACAGGCACCGCTGCGTGCTGCGCAGTTCGACCGTGCGCTCGACGTCGCTGCGCTCGTGCAGGTTCATCACCGCCTCGTCGGCGAGGATCGTCCCGTCGCGGTACCGCGCCTCGACGCGGTAGGTGCTGGGCTCGATGGCCTTGATGTTCAGGTCCTCGACGATCTCCGAGAAGGTGGCCTCGGGGTGATTCATCTCGAAGGCGATCGCGCGCAGGTGGTCGTACGTCAGATTGACCCGGCGCGAGAACAGTGCGGCGTTCTCGATCTCGGCGGGGCGGGCGTTCGGCGCCTGATCGGTCAGGTAGTCGCGCACCTCGGCGGGGCCGGGGTAATCGAATCGCATGTGGTAGTGGAATCGACCCGGGCGATTGACGATGTAATGGCTGACATCCTGGACGTCATTCACGGTCAGGCAGTAGATGCGTTTCACCGACGACATTCCGTCGAACAGCGTGAGGAATTGATTCTGACGATTCGGGCCGTCCGAGCGTCCCCGACCGGAGGTGAACACCTTCTCGAACTCGTCGAAGATGACGAGGCATTCATCCAGGGTGTCGAGGAAATCCACGATGCCCTCCGCGTCCTCCGTGACGAGGACGACGGGGAGCGATTGCGCGATGGCGCGCTGGGCCACCATCCGCAGGAACATCGACTTGCCCTGGCCCTTGTTGCCCGAGAGCATGACGCCGAGATTGCGCTCGAGCCGCGCGTAGGCGCGGAAGATCTTGTCCACCTTCGCCTCGCGCTGGCCGTACACCTTCTCGACACCCACGCTGAGGTCCTCGGTGCGCACCAGGCTGAAGCCGTCCTTCGGGGCGAAACGCACCCGATACGTGCCGAGGGGGAGCGTGTCGTGAGCTTGGACAGCGGAGCCGTAGACCCGGACCTGGCCGCTCGTCTCGATGTAGGTGCTGCTCACGGGTCGGTGCTCCTGGAAGGGGGGAATAGGCTGCCGGCCGAGCTGGCAATACTCTGAGAGTGAGATTAGCAATCTCTCATCTTCGCGCCAAAAGGCGCGATGGAGAACCATTTCCGACGGGCGGGGGCGCGGGCGGAGTGGGGCACACGTCGAATGGGGACGATGGGTATGCGCGAAGACGGTCGATCAATGTCGGGCGCGGTCGCCGGCGGGCAGGACGTGGCGCACGAGCGGGTGGCGGTGGCTCCTGCGCTCGAGCTCTCGCTGCACCTCGGCGACCGCCGCACCGGACCCGAGGTGTGGAGGGCGCGCATGGTGCCCGGCGACGAGAGAGCGGCCTCGACGGTGCTCGCCGAGGCGACTCTGCACCGCGTGCACTACGCCGACCCGCGGTGGTCCGATCACCTGCGCCGCGCGCGCACCGACCTGGCCGAGGTCGGGTCGGCCTTCGCCGATCGCGAGCTGATCTCGATGATCGACGAGTCGTCGCTGTTCACCGAGAGTCTGTGCGTGATCTCGTCGATCGACGTCGCGCCCGCCGCCGTCGGCAGCTTCGTCAGTCACGACCTGGTCCGAGCCGTCGCGGGCGTCTTCGACGGCGACACGATCGCCCTCGTCATCCCGGGTGCCTTCGTCCCCGAGGGTGGCGGTCCTGTCGAGTCCGCCGGCGACATCGCCACCCGCCGCGCGCACTGGGCGTCGATCGGGTTCGTCGACATCCCCGGCACGAGGGCGATGCTGCTGCCGGTGCGCGTCCGGCCGTGACGTCCGGCCCCGGGTGGCATCCGGGATCGACGACCCGGGCCGCGCCCTAGGGTGGGAACCACGACGAGAGGGGCCCGCGGTGGCTGAGGAACGCGAACGACTGAGCTGGGACGACTTCGGCGACGCGACGAGGCAGATCTCGCGCGCGATCGTGGCCGACGGGTTCGCGCCCGAGGTGGTCGTCGCCATCGCGCGCGGCGGTCTGCTCCCCGGCGGGGCGATCGCGTACGGCCTCGGCGTCAAGAACTGCGGCGCGCTGAACGTGGAGTTCTACACGGGCGTGGGGACCGTCCTCGACGCCCCCGAGGTGCTGCCGCCCGCGCTGGACCTGTCGTATCTGTCCGGCCGGCGGGTGCTGCTCGTCGACGACGTCGCCGACAGCGGTCGCACGCTCGACCTCGCGATCCGGCTCCTCGCCCGGCACGGCGCCGACGCGCGCTCGGCCGTCATCTACACCAAGCCCACCACGATCGTGCAGCCCGACTACGCGTGGAAGGACACCTCGCTCTGGATCGACTTCCCGTGGTCGCACCAGGGGTCGGTCCACGAGGAAGACGCGGCGTGACGCCGAAGTCCCTCGCCGAGCTGGCCGAGGCCGGGTTGATCGACGCGTCGTGGGTGGACCCCCTCGCGCCGGTGGCCGACGACATCGCAGCTCTCGGCCGGCGCCTGCGGGACGAGGGCCGGCCGTACCTGCCCGCGGGTGAGCTGGTGCTGCGCGCGTTCCGCACTCCCGTCGACGCGGTGCGCGTTCTCATCGTCGGACAGGACCCGTACCCGACCCCGGGACACCCGATCGGTCTGTCGTTCGCGGTCGACCCGCACGTGCGACCCGTGCCGCGGAGCCTGGCGAACATCTACCGCGAGCTCGACGACGATCTCGGCATCGCGCCCGTGGCGCACGGCGACCTCTCGGCCTGGGCCGACCAGGGCGTCATGCTGATGAACAGGGTGCTGACCGTGGCGCCGGGGGAGCCGGCATCCCACCGCGGATGGGGGTGGGAGCGCGTGACCGAACACGCCATCCGCGTCCTCGCGTCGCGTGATCGGGCGCTCGTCGCGGTGCTGTGGGGGAGGGATGCCATGAACCTCGCGCCCCTGCTCGGCGAGACCGCGATCGTGTCGTCGCCGCACCCCTCGCCGCTGTCGGCGCGTCG
Source organism: uncultured Microbacterium sp. (assembly GCF_913776565.1). Lineage (GTDB taxonomy): Bacteria > Actinomycetota > Actinomycetes > Actinomycetales > Microbacteriaceae > Microbacterium. Next base: position 935 of record NZ_CAJYPF010000058.1, on the reverse strand, counting down.
CGGCTTCTTCGGGTCGCGGCCGTTCTCGCGCGTGAACGCGCTGCTCGAGGAGCAGGGCGCGGCCCCCGTCGACTGGCGCCTGCCCGCCTGACCCGCCCGCTCGCGCTCCCGCCGCAGGGGGAGCGGGGACGGCGGGGACACACGCGCGAAACGGGTGTCGCCGTAGAGTGGCGGGGTGCTGGAAGAGGAGTACGAGAAGAGCCGCCGGCGGCTGCCGGCGCACCTGCGGCGTGCTCCCGAACCGGAGCGGCCATTCTCGTTCGACATCCGCCCGGCGACCGCCGCGGACATCCCCGACATCCGCGAGATCTACAACTACTACGTCCGCAATTCGGTCGTGACCTTCGACGAGAAGGCGTGGTCGATCGCGAAGTGGCGCGACAAGTTCGCCACGCTCGAGAAGCTCGGGCTGCCGTTCCTCGTCGCCGAGTCCCCGACCGGGCAGATCCTCGGCTACGCGCTGGTCCAGCCGTGGCAGTCGAAGTCGGCGTACCGCTACACGGTGGAGAACTCCATCTACCTGGGACAGGCGGCGGCCGGCAAGGGACTCGGTCGGGCGCTGCTCGAGGCGCTCATCGCCGCGTGTCAGGATCTCGGCATCCGCGAGATGGTCGCCGCGATCAGCGACAAGGGAGCGGATGCCTCGATCGCCCTGCACGAGAAGCTGGGCTTCACCGAGGTGGGTCGTATGGGCCGTGTCGGCTTCAAATTCGGGCGCTGGCTCGGGGTGGTCTACCTGCAGAAGAGCATCCCGTCGAAGAAGAAGCGGCGCAAGCTGTTCGGATGAGGGCCGGGCTCCCCTCCGGATGCCGCGGGCGGCGGGCGAAACTCCTGAGGGTCAGGTCCCCGGCGCCCTCCGCGGGCGCTGCGGCGGGGTCCGGCGTCCGGTTTCTCAGGAGATTCGCGCGTGGTCGGCCGGACATCCGCCCCCGGGC
>NZ_CAJYPF010000057.1 GCF_913776565.1 uncultured Microbacterium sp. | reverse complement strand
GCGGCGACCACGGGGGTGCGGACCGCCGCGAAGCGCGCCCAGGCGCCGAAGTGATCGGTGAGCATCATGTCGAGACCCGACTTCTGCTCCATCTCCTTGATGTCGGCTCCCGCGGCGAAGGCTTTCTCGCTCCCCGTGACGACGATCGCCCCCACGCCCTCATCGGCGTCGAACGCCTCGGCGGCGGCGACGACGTCGCGCATCGACTGCGTGTTCAGGGCGTTCAGCGCCGCGGGCCGGTCGAGCGTGATCCACCCGACGCGGCCCCGCTGCTCGACGCGGATCGTCTCGTACCCGCCATCGTGATCCGTCATGTCACTCCCGTCGTGTCGTCGCGGTTCGCCCCGCTTCTGGCATGCTCGCACGCGGCCCCGTCCGCCGCGCGTCGAGATCACCCGTTCGTCCCGAGATCACGCGCAACGCCACGGCCAGCGCAGGTGCGTTCGCGTCGAACGTGTGATCGCGCGTCGGCCGTCGCGCGCGCGTCACGCGGCAAGGACGTTGCGGCCCACGATGAGCCGCATGATCTCGTTCGTGCCCTCGAGGATCTGGTGCACCCGCAGGTCGCGCACGACCTTCTCGATGCCGTAGTCCTGCAGGTACCCGTAGCCGCCGTGCAGCTGCAGCGCCTCGTTCGCGACGCGGAAACCGACGTCGGTCGCGAAGCGCTTGGCCATCGCGCAGCGGGTCGCCGCGTCGGGGGCCTTCGCGTCCAGCGCCTGGGCGGCGTCGCGCACGAGCAGGCGCGCGGCGTCGAGCTCGGTGGCCATGTCGGCGACCGCGAAGATCACCGACTGCTTCTCGCTGAGAGCCTCGCCGAACGTGAAGCGCTCGTGCACGTAGGCGATCGCGCGGTCGAGCGCCCACCGCGCCCCGCCGAGCGAGCACGTGGCGATGTTCAGGCGCCCGCCGTTGAGCGCCGTCATCGCGATCGAGAACCCGCGCCCCTCGCCGCCGAGCAGGTTCTCGGCGGGCACGCGCACCTCGTCGAGGATGACCGGGCGGGTGGGTTGGGCGTTCCAGCCCATCTTCTTCTCGTTCGGCCCGAACGACAGGCCCTCGGCGGCGGCGGGGACGAGGAACGCGCTGATCCCGCGCGCCCCCGGTTCCCCGGTGCGGGCCATGACGACGTAGACGGATGCCTCTCCGGCACCCGAGATGAACTGCTTGACCCCCGTGAGCACGTAGGTGTCGCCGTGGCGGATCGCCGAGGTGGTGATCGCCGCAGCATCCGAGCCCGCGCCCGGCTCGGTGAGGCAGTATGCGCCCAGGTCGTCCATCGCGACCAGTCCGGGCAGCCAGCGATGGCGCTGCGCCTCGGTGCCGTAGGTGTCGATCATCCACGCGACCATGTTGTGGATGGTGATGTACGCCGTCACGGTGGGGTCGCCGTAGGCGAGCTCCTCGAAGATCGCCACCGCGTCCGCGCGCGTCAGCCCGGCGCCGCCCACGTCGTCGTTGACGTAGACGCCGCCGAGACCCAGCTCGCCCGCGCGACGCAGGACGTCGCGGGGGAAGTGCTTCTCGGCATCCCATTCGAGGGTGTGCGGGGCGAATTCGGCCGCCGCGAAATCGCGGACGGCGTCGAGGATGGCGGCGCGTTCATCGGCGGACAGGGTGCTGACCGGCGGTACGTCGAGCGCGGGGGCAGGGGTGGTGTCCATGCGGCTCTCCTTCGTGAGGCGACGACGACGTCGCCCCCTCAGATTACCTGGACGTCCTACTAATTGGTAGGCCCCACGACTACCCGCCCTTGATGAACGCCATTCCTGCTGAAAAACGCGGTGACACAGCGTTCCTCGCCCGCAACGGCGTTTATCGGTGACGCCCTGCGCTCACGGGGTCAACCGGCGGACACACCGAAGAGCGCACCCACGGCATAGGTCGCGGCCAGTGCGAGCGCCCCGCCGACCACCGTGCGCAGCACGGCCCGGCCGCGACGTGCGCCGCCGATGAAGGCCGCGACGTACCCGGTGATGGCCAGGGCGAGCAGCACCGCGACGAACGTGAGCGGCACGCGGATCTCGACCGGCGCCAGCAGGATCGTCGCCAGCGGCAGCAGCGCACCGATCGTGAACGCCACCGCCGAGGCGATCGCCGCCGCCCAGGGGCTGACCACGTCGTCGGCGTCGATGTTGAGCTCGACCGCCAGATGGGCCTTGAGGGCATCGGATGCCGTCAGCTCGGTCGCCACGCGCGTCGCCGTGTCGCGCGACAAGCCCTGCGCCTCGTACATGCCCACCAGTTCGGCGAGCTCGGCCTCGGGATCCTCGGCGAGCTCGCGCCTCTCCTTCTGGATGAGCGCGTGCTCGCTGTCACGCTGACTCGACACCGACACGTACTCGCCCAGCGCCATCGAGATCGCCCCGCCGACGAGCGCCGCGAGTCCCGCGATGAGCACCGGGCCCGTGTCGCTGGTCGCGCCCGCGACGCCGACCACGACCGCCGCGGTCGACACGATGCCGTCGTTGGCGCCGAGCACGCCCGCGCGCAGCCAGTTCAGGCGCTGCGAGAGTCCCTGGCGGTGGGGTTCGTCCGCGTGCGCGCCGTTCGCTGTCGTCATGGCGCCAGGGTAGACCCGTCGCCGTCGCCGAATCCGGGCTTGCACGACGCGCAGATCGTGGAGAAACGGCATCCGCCCCCTTCGACACGGCCGCGTTCGCACGCCGTTCACACGGATGTCACCGGAGCGGGAGAGGATCGCGGGGTTCGCCGCCCCCGCGGCGACCGGCACGCGCACGGCCCGTCGCGCGCGCGTCGTCCCCCGGCACCCGAGGACACAGCCATGCCTTCGACCCTCCTGCGCCGCGCCGTCGCGTTCACCGCGACGACCGCGGCCGTGTGCGCGCTCGCCCTGTCGAGCACGACCGCGGCATCCGCCGCCGCCGTCAGCACACCCGTCTCGAACAGCGCCCCGGGCGCGGCGCTCAGCGTCACCCCCGTCGGCTCGTACGACACCGGCGTCTACAAGCAGTCCGCCGCCGAGATCGTGCAGGCCTACCGCGACCGGCTCTTCGTCGTCAACGCGCAGGCGGGCAGCGTCACGGTGCTCGACAACCGCGACCCCAAGAAGCCCGTCAAACTGTTCGACATCACCTCGGACGGCGTCGCCAACTCCGTCGCCGTGCGCGACGACGGCCTCGGCGTCGTCGCCTTCGAGGCGAAGGACAAGACCGCTCCCGGTCACCTCGTCTTCTTCGACGCCAACAAGGACGACGCGTCGACCGCCACGCTCGGCAAGGTCACCGTCGGCGCCCTGCCCGACATGGTCACCTTCTCGAAGGACGGCTCCTACGCCGTCGTCGCCAACGAGGGCGAGCCCGCGAACGACTTCTCCAGCGACCCCGAGGGCACGGTCAGCGTCATCGCGCTGACGACGGCGCTCACCGCCCCGGCGCAGAGCGCCGTGAAGACCGCGGGCTTCCGCGCCTTCGAGCAGGGCGGCACCAAGACGCTCGACGCGAAGGTGCGCGTCTTCGGCCCCGACGTGGCCGCCCCCGACCAGGGCTC
>NZ_CAJYPF010000056.1 GCF_913776565.1 uncultured Microbacterium sp. | reverse complement strand
TCTCGGCGACCTGCTGGCCGTCGAGGTACAGGCGGGCCGTGCTGCCCTGCAGGGTGTAGGTGAGGTGGACCCACTGGCCTCGCGGGAGCGCCGCCGCGGACTCGGCGTTCTGCTCGCCGGTCCAGTTACCCGTGGTCAAGGCTCCCCGGTAGCGACCGTCGCCCGTCGAGAAGAGGTAGCCGTTGCCCTGTCCATTGCCCCCCGTATTGCCGAAGCCGTACAGGAAGTAGGGGTTCCGCTGGGCGGGGTCGATGCGCAGCTCCGCCTCGATGCTGAAGTCGTTCACACCGACGAGCACGTTGTCGGGCAGGTCGACGTAATCGTTGGTGCCGTCGAAGACCAGCGCGCCGTCGGCGAATGTCGCTCCGCCCTGAACCTGCGCGTCACGTCCGGCTCCCGAGCGGTCGTGCAACACCGCGCCGGGAGCATCTTCGAAGTCGTAGTGCAGGATCTCGCCATTGGCGTTGGCCGCCAGCGGCTGCGGCAGGTCCGCGCGCAGCGCGGCGAGTTCTGCTGCCGTCACCGGCATGACCGTTCCGTGGCGGGGGCTGGCGGGGAGGCGGTAGCTCGCCGGCACCTGCCAGTTCGGGTTGGCGATGTCGGTCGTCGCCAGGGGGATGTACCCGCGTCCGCCGTACTCGTCGACGAACAGGTAGTACTTGTCGCCGTTGACGTCGCCGGGGTTGGCCTTGAAGATGCTGGGGCCTTCGACCGCGCCCGTACCGGCGTTCCGGCCGATGCACGAGGTGACGCCCTTCCACTGATCCAGCGGGGCCGTCAACACGGGCGAGCTCTCCTGGATGATGTCGCTGCACCCGGTGGTGCCGGCGCCTTCGTCCTTGGTGAAACGCTGGTAGACGCCGTTCGCCTTGATGACGGTGGAGTCGATGCGCGACATCCCGTCCTGCCAGATCTTCGTGTCGCTGAACGTCACGAAGTCACGCGTGGTCGCGTACAGCATGCGGTTGTAGCTGTTGGTGGTGTGGTTCGGGTCGCTCTCGGGGTAGAGCTGCGAGGCCCAGAACACGACGTACTCCCCGAGCGATTCGTCGTAATACGCTTCGGGCGCCCAGGTGTTCCCGGCGGTGTCGGGCGAGACCTTCACATGGCGCTGCGGGCTCCAGGTGATCAGGTCGTGCGATTCCCATACCTCGAGGTATTTCGACCCCTGACGCTGCGCGCGACCCCAATCGCCGTTGCGGCCGATCGAGAGGTCGGTCGCGATGAGGTAGAACGTGTCGCCCTCGGGAGAGCGGATGAGGAACGGGTCCCGCAGCCCCTTCTCGCCGTACGTCGAGGTGAGCTTCGGCTGTCCACCGTTCAGCTCGGTCCACGACAGGGCGTTGTTGCCGTTGCTCGCCGCGAAGAAGATGTTCTCGCCCGCGACGGAGTTCCCGGTGAAGTAGGCGAAGGTGTATCCCTCGAACGGGCCGATGTCCGCGGCTTTGCGCACCGCGGCGGAGAACGTGCGCTTCTGCGTGGTCGCATTCTTGGTGACGGATGCCGTCAGCTCGACGGTCGTGTCGGTGTCGGGTCGCGTCACGGTACCGTCGGCCGCGATGACGTCGCCGTTCGCCGAGGTCCACGTCACCGGCAGACCCTGGGAGCTCCCGGGCAGAGTGAGATTGCCGCGCACGTCGTCGATGTTCGTGACGGTGAGGGCCGAGAGGGCGCTCGCGACCGCGGCACCGTCCTCCGGGGTCCTGATCAGCCCCTGCACCTGCGTGGCGCTCAGGGCCCCGTCGTACAGGCGGAAGTCGCGGATGCTGCCCGCGAGCAGCTTGTCGGGGGTGTAGTTCGAACGGCCCAGGTAGTTCTTGGTGGTGGTCCCGCCGCCGATCTGACCGGGCGTCGTGGTCGTGTTGGTGTTCTCGGCGACCTGCCGGCCGTCGATGTAGAGACGCGCCGTCTTGGTGGGCGCGTCGAGGGTGTAGGTGACCGTCTTCCACTCACCTCGAGCCAGGTCCGTTCCCCCGCGCGCCACCTGCTCCGTCGACCAGTTGCCGGACGCGATGCCCGCGCGAGCCGGGTTCCCCGTCGCGAAGAGGTAGCCGTCGCCGAACCAGTCGGTCGTGTTGCCCAGGCCCCAGAGGAAGTAATCACCGGACTGTTCAGGCCGGATGATCACGTCTGCGCTGACGGTCACCGAGGTGAGCCCCTTGAGCACGTCGTTCGGGAGCTGCACGTAGTCGTCGACGCCGTCGAGTCGGACACCGTCCGCCCCGGCGAGCGTCGGACCGCCGACGAGGGTCGCGTTCTTGTCATGACCGGACGTGTCGTGCGCGACCGTTCCGCTCGACTCGTCGAGGGGGTAGGAGAGCACGAGCTGCGGGTCGATCTCGGCCGCACCGGCCACGAGCGGGACGGTGAGGGGTGCAGCGACCAGGGCGGCGACGACCGGAATGGTCAGTGCCCACAGCGGTGTGCGGCGTGGGGGCGCCGCGGCGGGATTGAATGGCACGGGGGCGGGGTCCTCTCGTGATTGCGTCTTTGCAGACCGTCGACGTCGACGGACCCCGTTATGTTAGCGCTCACAGTCTCCGTCACAACAGAGGCCTCGCGAGGAAGCGGTAATGGTCGCGCACCGGGCGAGGACCGACCGCCGGGGGCTGCCGTCCCCGCGACGGACGCGACGGGCGGCGCGTCAGCGCGAGGAACGCGTGACGGGTCGCACCATGGGCGCGGAATCGCGCACGATCAGACGCGTCGGCAGCGGCGTGCTCTCGCTGACGGTGTCCGGCTCTTCGACGGCGAGGAGCACCTTCTGCATCAGGATCTCGCCGAGGGCGGCGAAGTCCTGACGGACGGTCGTCAACGACGGGTAGAGGAACCCCGCCTCGGGTACGTCGTCGATACCGACCACACCGACGTCTTCGGGCACCCGCAGCCCACGCTCCCGAAGCGCCGACAGCACACCGATGGCCATGTGGTCGTTCGCGACGAAGATCCCCTCCCCCGGTGCGATGTCGGCCTCGGCGGCGATCCGATGACCGCTCGCGGCCGACCAGTCGCCGTGGACCACGCCCATGGCCTCGCTCCGGGATGCCGCCAACTCATCTCTCCATCCCCGCAGACGTTCGACGGCGTCGGGGTTGCGGGCCGGCCCGGCGATGTGGCGGATGGGTCCGTAGCCGGCTTCGCGCAGATGCCGCACGGCGCTGCGCGCAGCACGGTACTGGTCGATCGCCACCAGACGCGGATGCGGGCGGCTCGTGGTCGCGACGGCGACGAGCGGGATGTCGAGTTCGAGGGCCTGGACCGCCGCGAGCACCTCGGTGTCCACGACGATGAGGACGATGGCATCCACTCGCTGTTTCAGAAGACCGTCGATCGCTGCACGAACCGCGGCGACCTCGTTCTCGGGCGAGCTGATCGCGTCGACGTTGTAACGCGCGGCGCGGGCCGCGAAGTTGAAGTTCATCGCGATCGATGACGGGCCGTAATCGACCGATCCCGGCTGGACGAGGCCGATGGTGCGTGTGCGTCGCGTGACCAGGGCGCGCGCCGCAGGGGACGGACTGTACCGCAGCTGGGCGATCGCCTGCTCGACGCGGGCCCGGGTCGCCGGGCGCACGTTCGGCATGTTGTTGAGCACGCGCGACACCGTCTGATGCGACACCCCGGCGAGGCGTGCGACGTCGAAGATATTGGCCGTGCGCGCGGGTTTGCCGTCAGTCATCGGCGCCCGTCTCCGGGCTCTCGGGCTTGGCCACGAGAGCGAGAAGGGCGTCTGGGGTCAGGTCGACGGCGGGCACGATCTGCGCGACGACACCATCGCGCATGACCGCGACCAGATGCGCCACGCGCAGCACCTCGTCGAGCTCTGCCGAGATGTAGATGATCGAGAGGCCGTTGTCGGACAACTCGCCCACCAAGCGCTGGATCTCGGCTTTGGCGCCGACATCGATCCCGCGCGTCGGCTCGTCGAGCACGATCACCCGCGGGGACAAGGCCAGAAGTCGTGCCAGCAGCACCTTCTGTTGATTGCCGCCCGACAGCGTCGACACCGGTCGATCGATGTCGGCGGGTCGGATGTGCAGCGCCTCGACCCAGCTGTGCGCGAGCTCGCGGCGACGGGCGGTGCTCAGCCGGTGGAAGATGCCGCGCTGCGCCTGCAGCGCGAGGCTGATGTTGTCCAGGACGCTCAGGTCGCCGATGACGCCCTCGGTGCGACGGTTCTCGGACGAATAGGCGATGCGCTGCGCGATCGCGTCACGCGGAGAGGTGAGGCGAACGGGCTGCCCGTCGATGGTCACTTCACCCGTTGTCGGGCGGTCGACTCCGGTGAGCGCGCGCGCCAGCTCGCTGCGGCCGGAGCCCAGCAGACCCGCCACCCCGATGACCTCGCCCTCACCGAGATCGACGTCGGCCTCCTTCAGCCGCGGGCCGGAGGCGAGCCCCCGCGCGCTGATCACCGACGGGCTGTCGTCGTCGTCGAGCACGCGTTGCCCGATGGGCGCGAGCGACGAGGCCGCGGCGCCCAGCATCTTCTCGACGAGGTCGATACGCAGCAACTCGCGCGTGGCGTACTCGCCCACCAGGCGACCGCCGCGCAAGACCGTGACCCGATCGCAGATCTCGTAGACCTGGTCGAGGAAGTGCGAGACGAAGACCACCGCGATGCCGGTCTCTTTGAGCTCGCGGATGACGCGGAAGAGCTCGGCGACCTCATCGGCGTCGAGGCTGGAGGTCGGCTCGTCGAGTACGAGGACCTTGACGTCGACCGACACGGCCCGCGCGATCGCGACGAGCTGTTGGATCGCGAGGGGATGCGACGACAGCACCGAGGCCGGGTCGACCTCGACGCCGAGCGCGGACAGCGCCGCCGCGGCGTGCTCGCGCATCGCGGCGTGATCGATGATCCCCCAGCGGCGGGGTTCACGCCCGAGCCAGATGTTCTCGGCGACCGTGAGATTGGGCAGCAGATCGATCTCTTGGTAGACCGTCGAGATACCGGCCGCCTGCGCCTCGGCGGGGGATGAGAAACGACAGCGCACCCCGTCGACCAGGATGTCGCCGGAGTCCAGCCGCAGTGCGCCGGTGATGGCCTTGATGAGGGTGGACTTCCCGGCGCCGTTCTCGCCCATCAGCGAGTGCACCTCGCCGGCGCGGAGCAGGAAGTCGACGCCCGACAGGGCGGACTCGACACCGAAACGCACCGACGCCCCGCGCACCTCGAGGAGGGGCGGGGCGACGGTGGCGGGCATGAGGTACATCATGCCTCCCACGACGCGAGAGCGCTAACACCGCGGCCCGTGTTCTCGGCCGC
>NZ_CAJYPF010000055.1 GCF_913776565.1 uncultured Microbacterium sp. | reverse complement strand
CGCGTCCGACATCGTCTTCCTCTCCCCCGCCGACTCTGGCGGGGTCGTCGTCCTCAGCTGCGAGGTTTTCCGACCGATCGTTCAGTAATCATGCCACGGCGGGAGCGCGGGCCGCAACGGGCGAGCGCCGTGGCACCGTTACCGGCCTGTCCGCACGCAACGGACCGGCGGGCGCGGCGCCACGCGACGGACCGGCGGGGCGCGGCGCCACGCGACGGACCGGCGGGGCGCGGCGCCACGCGACGGACCGGCGGGGCACGGCGCCGGCGACCGGCCGCACGGTGCGGCGCCCCGCGACGGACCGGCGGGACGCGCCGCCACGCGACGGACCGGCGGCACGCCCTCAGGTGCGCCCGAAGCGCCACGCGAGGCGGGTCGGCGCGAGCAGGCTCCGGCACAGCCACTCGCTCGGTGCGCATCGACGGTCGAACGGTGCCCCCGACAGGATTCGAACCTGCGACGCCCGCGTTAGGAGTGCGGCGCTCTATCCCCTGAGCTACGGAGGCGGGATCGTTCCAGCCTACTGCGCGGCCGACTCCCCCGACCGCCCGGACGTCGCGCCGGTGGAAGAACGATCGGAGGCGCCTTCCGGGGAGGAGCGGATGCCGGACCGCAACCCCTCGATGAGTCCGTCGTCCCATGTGCCCGGGGTGGCCGGGATCGCCTCGCGCACCTCGACCCCCGCGGGTCCGACCGTCGCGGTGCACACAAGCAGCGATTCGAGCACGTGCCCGTCGTGGGCGTCGCGCCGCAGCACCGACGCCGCCGGGTCGAGCGTGGACCGCTCGACCACGCCGAGCCACGGCATCCACCACTCGGGTCCCTCGGCGATGCCGGCGGAGCGGAACTCCTCGAGCCATCGCGCGATGCGCGGGGTCCCCGGGTCGTCGACCGCGTGGTGGGCGACCATGTGCGTGCCCGGCGCGAGGCGGCTGCGACGGGCGGTCAGGCCGTCCCACTCCATGAGGTGAGCGCCGTCGGCATCCACCTCGACGAGGTTGAAACCGCGCGTCGTCGGATGCTCCGGGATGCCGTCCCCCACCGCCTCGAGCGGGATCGCCCCACGACTGACGACCTGATCGTCGCCGCGGTCCGACAGGTCCTCGCGGTTCAGCAGCACGGCCAGACGCGAGGCGTCCGGGTCGACGGCCAGCCACGCACCGCCGGCGCGCTCGTCGCGGACGCCCAGGATGCCCGGGCGCTCCGGCCACCAGGGTCCGAGTCGGCGCCAGGGACGGTCGCGGTCCTCGTCGCGGACGGCGAGAAGACGGACCGGCTGCCCCGGCGTCACGGGGACGTGGACGACCACGGTGCACATTGCGTCCACGCTACCCGCGCGCCGGCGCGGACGGGCCTGCGCCCGGCACCCCCGCGCGACGAGAACAGGCTTCGCGATGAAAACAGGCCGAATTCCCCCGCATCCCCCTGTTCTCGAGGCATCCTCCTGTTTTCGACGCATGCCGGTCCTCCCGACCCCGCCGGCCCGACCCCGTCGACACCCCGCCCCCCACTTCCGACCCGGCCTGGAAGACTGGTGCCATGTTCGTCGTCGTGGGAGTCACCGGGGGCATCGCCGCCTACAAGAGCGTGAGCCTGGTCCGTCTGCTGGTCAAGGCGGGGCACGACGTGCACGTCGTCCCCACCGCCGATGCCCTGCGCTTCGTCGGTCAGCCGACGTGGGAGGCCCTGAGCCGCAACCCCGTGACCACCTCGGTGCACGACAACGTCGCCCAGGTGCGGCACGTCGCGCTCGGCCAGGCGGCCGATCTGGTCATCGTGGCACCCGCCACAGCCAACACGCTCGCGTCGATGACCGCGGGACTCGCGTCCGACCTGCTCGGGACGACGCTGCTGGCCACCACCGCACCGGTGATCGTCGCGCCCGCGATGCACACCGAGATGTGGCGCCACCCCGCGACCACGCACAACATGCGCGTGCTGCGCGAGCGCGGCATCCACGTGGTCGGTCCCGCCGACGGCGAGCTGACCGGGGGCGATGCGGGACCCGGGCGCATGTCGGAACCCGACCAGATCGTCGCCGCCGCCCTCGCCCTCGTCGAGCGTCCGCGCGACCTCGAGGGCCTGTCAGTGGTCATCAGCGCCGGTGGGACGCGCGAGCCGATCGACCCCGTGCGCTACCTCGGCAACCGCTCGAGCGGTCGACAGGGCGTCGCCCTCGCGCGGGCCGCCGCGGATCGCGGCGCCCGGGTGACGCTGGTGGCGGCGCACCTCGACGCCGACGTGCGCCCTGATCCGCGCGTCGAGGTCGTGGCCGTCGGCACCGCCGAGGAACTCGGAACGGCGATGGATGCCGTCTCCCCCACCGCCGACGTCATCATCATGGCCGCGGCGGTCGCCGACTACTCCGTGGCGTCGGTGTCCGAGCAGAAGGTGCGCAAACAGGACTCCCCCGGCGGTCTGACGCTCGAGCTGCGCGAGAACCGCGATGTGGTCGCGGGGCTCGTCGCCGTGCGGCGGGAGGGACAGACCATCGTGGCCTTCGCCGCCGAGACGGTGGCCGACGACGCGGAACTGCTCGAGCGCGCGCGCGCCAAGGCGGCGCGCAAGGGCGTCGACCTGCTCGCGGCGAACGCGGTGGGATGGACCCGGGGGTTCGAGACGACCGACAACGCCCTGACGATCGTGAGTGCGGGCGGTGACGTCGTGGCCACGGCATCCGGGACGAAGGACGACACGGCGCACGCGCTGCTCGACGCCGTCGTCGCGACGCGCCGGGCCCGACTCGGCTGAGGCCGGGGACGGCGCGCCGGCGCCGTCGCCACGCGAAACAGGTGTCGCGGCGCCGGCCGCCCTCGGGACGAGCGAGACGCGGGGACGCGCGCGGGTCCGCTGCGAGCACGACCCTCGGGACCGGCGAGGCGCTGGGAGTCGCCCGTAGACGCGGCGCTCTCGCGCCCTCGCAACCGGTGAGAGCGGGCGCTTCAGGCGTTGCCGAGGGCGTCGACGGCGCGGACGATCGCGTCGGTCTCGGTGCGGGTGGTGTAGTCGACGTGGATGTCGGCGAAGCGGATGCGTCCGTCGGCGTCGATCACGTAGACCGAGGGGAAGGGGACGCGGGCGGTGTCGTCGGCGTTGCTGTCGGCGACGTCGAAGCCGAGTTCGGTGTGGGCCTGACGGGCTTCGGCACTGGGCTCGGTGACGATGCCGAAGCGCTCGGCGAGCGCGTTCGCGGGGTCGGAGAGGACGGCGAAGTCCAGGGCGGCGTCGTCGGTGATCGCGGCGGAACCCTCGGGCGTCTGCGGCGATACGGCGATCAGCTGGGCACCGCGCTCGCGCAGAGCGGGGACGAGTTCCTGCTGATAGGTGCGGAGGGTGATGTTGCAGTAGGGGCACCATGCGCCGCGGTAGAAGACGACGACGCCGACCGCTGCACCACGAGCCGCGGAGAGCGAGGTGGTCTGACCGTCCGCGGTGAGCAGCGGGGCATCGGGGGCTTCGTCACCGACGCCGAGCGCGTCCGCGGGCAGGCCCCCGTTGCGGAGGTCCTGTTGTTCGCCGGCGAAGACCCCGGCGAGGCGGTCGCCGATCTGCGCTTCGAATCCCGTGTTGAAGTCGTTGATCTGCTGGGCGATGGACGTCGTGGACATGCGTGTACTCCCGGTTGACGCGGCGTCGGGCGCCGGTTCCAGGAGCGTACGAGCGCTCGGAGGGTCGGGCTCCGGTCGCGTCATGTGACGAGACACGACGTCATAGGCCGTCACATCGTTGCGAGCGAGGGGCCGCCGTTCGACGGCCCCTCGCTCTGGTGCTCAATACGCGCCGTAGGGAGCAAGGCCTTCGAGGAGCGGAATGATCTGGATGATGAAGAAGATCGACCATCCGATCAATGCGATGAGCGCGACGACGTTGACAGCGATCGCGGCCCACAGCGGCCCGAGACCGCTCCGGGTGCGGCGACGGACGACGACGGCCCGGCCGATGATGTACACCAGCGCACTCGACATGACGAGGACGAGGAAGCTCCACGCCCAGTGGAAGGGCCGTTCGACGCCGCGGGCGCGCAACTGCCGCCAGTCCAAGAAGGCGAACAGCACGGTCACCGCGGAGGACACGATGCCCAGCACCGTCACGACGGCGTTGACGAGCAAGCCGTTCGGCGTGGGGCCCAGGCCGTACACCTCGGCGTAGATCGACTCCTGGAAGTAGGTCGTCCAGTCGAACAGGAACAGGCCGATCACGCCCAGGAG
>NZ_CAJYPF010000054.1 GCF_913776565.1 uncultured Microbacterium sp. | reverse complement strand
CGTACTCGTCCGCGGTCTTGTGCCCGATCTGCCACGGGCCGTCCATCTCGTTGCCCAGGCACCACAGACGGATGCCGAACGGCTCGTCGCGTCCGTTGTCGCGACGGCGGTCGCTGAGGGCGGTTCCCGAGGGGTGATTGGCGTACTCGAGCAGGTCGGCGGCCTCGGCGACGCCGCGCGTGCCGAGGTTGACCGCCTCCATGACCTCCAGCCCCGCGGCATCCGCCCACTCGGCGAACTCGTGCAGACCCACTTCATTGGTCTCGGTGCTGTGCCAGGCGGCATCCAGCCTGACCGGACGTTCCTCGCTCGGTCCGACGCCGTCCTCCCACCGGTAGCCCGACACGAAGTTGCCGCCGGGGTAGCGCACCACCGTCGCGCCCAGCTCGCGCACGAGCTCGAGCACGTCGGCGCGGAAGCCCGCCGCGTCCGCGGTGGCGTGACCGGGGGAATGGATGCCGTCGTACACGCAGCGGCCCATGTGCTCCACGAAGGAGCCGAACAGGCGGCGCGGGACCGGGGCGCCGGTCGAGGCGCGATCGACGACGATGCGGGTGGGGGAGGTCATTCGGGTTTCTCCTGGTGGGAAGAGGAAGGGGCGGGTCGCACGACAGATGCGACCCGCCCCCGCGTAGGTGTTACTTGTTGACCGAGAAGCCCTGGTCGTTGCCGTACTGGACGAGCTGGTCCTGCCAGGTCGTCAGACCGGTGTTCAGGTCGCTCTTCGACGCGTAGGACTGGCCGACCGTGTCGCTGAAGATGCTGTTGGCGAACACCTGGAACGGCAGGTAGCTCCAGCCCTCACGGACCTCGCTCGAGGCCTGCGTCAGCACCTCGTTGATCTTCTGGCCGCCGAAGTAGCTCGACTCCTGCTCGACGAAGGCGGGGTCGCTGAGCTGCGCGGTGGTGGAGGGGAAGCCGCCGGACTCCGCGAAGATCTTGAGGCTCTCCTCGTCGTTGTTCAGCCACTTGAGGAAGCCGGCCGCCAGAGCCGGGTTCTTGCTCTGCTTGACGACCGCCTGGCCGCCGCCGCCGTTCTCGGCGGTCACCGCCGTGCCGTCATAGGTGGGGATGGGGGCCACGGCCCACTTGCCCGAGCCGTCCTTGACGGAGGACTCCAGAACGCCCGGCATCCAGGCGCCCGTGATCAGCGAGGCGATCGAGCCGTCGCCGAGCCCCTTGAACCACTCGTCGCTCCACGCCGGGGTGTCGGCGAGCAGGCCGCCCTCGACGAGGCGGTTCCAGTTGTCGGCGAACTTCTTCGAGCCCTCGTCCTGCAGGTCGATCGTGACGTCGGTGCCCGAGGTTTTGAACGGGGTGCCGCCGGCCTGCCAGATCATGCTGGTGGCGAAGCCCGAGTCGCCGGTATCGGCGGTGATGTACTTCGAGGGGTCCGCCGCGTGCAGCTTCTGCGCTGCCGCGTAGTACTCGTCCCAGGTCTTGGGGGCCGAGATGCCGGCCTGGTCGAAGACCTCTTTGTTGTAGAACAGGGCCATGGGTCCCGAGTCCTGCGGGAGACCGTAGATCTTGCCGTCGAAGTCGACCGAACCCCACGGGCCCGAGCTGTAGTCGCCCGAGAGGTCGCCGAAGCCGTATGACGACAGGTCGAGCAGCGAGTCCGAGAGAGCGAACTGGGGGAAGGCGTAGTACTCGATCTGCACCACGTCGGGGGCGCCGGAGCCCGCCTTGATGGCGTTCTGCAGCTTGGTGTACTCCTCGGTATTGGTGCCCGCGTTGACGAGGTTCACCTTGACGTTCGGGTACTTCGCCTGGAACGCGGCGACCTGCGCCTCGGCGGAGGGCGTCCACGACCAGTACGTAATCTCTCCGCCGGCCTCGAGCGCCTTCTCGATGTCGTCGGCCGAGCCTGCGGCGCCGCCGCCGGCGTTGCCGCCCGAGCACGCGGTCAGTGCGCCCACCATCAGGGCGGTGGCGGCGACGGCGAAGACGGTCCGCCGGACGGCGGAGCCCTTGCGCATGAATGTCATCGGATTCCTCTACTTCGTTGTTGTGGATGTGGTGCGGATGCAGGTGCGACGCCCCGTGGTCGGGGAGCAGCGGTGAGGGGGAGTCGGGGGATCACTGCTTGACGCTGCCGGCGCTCAGGCCCGACTGCCAGAAGCGCTGCAGCACGAGGAACGCGGCGACGATCGGGATGATCGACAGCAGCGCCCCGGTGATCACGAGGTTGTAGATGGGCTGCGCGCCGACACCGATGGCCTGCGCGTTCCACTGGTTGAGGCCGACCGTGAGCGGGTACCACGCGGGATCGCTCAGCATGATCAGCGGGAGGAAGTAGTTGTTCCACGTCGCCACGACCGCGAACAGCAGCACGGTGACGATGCCGGGGGTCAGCAGGCGGATGGAGATCGTGAAGAAGGTGCGGAATTCGCCCGCGCCGTCCATGCGAGCGGCCTCGAGCAGCTCGGTGGGGATCGCGTCCGAGGCGTAGACCCAGATCAGGTACAGGCCGAACGGGCTGATCAGCGAGGGGATGATGATCGCCCACGGGGTGTTCGTCAGGCCGAGCTGGCTGAACAGCAGGAACGTCGGCACCGCCAGGGCCGTGCCGGGGACGGCGATCGCACCGAGGACCACGGCGAAGACCGCCTTGCGACCGCGGAAGTTGTACTTGGCGAGACCGTATCCGGCGAGGGTGGCGAGCAGCGTCGCGCCGCCGGCGCCGACCACGACGTACAGCAGGGTGTTGCCGAGCCATCGGACGAAGATGCCGTCGCGGTAGGTCAGGGTCTGGGCGATGTTGTCGAACAGCGCGAAGCTGTTGCCCGGGCCCAGGCCGAAGGTGGTGAACAGGTCGGGCTGGGTCTTCGTGGCGTTGATGACCAGCCAGGCCAGCGGCACGAGCGTGTACAGCAGGTACAGGCCCATGACGATGCTGAGCACCAGCGACTTCTTGCTGCGGGTCGGGGAGGTGCGCGCGAAACGGGTGCGCCCGGGTCGTGAGCCGGTCGCGGCGACGGTGTCGGTGCGGGGTGCGGTCGCGGTGGTCATCGCGCCTCCTGACGTGAGCCGCGCAGCTGCACGACGTAAGCGATGACGGCGGTGATGACGCCCATGATGATGGCGATCGTGGCCGCGTAGTTGTACTGCTGGCCGGCGAACGAGAGGTTGTAGGCGTACATGTTCGGTGTGAAGAACGTCGAGATCGTGTTCGGCGCCAGCGGCTTGAGGATGTTGGGTTCGTTGAACAGCTGGAAGCTGCCGATGATCGAGAAGATCGTCGCGATCACGATCGCTCCGCGCACCGCGGGGATCTTGATCGAGAAGATCGTGCGCCACGCGCCGGCCCCGTCGATGGATGCCGCTTCGTAGAGCTCGGTGGGGATCGTCTTCAGCGACGAGTAGAAGATGAGCATGTTGTAGCCCACGAACTGCCAGGTCACGATGTTGCCGATCGACAGCAGCATCCACTCGGGAAGGAACGGCTGGACGTACGCTCCGCCGAGCAGGTCGTTGAGGTTGCGCGTGAGGCCGAACTGATCGCCGTAGATGTAGCCCCACATGAGCACCGCGACGACGGCGGGCACGGCGTAGGGGAGGAAGATCACGATGCGGTAGAAACCGGCGGCGTGCAGCCGAGCGCTGTCGATGGCCAGGGCGGCGGCCAGGGCGAGCAGCAGCATGATCGGCACCTGGACGACGAGGAAGGCCCCGACGCGACCGAAGCCGTCCCAGAACTTCGGGTCGGCGAAGGCCGTGACGTAGTTGTCGAGGCCGACGAAGGCGTTTCCGCCGATGAGCTGGTCGCGGAACAGGCTCAGGTAGATCGAGTACGCCAACGGCGCCAGGAACACGAGCGCGAAGATCAGCGCGAAGGGGGCGACGAACAGCCAGCCGCGGTCGTCGATTCGTGCGCGCCGTTTGCGCCGGGGGGTGCGCAGGGCGGGCGGGGGTGCCGCGGTGGTCGTCATCGTCCGGTGCCTCTTCGTTGGTGCGCATCCCGGTCGGGTTGGCCGGGATGTTGACGTAAACATAACCCGGCCGCGCTAGGGTGTCAACGTCAACATCCAAGGGGGCCGACATGAGCGAGACGACGACGACGTCGACCGCGATCCCGACGCGCGAACGCCGACGAGAGGTGTCGATGGCCGACGTGGCCGCTGCCGCCGGCGTGTCGGGGCAGACCGTCTCGCGCGTCGCGAACGGCCGCGCGAACGTCGACCCCGAGACGCGTCAGCGCGTCCTCGACGCCATGGCGACCCTCGGCTATCGCCCCAACAGCGCCGCCCGTGCGCTGCGGTCGGGTCGGTTCCGCAGCATCGGCGTCATCATGTTCTCGCTCAGCTCGTACGGCAACACGCGCACCCTCGACGCTCTGGCGTCGGTGGCCGCGGCATCCGGGTACTCCATCACCCTCATCACCGTGCACTCCGCCTCGCAGTCCGACGTGTCGGGGGCGTTCCTGCGCCTGCGCGAGCACGCGGTCGACGGCATCGTGATCCTCATCGAGACGCACCGCCTGGGTGAGAACGAGCTCGCGATCCCCTCGGGCCTTCCAGTCGTCGTCGTCGATTCGAGCGCGGATTATCCTTACGCCGTCGTCGACAACGATCAGGCGCAAGGGGCGCGGCTGGCGACCGAGCACCTGCTCGACCTGGGTCACGAGACGGTGTGGCACGTGTCGGGACCGCCCGAGTCCTTCGCCGCCGAGCGCCGTCGCATCGCGTGGCGCGAAGCCCTCGAGGATCGGGGATGCCGCGTCCCCGACGTGCAGATCGGTGATTGGACGGCCGAGTCGGGTCACCGCCTCGGCGCCGAGCTGGCGCAACGCCCCGAGGTGACCGCGGTGTTCGCGGCGAACGATCAGATGGCGCTCGGTGTCATCCGCGCCCTGCACGAGGCGGGGCGAGCGGTGCCCGGTCAGGTGAGCGTCGTCGGCTTCGACGACATGCCCGAGTCGGCGAACTTCTGGCCTCCGCTGACCACGGTCCGCCAGCGTTTCCAGCGGGTCGGCGAAGAGGCGATGAGTGCACTGATCGCCGACATCGAGGGGCCGGGCGGTGCGCACACCCGCACGCTCGTACCGACGTCGCTCGTGATCCGGGCCAGCTCCGGCCCGCGCTGACGGAAGGCCCCCGGCCCGCGCTCACGGAAGGCCCCCGGCCCGTATCGCGGCCATTGCGGCTTCGCACAGCGGTCGCATAAGCTCGCTGTTGACGTCAACATGTTTACGTCAACATCACCCCCCTCGAGGTCGCATCGACGCGACCGGATCGGAATGACGATGAAGTCAGCTCGACTGCTCTCGATGACCTGCGCCGTCGCGCTGGCCGCCGGCGCCATCACCACGACGGCCGCCGTGGCCCCGGCTCCCGCCGCAGCGGCCGGCGCCTCTCCCGTGCGCATCACCCCCAATCCCGCGACGGCGTCCGAGAAGCCGTTCGAGGGCTGGGGGACCAGCCTCGTGTGGTTCGCCAACGCGACCGGCGGGTATCCGGCCGACGTCCGGCAGAAGCTCTACGACGCCGTCTTCGGTGACGACGGGCTCAACCTCAACATCGCCCGGTACAACATCGGCGGCGGCAACGCCACCGACGTGCCGCCGTACCTGCGCCCGGGTGGAGCGGTGCCCGGGTTCTGGAATCCCGACCTCGCCGCGAGCGACGCCAACGGGCCGATCACCTCGACCTACGCCGACCGCGACCGCTACAAGGCGGCCTGGAATCCGGACGACCCCGCGGCGTACGACTTCGACGCCGACGCCGGTCAGCGTTGGTGGCTCGATGCACTGAAGGACAAGGTCACCCACTGGGAGGCGTTCAGCAACTCGCCGCCGTACTTCCTCACGCAGAGCGGCTACGTCTCGGGCGGCATCAACAACGCCACCAGCGAGCAGCTCGCCCCGGCCGACATGGACAAATTTGCTGGCTACCTGGTGAACGTCGTCGACGAGCTCGAGAAGAAGCACGGCATCACGTTCGACACGATCGATCCGTTCAACGAGCCCAACACCAACTACTGGTCGACGCAGATCCCCGCCGGCGCGACCTGGCCGACCGGCGGACGCCAAGAGGGCGCGCACATCGGACCGCAGGCGCAGGATGCCATGGTCACAGCGCTCGCGGCGCGTCTGGCGCAGCCGAGCACCACGACCGATGCCGTCATCTCGGCGATGGACGAGACCAACCCCGGCATCTTCGCCACCAACTGGAACGCGTGGTCGGCGCAGTCCAAAGCGCTGGTGGAGCAGCTAAACGTCCACACCTACGGTACGGACGGTCGCCCCGTCGTCCGCGACATCGCCAAGGCCGCCGACAAGCCGCTGTGGATGAGCGAGGTCGAGGGCAACTGGACCGCCCAGGACAAGGGCTTCGTCACCAACGACATCGACAACGGCATCGGCATGGCCCAGCACATCGTGGGCGACCTGCGCGAGCTCGAGCCGGACGCGTGGGTGTTCTGGCAGCCCGTCGAAGACCTCTACAACATGGAGAAGGTCGAGAAGCTCAACTGGGGCAGCGTCTTCATCGACTTCGACTGCAACACCGAGGGCGAGTCCGAGCGTCGCATCGCGGACGGCGAGGCCGATCCCTCGTGCAAGGTGCTGACCAACGAGAAGTTCAACACGGTCCGCAACTTCACCCACTTCATCACGCCCGGCGCGCACCTGATGGCGACCGATGACGCGCAGTCCACCGCGGCGCTCGACGCCGACGGCACGGGCGCGACCATCGTCCACGTCAACGCCGAGGCCGCGGCCCGCACCGTCGAGATCGACCTGAGCGACTTCGGGGCGATCGCCCCCGGAGCGACGGTCACCCCGATCGTGACGACCCAGTCGACCGTCGACGCGCCCTCCTCGAACGCGCTCGTTCGAGGAGAACCGGTCGCCGTGGACGCGGCATCCCGCACCGCCACCCTCACCATCCCCGCGAAGTCGGTCGTGACCTTCCAGATCGACGGGGTGTCGGGTGTCTCCGCCGATGCCGCCGCCTTCCGCGACGGGCAGACGGTCCAGCTGACGGGACTGCAGAGCGGCCTCGCCCTCGACGCGTCGTCGGGGTTGGCCGTGCGGACGTCCGCGACCACTCCCGAGGCCGCGCGGGCCCAGTCGTGGACCGTGCGCACCATCGACGGCGAGGGCACCAACCGGCACCGCTTCACGCTGCAGAACGGCTCGGGGAAGTTCCTCGCCTCGCAAGGCGGCCGCACCGCCCTGGTCGACGCCGACCCGGCCGCGGCCGCGGCCGCTCCCGCCCTGCAGTGGATGGCATCCACCGTCGACGGCACCTCGTACTCGGTGCTGAACGTCGCGGCCGCGCGCGTGCTCGACGTCAACGGCGGCAGCTCCACCCCCGGAGCGGCGGTCGGTCTGTGGACCTCCAACGGCGGCGGCAACCAGCAGTGGCGCATCGCCGGAACGGCCGTCGTCGGCGCCGAACCGGTCTCGGTCGCCACCGCGGTCGGCGTCGCCCCGACGCTGCCCGGGACGGTCGCCCTGCGCTACGCCGGCCCGACGCTGCGCAGCGCCGCGGTGACGTGGCAACTCGAGGGCGTGGACTTCTCGCGCCCCGGCACGGTGCAGGTGCGGGGTACCGGCACCGACCTGTTCGGTGCGCCCTTCGAGGCGACCGCGACGGTCGAGGTCGGTGCGTTCACGGCGACGCGGCCGGCCTCGGTCACCGTCCCCGCGGGAAGTGCCCTCGACACCGTCCAGAAGCAGGCGGATGCCGATGTCCAGGCCGAACTGCGCCCCTCGGGCGCGGGGTACGGGGTGCCCGTCGCGTGGAGCTGGGACGGACTGAGCGACGCCTCGTTCGCGGCACCGGGGACCGTCGAGGTCGCCGGCGTGGCGACCGGGCCCAGCGGAGAGAAGCTGCCGGCGCGCCTGACGGTCATCGTCACGGCCGCCTCGGAGCACAACGTCGCCCCGCAGAGCCAGCCGACGGCGACCTTCACCGAGAGCGCTCAATACGACGTGCGCAACACCATCAACGGCAGCACGACCGACAAGGGCTGGTCGAACTGGCGTTCGGGCACCAAGAACGAGCAGGACACGCTGAGCTACCGTCTGGCCCAGCGCGAGACGCTCACGCACGTCGACGTGCAGTTCTACCGCGACGGTTCGACCCTCAGCTGGCCGACCTCGATCCGTGTGGACCACCGCCTGGCCGACGGCGAGTGGGTGCAGGGCGCGCCGACGGTGGTTCCCGACCCCGCGACCGGTGCGCCGCGCGTGTCCGTCCCGGTCGCGGGCGCGGCCGATGAAGTGCGCGTGGTCATGACCGCCCGCTCGCAGACGCACATCATCGTGTCCGAGGTCGAGATCTCCGCGGCCGCCCCCGCTCCGGCCGGCATCGCTCATCTGGCGAGGCTGACGGTCGGCGACGAGCCCGTCGCCGACTTCGATCCCGACACCCTCGCGTACACGGTCACCTCCACCGGGGCGGCCTGGCCGAGCCTGCACGCGCTCGCCGTGGACGAGGACGCTCGCGTCGTCGTCACGCAGCCGGGCGCGGTCGAGCCCGCCGCGCGTGCGACCGGCGGTGTCGGCACGGTCGAGGTGACCGCTCCCGATGGAACGTCGCGCACGTACACGGTCACGGTCAACCGCGTCGTGGGCGTCGACACTCCCGTCGTCACCGGTGAGCCGCGCGTCGGGTCGACGGTACGGGCCACGGCGACGACCGACCCCGCAGACGCCGTCCTGTCCTTCGCGTGGCTGCGCGACGGATCGCCGATCGATGGCGCCACGGCCGACGCCTACGCGCTGACCGCCGCGGACGCGGGTCGTGAGATCAGCGTCGCGGTGACGGCGACGGCATCCGGGTTCCAGGACGGATCGGGCCGCTCGGGCGTGCTGGTGCCGATTGCGGTGGTCGACCCCGGCACGGGCGGATCCGACGGTGGCGCCCCCGGCACGGGTGGTTCCAGCGGAGGGGCCCCCGGCACGGGCACCCCGGGCGCGGGGACCGGCACGGGAACGGGCGGTGGCGCCGCGGCGGGTTCGCCGGGTGCGACCGCCGCGGACGGCAAGGATCCGGGTCGGCCTCTCGCGGCGACGGGCCTGAACGCCGAGGGCGTCACCGCCACGGCGATCAGCGCCCTCGTGCTGCTGCTGGCCGGCGCGGGGGCATGGGTGCTGCGCCGCCGCCGCTCGCAGGTCTGAACGTCAGGGGCCGCGTCGATCGCCGGGAGGCGACCGGCGCGGCCCGCGTCATGTCCGTACCGCGGACGCGTGCCCCATCGTGCACGTCCGTGCAAGCCCGCGCTTTGCGGGCGGAGGGGGAGGAAGATCGATACGTCCGAATCGACCCCCACCGAGGAGACCCATGCACGTCAACGCCTACGCGGCGTCGTCCGCGACCTCACCCCTTGAGCCCACGACCATCGAGCGCCGCGAGGTCGGCCCGAAGGACGTCCTGATCGACATCGCCTACGCCGGCATCTGCCACTCCGACATCCACACCATCCGCGGCGAGTGGGGCGACGTCCCCTACCCCCTGACCGTCGGCCACGAGATCGTCGGCACGGTCGCCGAGGTCGGCTCCGAGGTGACCAGCCACAAGGTCGGCGACCGCGTCGGCGTCGGCTGCATGGTCAACTCGTGCCGCGAGTGCGAGAACTGCCTCGCCGGCGAGGAGCAGTACTGCGAGAAGGGCAACATCGGCACGTACGGCGCCAAGGACGTCGATGGCACGATCACCCAGGGCGGCTACAGCGAGAAGATCGTCGTCGACGAGCACTTCGTGCTGCGCGTTCCCGAGTCGATCCCCTACGAGAAGGCCGCTCCGCTGCTGTGCGCCGGCATCACGACCTACTCGCCGCTGAACCACTGGAACGCCGGCCCCGGCAAGAAGGTCGCCGTCGTCGGTCTCGGCGGTCTGGGCCACATGGCCGTCAAGATCGCCCACGCCATGGGCGCCGAGGTCACCGTGCTCTCGCAGACGCTGAGCAAGAAGGACGACGGCCTGAAGATGGGCGCCGACCACTACTACGCGACGAAGGACGAAGAGACCTTCTCGACGCTGAAGAAGCACTTCGACCTCATCATCAACACCGTCAGCGCCCCGCTCGACCTCAAGCAGTACCTGGGCCTGCTGGCGCTGAACGGCACGATGGTCAACGTCGGCGCCCCGCCGGAGCCGCTGCCCATCCAGGTCTTCACGCTGTTCACCAACCGTCGTTCCTTCGCGGGTTCGTCGATCGGCGGCATCCGCGAGACCCAGGAGATGCTCGACTTCTGCGCCGAGAACGGCATCGCGCCCGAGACCGAGCTCATCTCGGCCGACCAGATCAACGAGGCCTACGAGCGCGTGCTGAAGAGCGACGTGCGCTACCGCTTCGTCATCGACGCGAAGACCTTCGCCCCCGCCTGATCCGGTTTCCGTCCCCGGATGCCACGGCCCCGACGTTCTCCGGAGCGCCGGGGCCGCGGCGTTCCCTCCGCCACCCCCGCGTCGATAAACGCCCTCCCTGCTGAGACTCGCGGCGTCACCGCGTGTCTCGCACGGATCGGCGTTTATCGGCGACTGCCAGCCGCCGCCGCGCCGCCGCGCCGCGCTGCCGCGGGCGGGCGGGGCACGCGAAAGCGGCGCCGCCCCGCAGGACGGCGCCGCTTCGGCGACGGTGTTACGCCTGGCCGAGGGCGGCCGACACCACGGCCCGCGCCTCTTCCTGTACCTCGCGCAAGTGGTCCTCGCCGCGCAGCGACTCCGCGTACAGCTTGTAGACGTCCTCGGTGCCCGAGGGGCGGGCGGCGAACCACGCCGAC
>NZ_CAJYPF010000053.1 GCF_913776565.1 uncultured Microbacterium sp. | reverse complement strand
AGGCCGGCGACGGCGAGGTCGGGTACGTGCTCGGCGAGAAGATCCTCGAGCACGGCGAGGCGCTGCCCTCGTGGTGGAAGACCGCCGGCACGACCGGCTACGACGCGCTCGCCGAGATCGACCGGGTTCTCACCGACCCCGCGGGTGAGGCGGCGCTCGACGCCCTCGACGCCAGGCTGCGCGTCGACAGCGACCTCGCGCCCCTGACCGGCTGGCACGACCTCATCCACGACACGAAGCGCAAGATCGCCGACTCGATCCAGGTGTCGGAGATCCGCCGCCTCGTCCGGGGCCTGCCCGCGGAGCTGCGCGAGGAGTTCGAGGCCGACGTGCTGCAGGACGCGCTCGCCGAGATCCTCGCGTGCTTCCCCGTCTACCGCTCGTACCTGCCGGCCGGTCGCGCGCACCTCGACGCCGCCGCGGGCGAGGCCGAGGTGCGCCGCCCCGAACTGGGCGACGTCATCGAGAAGCTCGTCCCGGTGCTCGCCGACACGGGTCTCGAGGTCGCATGGCGGTTCCAGCAGACGACCGGGCCCGTGATGGCCAAGGGCGTCGAGGACACGGCGTTCTACCGCTACACGCGGCTGGGCTCGATCACCGAGGTGGGCGGCGACCCGGGGGAGTTCTCGCTCGACGTCGCCGGGTTCCACACCGCGCAGGCGCAGCGGCACGCGTCGTGGCCGACCGCCATGACCACGCTGTCGACGCACGACACCAAGCGCGGTGAGGACACGCGCGCCCGCATCGCGGTGCTCGCGGAGATCCCCGAGACCTGGGCCGCGCGGCTCGCGGAGTTCCAGGGCATCGCCTCGACCGGTCACGGCCCCTTCGACAACCTGCTGTGGCAGGCCATCGTGGGAGCCTGGCCCGCTTCGGCCTCGACGCCCGAGGGTCTGAAGGTCTACCGGGAGCGCCTGCACGCCTACGCCGAGAAGGCCGCACGCGAGGCGAGCGAGGTCACCGGCTGGTGGGAGCAGGACGAGGCGTTCGAGGAGCGCATGCACGCGGTCGTCGACGCTGCCACCGGCCCCGCCGCGGAGCGGGTGCGCGCGTTCGTCGACGAGATCTCGCCCGCGGGCTGGTCGAACGGCCTGTCGGCCAAGCTGCTGCAGATCATGGGTCCGGGCGTCCCCGACGTCTACCAGGGCTCGGAGCTGTGGGAGCAGTCCCTCGTCGATCCCGACAACCGCCGCGCGGTGGACTTCGCCGAACGCCGACGCCTGCTCGCCGCGCTCGACGCGCCCGGCGCCTCGTTCCCGGCGGTGGACGCCACGGGTGCGGCCAAGCTCCTCGTGACCTCGCGCGCCCTGCGCCTGCGGCGAGAGCACCCGCTCGAGATCTACCGTCCGCTCGAGGCCGCGGGAGTGGCATCCGCCCACGTCGTGGCCTTCGACCGCGGGGGCGTGTTCGCCGTCGCGACGCGTCTGCCCCACGGGCTGAAGGCCGCGGGCGGGTGGCGCGACACGGTCGTGCTGCTGCCCGACACGCCCGTCGTCGACGTGCTGACCGGTCGATCCTTCGCGGGTGGTGCGACCCCCCTGTCCGATCTGCTGGCGTTCCTCCCGGTCGCCCTCCTGATCTTCTAGTTCCCCGGCGCGTGAGGGGTCATCTTCTGTCGCCTCACGCGACGCCAAGCGACACTTTCTGACCCCTCACGCGAAAAGGACACGACCATGGGCATCGACGTCTGGGCACCGAAGGCAGAGCGGGTGCGGCTGCGCCGGCTGGATGACAGCGGCGACACGGTCGTCGAGGACATCGAGATGGACAGCGCCGCCGACGGATGGTGGACCGCTCCGGTCGACCTCGCCGACGGTGAGCGCTACGGCTTCGTGCTCGGCGACGGCGACGAGCTGCGTCCCGACCCGCGTTCGCGTCGCCAGCCCGGCGGCGTGCACGAGGCGTCGGCGTGGTTCGACCCCTCGGTCTACGCGTGGAACGACGACGCGTGGACGGGTCGGCAGCTCGCCGGCGGCCTGATCTACGAGCTGCACCTGGGCACCTTCACCCCCGAAGGGACCCTGGATGCCGCGATCGGACGCCTCGACCACCTCGTCGACCTCGGGGTGACCCACGTCGAACTGCTGCCGGTGAACGGCTTCAACGGCACGTGGAACTGGGGCTACGACGGGGTGCTCTGGTACACCGTCCACGAGGGCTACGGCGGGCCCGAGGCCTA
This sequence comes from uncultured Microbacterium sp., assembly GCF_913776565.1. Lineage (GTDB taxonomy): Bacteria > Actinomycetota > Actinomycetes > Actinomycetales > Microbacteriaceae > Microbacterium. Next base: position 3,510 of record NZ_CAJYPF010000053.1, on the reverse strand, counting down.
CCAGCGTTTCGTCGACGCGGCCCACGCGGCGGGTCTCGCGGTCATCCAGGACGTCGTCTACAACCACCTCGGCCCCTCGGGCAACTACCTGCCCGAGTTCGGGGAGTACCTGCGCGAGGGCAGCCGCAACACGTGGGGCGACTCGGTCAACCTCGACGAGGACGCCGTGCGCGCCTACATCGTCGAGAACGCGCTGATGTGGATGAGCGACTACCACGTCGATGGTCTGCGCCTCGACGCCGTGCACGCCCTGCTCGACCACCGCGAGCCGCACGTGCTGCAGGAGATCGCGGAGCGCACCGACGCCCTGTCGGCGCACCGCGGCATCCCCCTGACGACCATCGCCGAGAGCGACATGAACGACCCGAAGCTCATCCTGCCGCGCGAGGCCGGAGGCTACGGGCTGACGGCGCAGTGGTCGGACGACTGGCACCACACCGCGCACGTCGCCCTGACCGGCGAGACGATCGGCTACTACGAGGACTTCGCCGATCTCGACGCATTCCGGAAGGTCAGCGAGGGCGGCTTCTTCCACGACGGCACCTACTCGTCGTTCCGTGAAGAGAAGCACGGCAAGCCCATCCCCGACGATGTGCCGAACTGGCGCCTCGTCACCTTCGCGCAGGACCACGACCAGATCGGCAACCGCGCCGCCGGAGACCGCCTGTCGCAGTCGCTCGGCTACGGTCGGCTCGCCGCGGCCGCCGTCCTGACCCTCACCGCGCCGGGGACGCCGATGCTGTTCATGGGCGAGGAGTGGGGCGCCACGACACCCTGGCAGTTCTTCACCTCGCACCCCGAGCCCGAGCTCGGAAAGGCCACCGCCGAGGGGCGCATCGCCGAGTTCGCGAAGATGGGCTGGGACGAGGACTCCGTGCCCGACCCCCAGGACCCCTCGACGTTCGAGAACTCGAAGCTCGACTGGGACGAGGTCGGAGAGGGCGACCACGCGCAGCTGCTGGCCCTGTACCGCGAGCTGGCGAAGCTTCGCCGCGAGCGCCCCGAGCTCACCGACCCGTCGCGCGAGGGACTGTCGGCCGCCGCGCGCGAGGCCCAGGGTGGGCGCGTCTACGAGCTGCGCCGCGGCGACCTGGTGGTCGTGGTGAACCTCTCGGATGTCGAGGCTTCGGCATCCGTCGCCTCCGGCGCCCGCGTCCTGCTGGCCACCGCAGAGGGCGTGGAGCTCGAGGGCTCCGCCGTCACCGTTCCCGCGGGAGCCAGCGCGATCGTCGCCCCCGCGCTCTGATCGATCGCCGACGGCCCCGCTCCTCCGGGGGCGGGGCCGTCAGCGTGCGAGGTCGATACGGCCCATCGCGGCCTGGATGGCGACCGCTGCCGCTCCGCGTGCCCACGCCGTGAATCCGGAGTGGTCGGGGTGGAGCGAGACCGGGGACGCCGAGCGTGGGCGCAGTCGCGAGATCGCCGTTCCGGCCTCTTCGCGCAACAGGTCGAAGGCGTCCATCCCCTCGCCCGCGAGCACGATGTCGGCGTGCAGCGAGAGGGTGGCCGCGAGGGCGCAGAGCGCGCCGAGGGCGTCGCCCGTATCGGCGAAGAGTGCGCGCAGGACCTGGTCGCCGGCGCGCGCGAGGGCGACCGCGTCGTCGAACCCGATCGCACGCCCCACCGCTCGCGACGCCCGCCGCGCGATCGCGGGGGTGGTCAGCAGAGAGTCGGCGCAGCCGCGGTGCCCCAGCGGGCAGGGCGGACCGTCCGCGCGCAGCGGCAGGTGGCCGACCGTGCCGATCCCGGCGTCGGGGGTGCGGACCGTTCGACCGTCGACGACGAGGCCGAGGCCCACCCCGGCGCCGATCGTCACGACGACGAATCCCGGGATGCCGCGGCCCACCCCGAACCAGCGTTCGGCCTCGGCGAGGGCCACGACGTCGTTCTCGACCGTCACGGGGACCTCGAGCATCCGCTCGAGCATGCGGGCGAGGGGGATGTCGCGCCAGCCGAGGAAGGGGGCGTCGACGGCGACGCCGCCGGAGACGTGCCCGCCGAGGCTCACGCCGACCCCGCGGACATCGTCGCGGCCGAGGGCCTCGACGGCCGCGACGATCGCGACGCACGCGCCGCGGGGCGAGGGGTCGTCGAGCGGATGGTCGTACGCGTCGAGCAGATCGGCGCGGATGTCCGTCGCCGCGACGTGCACGCGGTCGCCGGTCAGCTTGACGCCGACGAACGTCCCCGCCGTGGGAGAGATGTCGAGGGGGCGCGAGGGGCGCCCCACCGTGCCGTCGATGTCGTCGTCGAGTTCGACGAGCACGCCCGCGGCCAGGAGCGGGCGCGCCAGTCGCGTCACGCTCGCGGGGGACAGGCGAAGGCGCGCGGCCAAGGTGCGACGCGAGAGGGGCCCGTGCAACAGCACCTCGCGCGCGACGGCGGACTCGCTCTCGGTGAGCACGGCACCCTCCCTCGTCGGACGGGGCCGACCAATATGTTCCGTGATAAAAATAATGCCATGTCGCACTCCGCCCCGACGGTCCTCCACCTGCGCAACGGCGGGACGAGCGTCGTCGTCGACCTCACCGCCCAGCCCTCTCCCGCGGTGATCCACTGGGGCCCCGACCTCGGCGAGCTCTCACCCGTCGCCCTGACATCGATGGTCGTCGCGGCGCAGCCGCAGCGTGTGTCCGGCGGCATCGATCAGACCCCCCGCCTCACCCTCGTCCCGACCGCGGCGGCGGGCTGGCCTGGCACTCCCGGGTTCGAGGGAGGGCGCGGCGGCGTGGTGCAGGGGACGGTCTTCTCGCTGGCATCCATCGATCACCGGCCCACCGGCGCGACCCTGCACCTCGTCGACGAGCAGCGCGCGATCCGCCTGCGCGGTGATCTCGAGGTGGATGCCGCGGGGCTCTTCACCCAGCGGCTCACGGTCGTCAACGACGGTTCCGACCACCTCGTCGTCCAGACGCTCCAGCCGACGTTCCCGCTGCCGTGGGATGCCATCGAGATCCTCGACACCACCGGCCGGCACCTGCGCGAGCGTTCCGCGCAGCGCCATGGATTCACCTACGGCACGCACCTGCGCGAGAGCCGCCGCGGGCGCCCTGGGGCCGACGCCACGCTGCTGCTGGCCGCCGGACGCCCCGGCTTCGGATTCGAGAGCGGCCGGGTGCACGGCATCCACGTCGCCTGGAGCGGCAATCAGCGCGTCCTCGCCGAACGCCTGCCGCTGGGCGAGGCCCTGCTCGCCGGGGGAGAACTCGCCGCCTGGGGAGAGATCGTGCTGGGGCCCGGTGAGGAGATGTCGTCGCCGACCGTATACGGATCGTGGGGTGAGGGCCTCGACCAGCTCGCGGCGCGCTTCCACGACGCGTGGCGGGCGCGCCCGCAGCACCCCGCGCGCCCGCGACCGATCACGCTCAACACCTGGGAGGCGGTGTACTTCGACCACCGCCTGCCGAAACTCCTCGAGCTCGCCGACGTCGCCGCCGAGATCGGCGTCGAACGGTTCGTGCTCGACGACGGCTGGTTCCGCCACCGCCGCGACGACACCGCGGGCCTGGG
>NZ_CAJYPF010000052.1 GCF_913776565.1 uncultured Microbacterium sp. | reverse complement strand
GGCTCGAAGCGCTGGACGTCTTCGACGCGCGCGTTCAGCAGCGACGCCACCTCGCGGGCCGAGAGTCCGGCGCGGATGTGCGCCTGGATCTCGCGCGGGCTGGGACGCGGGGCGCGGTCGTCGTCTTCGCGGTCCCGACGGGCGCGCCGCGCTTCCGCGCGCAACACCTCGTCGAGCGGAAGGGCGAAGCGTTCGCCCGCCTGAGTCGCCACGACGAGGACGTCATCCTCGGTTCCGATGACTTTGAGCTGTTCCATGCGAAACACCCCTCCGATCTGCGGTCAGCGCCCATGCTGACATGGGCGCCGCCCGGTTGCGGGAATATCGCGGGCGCGCCGCGAGTTTCCGCTCTGGCTCGACACGCACGCGACCGCACGAGCATTTGCTTATCGCAGACGTGTCATGCAAACTATGCCCGCCCGATCGGGAACCCGACCGGCACAGCACCACGAAATCCGGAAGTAGAGACCTGCACGCATGGCAACCGATTACGACGCACCGCGCAAGACCGAGGACGACAGCGAGTCGATCGAGGCCCTCAAGGAGCGCGTGCCCGACAAGGCGTCGGGGTCGATCGACAACGAGGATGCCGACAACCCCTCGGGCTTCGAACTGCCCGGCGCCGACCTCTCCGACATCGAGCTCGATGTCGTCGTCCTGCCCGCCCAGGAGGACGAGTTCACCTGCATGAGCTGCTTCCTCGTGAAGCACCGCTCCCAGATCGCGGAAGAGAGCGGCCCCGGCTTCATCTGCCTGGAGTGCGCAGCCTGACCTGAGCGCGCTGGATCGCCGCGATGAGGCGATCCGGCGTGCGGGTGGACACCACCCAGTACGGGGTCGGGTCGTCGGGATCGGTCACGGGAACCGTGACGATACCGTCGATCCCGCCCCGGATGACATGCCAGGCCCGATGGTCGAGACCACTCCCTCGGGCCGTTCGGGCCTCTTCGGCTACGACGCCCGAGGGCACGCCCAGCAGATCCACGGGAATGTGCGCGCGGCCGGCGCGCAGTTCTCCGCCGCTCACCTCGACCACGGGCGACAGCGCGAGGAGCGCGGCCACGATGCCCACCGACACGACGAGCCCGATGAACAGGGCCAGGGTCGTATCGAGGGGCGAGAACACGACGGCGGCCATCGGGCCGCACACGGCGGCGGCGACCAGCGCCCACAGCGACGGGCTGAGACGCTCGCGGTACTCGACTGCGGTGCGGATGCCGCACCCCCTCTTCTGCATTACCCTCGTGGGGTGACCGAAACGGTGGACGTCCTCATTGTCGCATCCGAGCCCCCGGTCTTCGCCCACCCCGGCGACGCCGGGGCCGACCTGACCTCCGCCGAAGCGCTCCGGCTCGAACCCGGTCGCCGCGCCCTCGTCTCGACGGGAGTGCGCATCGCCCTGCCCGAGGGCTATGCGGCCTTCGTGGTCCCGCGCAGCGGTCTGGCCGCAAAACACGGCATCACGATCGTCAACTCCCCGGGGACCATCGACGCCGGCTACCGCGGCGAGATCAAGGTGGCCCTGCTCAACACCGACCTCGACGAGGCCTACGACATCGCGGTCGGAGACCGCATCGCCCAGCTCATCGTGATGCCCGTCCCGCCCGTGCGCTTCGTCCCCGTCGACGACCTTCCCGACAGCGTGCGCGGCGACGGCGGCTTCGGATCGAGCGGATACCAGACCCTGCAAGGGAGCACCCGATGACCGACGACGCGTCGCAGACCACGCCCGAGGACGAGCAGACCGCCCTCGAGCCCGCACCCCCCGCCAAGAGCGCGCCGGCCGATCGCGACAGCGCCGGCCCGTTCGACGAGGCCGAGGCCAACCCGGTCCGCCCCTACATCGACCTCGGCGGCATCAAGATCCTGCCGCGCGAGGGTCTGAACCTTCGCCTCGAGGTCGAGGAGCAGACCAAGCGCATCGTCGCCGTCGGGCTGGACTACGCCGAGTCGACGCTGCAGGTGCAGCCGTTCGCGGCGCCCCGCTCCAGCGGACTGTGGGAAGAGACGCGCGAGCAGATCCGGCAGCAGGTCAAGCAGCAGGGCGGCCGCGTCGAGGAGCGCGAGGGACCGCTGGGTCCGGAGCTGCTCGCCGAGGTCCCCGTCGCGGGCGCCGACGGCGCCGGAAAGCGTCTCGCGCGCTTCGTCGGGGTCGACGGACCCCGGTGGTTCCTGCGCGGCGTCGTGGGCGGCGCCGCCACCAGCGACATCGAGGCGGCCGCGGCGGTCGAGGACCTCTTCCGTTCGATCGTCGTCGTCCGCGGAACCTCTCCCATGCCCCCGCGAGACCTCATTCCTCTGCGGATGCCGTCGACCCCCGGCACGGCATGAGCGACGATCCCGCCCGCCCCGCTCCCGACGCGGAGCGCGTCCCGCTCGAGCCGCCGTCCGCGGCCGACAGCCTCGGTGCCGCCCTCGGCGGGGCCGCGCGTCGCGCGGGCCTGGACCCCGCGGCGCACGCGACGACCGGCGCCGCGGTGTGGTCGGCGATGGGCGGGTGGCGCGGCATCCTGGAATCCGTCCTGCCGTCGCTGGCGTTCGTGGTGCTGTTCACCGTCACGATCGACCCGGACACGCGGCAGGGCAACCTGTGGCTCAGCCTCGGCGTCTCGGTGGGGCTCGCGGTGGTGTTCACGCTCGCACGCCTGATCGCGAAGTCGCCGCCGAGCGCCGCGATCGGCGGCCTGCTGGCGACCGCGGGGGCCGCCGTGCTGGCCCTGGTAACCGGCCGCGGCCAGGACAACTTCGTGCTGGGCTTCTTCACCAACGGCGCTTATGGCACGGCGTTCCTGGTGAGCGCGATCGTCGGCTGGCCGCTGATCGGCCTGGCCGCCGGGTACCTCATGGGGGAGGGCACGCGCTGGCGCGCCGACCGGCGCCAGAAGCGCGCCTACACCTGGCTCTCGGTCGCGTGGGCCGCGCTGTTCGCCGCGCGTCTGATCGTCCAGTTGCCGCTGTACTTCGCGGGCGACGTCACCGCGCTCGGCACCCTGAAAATCGTGATGGGCCTGCCGCTGTTCGCCCCGATGCTCGCCGTGACGTGGCTCGTGGTGCGTTCTCTCTCACCGCGGCGCGAGTCCTGATATTATCTTGACATCAAGATAAATCCGCCCCCGGAACGGTTAGGTCGGCCTTGCTGGTGCCGATCTCGCAGCCCGGGGAAGATGGAGAAATGCGGGCTGACGCCTGCGCATTCGCCGACGAAGGAGACGATCGTGTCCACGGTTGACAGCTTCGGTGCAAAGAGCACCCTGACGGTCGGCAGCACCGACTACGAGATCTTCCGGATCGACACGGTCGCCGGTTACGAGAAGCTCCCGTTCAGCTTGAAGGTGCTGCTCGAGAACCTCCTGCGCACGGAGGACGGCGCCAACGTCACCAAGGAGCAGATCCAGGCGCTCGGCTCGTGGGTGCCCACGGCTGACCCCGACACCGAGATCCAATTCACGCCCGCGCGCGTGGTCATGCAGGACTTCACCGGTGTGCCCTGCATCGTCGACCTCGCCACCATGCGCGAGGCCGTCACCGCCCTCGGCGGCGACCCCAACAAGATCAACCCGCTCTCGCCCGCCGAGATGGTCATCGACCACTCGGTCATCGCCGACCTCTTCGGCAGCGAGAACGCCCTCGAGCGCAACGTCGAGATCGAGTACGAGCGCAACGGCGAGCGGTACCAGTTCCTGCGCTGGGGCCAGACGGCCTTCGACGACTTCAAGGTCGTCCCCCCGGGGACGGGCATCGTGCACCAGGTCAACATCGAGCACCTCGCCAAGGTCGTCTACGACCGCACGGTCGACGGTGTCCTGCGCGCCTACCCCGACACCTGCGTCGGCACCGACTCGCACACCACGATGGTCAACGGCCTGGGCGTGCTCGGCTGGGGCGTCGGCGGCATCGAGGCCGAGGCCGCGATGCTCGGCCAGCCCGTGTCGATGCTGATCCCGCGCGTGGTCGGCTTCAAGCTCAGCGGCGAGATCCCCGCCGGCGTCACCGCGACCGACGTCGTCCTCACGATCACCGACATGCTGCGCCAGCACGGCGTGGTCGGCAAGTTCGTCGAGTTCTACGGCGAGGGCGTCGCCTCGGTGCCGCTGGCCAACCGCGCCACCATCGGCAACATGAGCCCCGAGTTCGGCTCGACGGCCGCGATGTTCCCCATCGACGACGTCACGCTCGACTACCTGCGCCTGACCGGTCGCGACGAGCAGACCGTCGCCCTCGTCGAGGCCTACGCCAAGGAGCAGAAGCTCTGGCACGACCCGGCTCGCGAGCTCGTCTTCAGCGAGTACATGGAGCTCGACCTCTCGACGGTCGTCCCCTCGATCGCCGGCCCGAAGCGCCCGCAGGACCGCATCCTGCTGTCCGAGGCCAAGTCGCAGTTCGAGAAGGACATCCTCAACTACGCGACCGCGTCGACCACCGACTCGGTCGTCGACCTCGAGGTCGACGGCACCTTCCCGGCGTCCGACCCCGGCGCCGTCCCCGGCGAAGAGAGCGAAGACGTCACCGAGAGCGACGTCCTCATCTCGTCCGGTCACCCGGCGAACGCCTCCAAGCCGGTCAAGGTCACGACCCCCGACGGGCAGTCGTACCTGCTCGACAACGGCGCGGTCACCCTCGCCGCCATCACCTCGTGCACGAACACCTCGAACCCCTCGGTCATGATCGCGGCGGGCCTGCTCGCCAAGAACGCGGTCGACAAGGGCCTCAAGCGCAAGCCGTGGGTCAAGACGACGCTCGGACCCGGCTCGAAGGTCGTCACCGACTACTACGAGAAGTCCGGTCTCGACAAGGCGCTCGAGGGCCTCGACTTCTACACCGTCGGCTACGGCTGCACGATCTGCATCGGCAACTCCGGCCCCCTCATCGAGGAGGTCTCCGAGGCGATCAACGAGAACGACCTGGCCGTGTCGGCCGTCCTCTCGGGCAACCGCAACTTCGAGGGTCGCATCAGCCCCGACGTCAAGATGAACTACCTGGCATCCCCGCCCCTGGTGGTCGCCTACGCGCTGGCCGGTTCGATGAACTTCGACTTCGAGACCGACGCCCTGGGCAAGGACCAGAACGGCGACGACGTCTTCCTCAAGGACATCTGGCCGGCCCCCGACCAGGTGCAGACGATCATCGACGCGTCGATCTCGCGCGAGCAGTTCATCCAGCAGTACGCCACCGTCTTCGAGGGCGACGAGCGCTGGAAGAACCTGCCCACGCCGACCGGTCCCGTCTTCGATTGGGATGCCGACTCCACCTACGTGCGCAAGGCGCCCTACTTCGACGGCATGTCGATGGAGCCCTCGCCGGTCACCGACATCACCGGTGCGCGCGTCATGGCGACGCTGGGCGACTCGGTGACCACCGACCACATCAGCCCGGCCGGCAACATCAAGGCGGGCACCCCCGCTGCGCAGTACCTGACCGAGCACGGCGTCGCGCAGAAGGACTTCAACTCGTACGGCTCGCGCCGTGGCAACCACGAGGTGATGATCCGCGGCACCTTCGCGAACATCCGTCTGAAGAACGAGCTCACCGCTGCGGTCAACGACGGCACGGTCGTCGAGGGCGGCTACACCCGCGACTTCACCCGGGAGGGCGGCCCGCAGTCGTACATCTTCGACGCGAGCCAGAACTACCAGGCGCAGGGCACCCCGCTGGTGATCTTCGGCGGCAAGGAGTACGGCTCGGGCTCGTCGCGCGACTGGGCGGCCAAGGGAACCAACCTGCTGGGCGTCAAGGCGGTCATCACCGAGAGCTTCGAGCGCATCCACCGCTCGAACCTGATCGGCATGGGCGTCGTCCCGCTCCAGTTCCCGGCGGGCGAGAGCTGGAAGTCGCTGGGCCTCGACGGAACCGAGATCGTCTCGATCGAGGGTCTCGAGCAGCTCAACGAGGGCGTGACGCCCAAGACGGTCAAGGTGACCGCCGAGCCGAGCGAGTTCTCGCCCGAGGGCAAGCAGACCGTGACGTTCGACGCCGTGGTCCGCATCGACACCCCCGGTGAAGCCGACTACTACCGCAACGGCGGCATCCTGCAGTACGTGCTGCGTTCGCTGGTCTGATCCCGCTGCACACGCGCCCCGGGGGCTTCGGCCCCCGGGGCGCGTTGCCGTCCACCCGGGGGTGAGGTGCCGGGATGTGTCGCTTTCGCCGTCGGCGAGGCGACACATCCCGGCAACCCACGCGCTCGACGCCGACGCAAGCCGTTGCCGAGCCTCTCGCACCCCCCGAGACTAGAATCGACAGACGCGCAGACCTCTGCACGCCCCGCACGAGAGGAGTCACATGGCTCTCCTACCCGGCATCCACGGTCCCCGTGACCTCGACGATCTCACGCCCGATCAGCTGCGTCAGCTCGCGGCCGAGGTCCGCTCGTTCCTCGTCGAGAACGTCGCCCGCACGGGCGGTCACCTCGGTCCCAACCTCGGCGTCGTCGAGCTCACGATCGCTCTCCACAAGGTCTTCGACTCACCCGCCGACCCCATCATCTTCGACACCGGGCACCAGTCCTACGTGCACAAGATCCTGACCGGCCGTCAGGACTTCTCCAAGCTGCGCTCGCGCGGCGGTCTGGCTGGTTACCCGCAGCGCTCCGAGAGCGAGCACGACGTGGTCGAGTCCTCGCACGCCTCCAGCTCGCTGAGCTGGGCGGACGGCGTCTCGCGCGCCTTCAGCCGCACGGGGCGACGCGACCGTCACGTGGTCGCCGTCGTCGGCGACGGCGCCCTCACCGGGGGCATGACCTGGGAGGCGTTGAACAACATCAGCGACGACAACGACCGCAACCTGGTCATCGTCGTGAACGACAACGGCCGCTCCTACGCGCCGACCATCGGCGGCATGGCCCGTTACCTCAACCGCGTCCGCACCAACGAGGCGTACCGGACGCTGCACCGCGGTTCCGACACGCTGTTCCGCCGCCTGGGCCCCGCCGCCCGCGCGGTGTATCGCGGGGTGCGCGGGGGCACGCACGGCTTCCTGTCGCGCTTCACCAACAACGAGGCGCTCTACAGCAACCTCGACATCAAGTACCTCGGTCCCATCGACGGTCACGACTTCGAATCGCTCCTCGAGACGCTCGAGTTGGCGAAGTCCTACGGTGCCCCCGTCATCGTGCACGCCATCACCGACAAGGGCAGCGGATACGCCCCGGCGATGAGCGACGAGGCCGACCAGTTCCACGCCGTCGGCAAGATCGATCCGATCACGGGCGAGGCCCTCGGCTCGGGCGGCGGCCCCCAGTGGACCGATGTGTTCGCCGACGAGCTCGTCGCGGTCGGATCCGAGCGCGATGACATCATCGCGATGACCGCGGCGATGCTGCGTCCCACGGGCCTGCAGAAGTTCTCGGAGCGGTTCCCCGAGCGCGTGTACGACGTCGGTATCGCCGAGCAGCACGCGGTGGCCTCGGCCGCGGGGCTGGCGTTCGGCGGGTTGCACCCCGTCGTCGCCATCTACGCGACGTTCATGAACCGCGCTTTCGATCAGGTCATGATGGACGTCGGCCTGCACAAGGCCGGGGTCACCTTCGTCCTCGACCGCGCGGGCGTCACCGGCCCCGACGGTCCCAGCCACCACGGCATCTGGGACCTCGCCATGCTGCAGCTCGTCCCCGGCATCCGCATCGCGGCCCCGCGTGACGCCGCGCGTCTGCGCGAGGTCTTCCGCGAGGCCACGGCGGTCGAGGACGCGCCCACGGTCGTGCGCTACCCCAAGGGCACGGTCAATGACGATGTCGAGGCGATCGAGCGCCTCGAGGACGGCGTCGACGTCCTTGCCCGCGGGGCGGGCGAAGACGTCCTGCTCGTCGGCATCGGGCCGATGGTGCACCTGGCGATGGAAGTCGCCGAGCGCCTCGAGGCGCAGGGCATCGGCGCCACGGTGATCGACCCGCGCTGGGCCATCCCCGTGCAGCCGTCGATCGTCGACCTCGCCCGCGAGCACCGCCTGGTGATCACGATCGAGGACGGCATCCGCGTCGGGGGCGTCGGGACGCGCGTGCGGCAGGTGCTGCGCGAGGCGGGGGTCGACACGGCCGTCGACGAGCTCGGCATCCCGGACGAATTCATCGACCACGCCACGCGCGAGCAGATCCTCGAGGATGCCGGTCTCACGGCCTCCAAGATCGCCAACGACGTGGTGGCGCAGGTGCTCGGCACCCGTATCCCGATGGCACGTCAGACCCCCACGGGCTCGATCCCCACGATCGCCGAGTGGGAGCAGACCCGACCGTAAGCGCGGGGACGATGAACGGGCCGGGATGGCAGCATCCCGGCCCGTTCTGCATCTCGGTATGGCCTCGCTGTCACGAGAACAGGAGAGAACACCGGAACAGGGGGAGTTCGCCGCAGACGCCCTGTTCTCGTCCCGCCGCCTGTTCCGGCGGCGGCCGGCGCCCGCACGAACGCCGACGGCGCCGCCCCGTGGGGACGACGCCGTCGGGAGGAGGACCCTCAGGCCCCGATGCCGCGGATCGGCGGGTGGTGGAACGTGTCGCCGAACGCGCGCTCCGACGCCCCCTCGCGGTCGAGGTAGGGCGAGGCCCCACCGTCGATGAACGGCCACCCGGCGCCGAGGATGAGGCACAGGTCGATGTCCTGCACCTCGGGCACGACGCCCTCGTCGAGCATGATCTTGATCTCCTGCGCGAGACCGTCCTGCACGCGGGCGAGGATCGTCTCGGGCGCGACCGGGGTCTTACCGGTGACGAGCACCTTCTGCGCGGCCTTGGTCCAGCCGGTCACGCGACCGCCCTTGTCCTTCTCGACGACCTCCGGCAGGGCCGCGAGCTCATGGAAGTTCTCCGACGAGAAGAACCGGTCGGGGAAGGCGTGCGCCATCGTGTCCTGCACGTGCGCCGCGACCTTCCAGCCGACCAGGTCGATCAGCTGGAACGGTCCCATCGGCAGTCCGAGGGGAGCGAACGCCTTCTCGACGACCGTGAGGGGCGTACCCTCGTACACCGCGCGCGCCGCCTCGCCCATGACCTTCGCGAGCAGGCGGTTCACGACGAAGCCGGGCGCGTCGGCGGTGAGCACTGCGTTCTTGCCCAGGCCCTTCGCGACCACGAACGCCGTCGACAAGGCGGCGTCGGAGGTGGCATCCGTCTTGACCACCTCGATGAGCGGCATGACCGCGACGGGGTTGAAGAAGTGGAAGCCCACGAGCCGTTCGGGGTTCTTCAGCACCGAGCCGATCTCGGCGACCGAGAGCGACGAGGTGTTGGTGGCGAGGATCGCGTCGTCGGCGACGATCTTCTCGATCGCGCTGAAGACCTCCTGCTTGACGCCGACCTCTTCGAACACGGCCTCGATCACGAAGTCGCAGTCGGCGAACTCGGTGCGGTCCGTCGTGCCGTGCACGAGGGCGCGCAGCTGGTTCGCGGCGTCGCCGTCCAGGCGGCCCTTGGCCTCGAGCTTGCCGATCTCTTCGCGGATGGATGCCACGCCCTTGTCGACCCGGCCCTGGTCGAGGTCGGTGATGATCACGGGCACGCGGAGCTTCCGCACGAACAGCAGCGCGAACTGGGAAGCCATGAGGCCCGCACCGATGACGCCGACCTTCGTGACCTTCTTCGCGAGCGCCTTGTCGGGCGCGCCGACCGGGCGCTTCGCGCGCTTCTGCACGAGGTCGAAGGCGTACATGGATGCCGTGAACTGGTCGCCCGTGATGAGATCGGCCAGCGCCTCGTCCTCGCGAGCGAAGCCCTCGGCCTTGGTGCCGCTCTTCGCCCTGTCGAGCAGGTCGAGCGCGACGTAGGGAGAGCGGGGCACGGTGCCGATCTTCGACTCGAGCATGCCGCGCGCGACCTTGATCGCGATCGGCCACTTGGTCAGGCGCTCGAGCTTGCCGGGCTCGTTCTTGCGCTCGACCTTCACGCGGCCGGTGAGCACGCCATCGGCCCACCGCAGCGAGTCCTCGAGGTAGCTGGCCGCCGGGAAGATGGCATCCATGATCCCGAGGTCGAACGCCTGCTGAGGCTTGAGCATGCGGTTCTGCTTGAGCGGGTTCGAGATGACGACCTCGAGCGCGTTCTCGATGCCGATGAGGTTCGGCAGCAGGTAGGCGCCGCCCCAGCCGGGGATGATGCCGAGGAACACCTCGGGCAGCGCGACGGCCGCCGCGGAGGCGTCGACCGTGCGGTACGTCGAGTTGAGTGCGATCTCCAGGCCGCCGCCGAGGGCGAGTCCGTTGACGAACGCGAACGAGGGCACGCCCAGCTCGGAGAGCGAGCCGATCACCTGGTGGCCGCGCTGCGCGATGAGACGGGCGACGTCTTTCGACGGCAGCTTCGCGACGTCCGACAGGTCGGCACCGGCGGCGAGGATGTACTGCTTGCCGGTGATGGCCACGGCGTGGATCTCTCCCGCCGCCGCGCGACGCTTCAGCGTCGCGAGGGTCTCGCCGAGCTCGGCGAGCGTCGCCGGGCCCAGCGTGTTGGGGCGAGTGTGATCCCGACCGTTGTCCAGCGTGATGAGCGCCAGGACGTTGCCCGAGGGCAGACGCACGTCGCGGACGGGGGAGTGGGTGACCACCTCGTCGCCGGTGAGGGCGTCGAGGGGGCTGAAGTCGATCGAGGTGTAATCGGTCACTTGCGCTTCTTCTTTCCGTCGAAGAACGGGTTCTCCCAGATGACCGAGCCGCCCTGGCCCAGGCCCACGCACATCGCGGTGAGGCCGTAGCGCACGTCGGGCCGCTCGGCGAACTGGGCCGCGAGCTGGATCATGAGACGGACCCCGGATGCCGCGAGCGGGTGGCCCAGGGCGATCGCGCCGCCCCACGGGTTGACGCGGGGGTCGTCGTCGGCGATGCCGAAGTGATCCAGCAGCGAGATGACCTGAATCGCGAAGGCCTCGTTGAGCTCGAAGAGCCCGATGTCGTCGATCGTGAGTCCGGCCTTCTTCAGCGCCTTCTCGGTCGAGGGGATCGGACCGATGCCCATGATCTCGGGCTCGACGCCGGCGAAGGCGAACGACACCATGCGCATCTTGGGGGCGAGACCGAATTCCTTCACCGCGTCGGCACCGGCGAGGAGGCTGATGGTCGCCCCGTCGGTGAGCGGCGACGACGTGCCGGCGGTCACGCGCCCGTGCGGCCGGAAAGGGGTCTTGAGGGTCGCGAGACCCTCGACCGTGGTCTCAGGACGACGGCCCTCGTCCTCGGTCGCGAGTCCCCACGCGCCCTCGGCGTCCTTGACGGCGACCGGGACCAGGTCGGGCTGGATCTTGCCGGCCTCGTACGCGGCCTGCACCTTGTGCTGGCTCGCGGCGCCGCAGCGGTCGGCGCGCTCCTTCGTCAGGTGGGGGAACCGGTCGTGGATGCGCTCGGCGGTGACGCCCATGTTCAGCGCGCCCGGGTCGACGAGCCTCTCGGCGACGAAGCGGGGGTTGGGGTCGACGTTGCCGCCGATGGGGTGGCGACCCATGTGCTCGACGCCGCCCGCGAGGGCGAGGTCGTACATGCCGACGCCGATCGAGGCGCCCATCGTCGTCACGCTCGTCATGGCGCCGGCGCACATGCGCTCGATCGCCAGACCCGGCACCGTCATCGGCAGACCCGCGAGGATCGCCGCGGTGCGACCCAGGGTCAGGCCCTGGTCTCCCGTCTGCGACGTCGCGGCGATCGCCACGTCGTCGATCCGGTCCTTCGGCACGTCGCCGTTGCGCTCCATCAACCCGATGATCGCCTTGACGACCAGGTCGTCGGCGCGGGTGTTCCAGTACATGCCCTTCTCGCCGGCGCGCCCGAAGGGGGTGCGCATTCCGTCGACGAAGAAGACGTCCGTCATCTCGGCCACTCTGCCTCCATAGTTTGGGATGACCCCCAGCCTAGGAAGACCGCTGCAACGGGCGGAATCGGTTGTCCGAACCTACGAATCCGTTCCGGAGGGCTCGTCGACCTCGTTGAGGGAAGCTACAAAGCTATCCGCGATCACCTGTGCGGTCTGGTCAATCTGCCAGGGGCGAGCGCCAAGCTCCGCGAGCGCGGAACCGACCGACGCCGTCGTCACGTCAGCGGGCGGCGCCCAGGAGACCCGGCGAAGGGTCTCGGGGGTCAGCAGATTCTCGGTCGGCATCCGCAGCTCTTCGGCCCGTGCCTCGACGGCCGGCCGAGCGGCCTTGAGGCGGCGATCGGCGTCGGGGTTGCGGTCCGCCCACGCGCGGGGCGGAGGCAGCGTGTCGCTCGGCACGCGATCTGCGGGCAGATCGGTCGACTCGCGACCCTCGACGATGGCGTTCCACCACCGATCCAGCTGCGTTCGGCTCGCGCGGCCGTTGAACTCCTTGACGCCGGCGAGCGCCTGCTTGCTCGCGGGGTCCGCCAGCACCGCGGCCACCAGCGCGCGGTCGGGCACCAGCCGGCCGGGAGCGACGTCCTGCTCGCGGGCGTAGTCCTCCCGCGCCTGCCAGAGCGACCGGGCCACGGCCAGCGCGCGGCGGCCGCGCACGGTGTGCAGCCCGCTCAGTCGACGCCAGGGGTCGTCGCGAGCGGGCTTGGGCTGACGCTCCAGCACCGCCTGGAACTCCTGGCGTGCGAACTCGGTCTTGCCCTGCTCGTCGAGCTCGGCCACGAGCACGTCGCGCACATCGATCAGATGCTCGACGTCGAGGGCCGCGTACTCCAGCCACGACGCCGGCAGGGGCCGCGTCGACCAGTCGGCGGCGGAGTGCGCCTTGGCGAGAGTGATGCCGAGGGTCTGCTCCACGACCGCGCCCAGTCCGACGCGTTCGTGTCCCAACAGGCGCGAGCCCAACTCGGTGTCGAAGATCCGGGGCGGCTCCAGACCCCGCTCGCGCAGCGACGGCAGGTCCTGGCTCGCGGCGTGGAACACCCACTCGATCTCACCGATCGCCTCCTGCAGCGGCGCGAAGTCCTCGATGGTCGACGGGTCGAAGAGGAACACCCCGGCATCCCGACGGAACACCTGGATGAGGTAGGCGCGCTGCGAGTAACGGAACCCCGACGCCCGCTCGACGTCGACCGCCACAGGACCGCTCCCGGCGGCCAGGGTCTCGCAGGCGGCGCGGAAGGCCGCGGCATCCTCGATGACGATGTACTCAACCACGCGTGGGCCTCCGGGCTCCGAACACAGCGACGCCCTCCGACCCCGGGGGGAGGCCGGCGAGCATGCAGACGAGTTCCGCCCACGCCTCGAGGTGCGGGCGGAAGGGACCGCGCGGCGACCATGACGCGCGAAGTTCGATCTGCGACCCCTCGCCCTGCGCCGCGAGGGCGCCGAAGCCGGTCGACAGGGTCTTGGTGGCGGTGCCGGACTCGGAATGGCGGTCGGCGCCGCGTGAGTCGAGCGCGTCGATGAGCCACGACCACGCCACCTCGGCCAGGAGCGGATCGACGCCGATCTCGGGCTCGAGCGGTGCCTGCGCGAAGCACACGATGCGCCAGGCCCCGCCCCAGGGCTCGGGCTCCTCGGGGTCGTGCAGCAAGATGAAGCGGCCCGTGCCGAACGGCGAGTCGGTCGCGTGCTCCTCGGGCCGGACGTCGCCGGCCAGGGCGAGAGAGAACGGCGCCAACCCGGCGGGCGAGGGGATCTCGCGGACCACCAGATCCTCGCGGAACGTCGTGGCGCGCAGGTCCTCGGCGGCACGCGCGAACGGTCCGACGGGCTCCGCCGGGCGATGGTCACTCACGGCCACAGACTAGAGTGAGGCCTCGATGAACGCTCCCAGGCGCGCCGCGGGCGCTCGCGCAACGCGGCGTCGCGCGAGCGGCATCCGCGTCGCTCTGTCCACCCTCAGCATCGCCCTCGCCGCCTCGGCCGGAGCCCTGGGGGCGGTGTCCTACCGCGTCGCCCGGACGGTGGTACGCCCCGCCGGGCGGGTCCCGGACGTGCGGATCGTCCGCGTGGATGCCGCCGCCCAGACGATCACGCTCGCGCGCACCCCCGACACCGAGCTCCCGGGTCGCTACGGCCTGTTCACGGTCGGTTCGGCGTCCTATCTGCGCCTGGGCGCGGTCGTGGCCGAGGACGACGCGACGGTCACGCGAAAGCTCCTGACCCACGTGCCCACGGACGGCGACCTGGCGGCCGAGGCCGCGTTCAGCGGCTGGTACTACGACGCCCCCGAGCAGCTGCACCTGCCGTTCCGCGATGTCGACATCGACACCGGTGTGGGCGCGTGCCCGGCGTGGGAGTTCCCGGCGCCGATCGACGCCGACGTCTGGGTGGTGCAGGTGCACGGTCGCGGAACCACGCGCGCCGAGACCCTGCGCGCCGTCCCCGTCTTCCACGCCCTCGGCATCTCCAGCCTGGTGGTGTCGTACCGCAACGACGGCGAGGCCCCGCGCAGCGCGTCGGGCACCTACGCCCTCGGCGCCACCGAGTGGCGGGACCTGGATGCCGCGATCGGCCACGCCCGCCGCCAGGGCGCGCGACACGTGATCGTCATGGGCTGGTCGATGGGCGGGGCACTCGCCCTGCAGGCCGCGTTGGAGTCGCCGCACGGCGACGTGATCGCGGGTCTGGTCCTGGAGTCGCCCGTGGTGGACTGGCGCACGGTGCTGTCGTTCCAGGGTCGCCTCATGCGCCTTCCCGCCCCCGTCGTGGCGCTGGCGCAGAGCACGATCGTGTCGAACTGGGGGGCGGCGGCACTCGGCAGCGGTGAACCGATCCCGCTCGATCGCCTCGACGCCGTGGCGCGTGCGGGGGAGTTGCGGCATCCGATCCTCATCCTGCACAGCGACGACGACGGCTTCGTCCCCGCGGACGCCTCGCACGCGTTGGCCGCGGCGCGCCCCGACCTCGTGAGCATGCAGACCTTCTCGGTCGCCCGCCACACCAAGCTGTGGAACTACGACGAGACGCGGTGGTCCGGAGCGATCCGCGACTGGGTCGAGGCTCGGGGTCTCTCGCGGTCCTGAGAGAGGATGCCGTGCCGCGGTCGCGTGAACGAGGCGGCGGCCCTCACGCGGAGCGTTTGGCGCGCACCTGACGCTTAGCGCGCATGAGCATGCCGGTCATGCCCGCGATGCGCAGGGGGCTGACCGCGCGGGTCAGACCGATGCTCTGGGGGAAGTCGTCGGGGACGGCCAGCATCTCGTCGGCCGTCAGCCCCGTCAGTCCCTGGGACAGGATGCTGGCGAAGCCGCGTGTGGTGGGCGCCTCGGCGGGAGCGGTCGCGTGCATCGCGACGCGGTCGTCGTCGTCGACCGTGACGATGATGAACACCGGCGACTGACACTCGGCGACGCGCTCCGCGAGCTCCGGGTGGTCGGCGTACTCCGCCGGCACCTCGGGCAGCTCCTGAGAGAACTCCAGCAGCAGCTGCAGGCGGTCGGGCTCGTCGAGCTCGAGGAACTCGTCGCGGATCTCGGCGAGGCGGGCGGGGAGGGCGGTGTCGGACATCTCCGTCATCCTCCCACGCCCGCGCGCGACCGGGTCAGCGCCCGGGCACCTCGCCCGGCTCGGAGCCCGACACGATCGGAACGCGCACCGCGCTGCCCCACTCGGTCCACGAGCCGTCGTAGTTGCGGACGTCCTCGAAGCCGAGCAGGTGCTTCAGCACGAACCAGGTGTGGCTGGACCGCTCGCCGATGCGGCAGTACGCGACGATCTTGTCGCCGTCGTTCAGTCCCGCTCCGTCGCGGTAGATGGCGTCCAGCTCGGCGCGCGACTTGAAGCCGCCGTCCTCGGCCACGGCCTTCCCCCACGGCACGCTCTGAGCGCTGGGGATGTGACCGGCGCGCAGCGCCCCCTCTTCGGGGTAGGCCGGTGCGGTGGTGCGCTCGCCCGAGTACACCTCGGGGGAGCGCACGTCGATCAGGGGGTTGCCGAGGTGGGCCAGCACGTCGTCCTTGTACGCGCGCAGCAGCGAGTCGTCGCGTTCGACGACGGGGTAGTCGGTGGCGGCGACCTCGGTCTTGTCGGTCGTCAGCGGGCGCTGCTCGGCGATCCACTTGTCACGGCCGCCGTCGAGCAGGCGTACGTCTTCGTGACCGAACAGCGAGAAGACCCACAGCGCGTACGCGGCCCACCAGTTGTTCTTGTCGCCGTAGATCACCACGGTGTCGTCTCGCGAGATGCCCTTGCGGCTGAGCAGGGCCGCGAAGCCCTCGCCGTCGACGTAGTCGCGCACGACGGGGTCGTTCAGCTCGGTGTGCCAGTCCACCTTGACCGCGCCGGGGATGTGTCCGGTCTCGTACAGCAGCACGTCCTCGTCGGACTCGACCACGACCAGGCCCGGTTGCCCGAGACGCTGCTCGAGCCACTCGCCGGTCACGAGCCGGCCGGGCTCGGAGTAGTCGGCGAACTTGGGCGAGGTGGTGTCGAACTCGACGGTCACGGTGTCTCCTCGGTCGGGACGGCGGATGCGGCGGCATAGGGTGGACACCGCACCTTCGACCCTAGATCCGCGGCAAGGGGCACGCACCCTCCCCGTAAGACTGCGACACAGGACGGCCATGACCTCTACGCCCGCGACGACCGGCCTCATCCACCTCACGGACCGCGTGCCCGCGGTCACGGGAGCCGAGATGGTCAGCGCCCTGGTGCCGCCGCCGCAGTTCGACGGCGCCACCTTCGCGTCGTACCGGGCGGATGACGCCTACCCCTCGCAGCAGGAGGCGAAAGAGCTGTTGCAGGCCTTCGCCGGGAAGCAGTCCGCCCCCGCGAAGAAGGGCGGCTTCTTCCGCCGCGCAGAGAAGACCCCGCCGGTCAAACCCGGCGTGTACCTCGACGGCGGCTTCGGCGTCGGAAAGACCCACCTGCTGGCCGCGATCTACCACGCCATGCCGGCGCGACGGAAGTACTTCGGCTCATTCATCGAGTACACCGCCCTCGTCGGCGTCCTGGGCTACGCCAAGGCCGTGGAGCTGTTCCGCGGATCGGATCTGCTCTGCATCGACGAGTTCGAGCTCGACGACCCGGGCGACACGATGGTCATGACCCGCCTGCTGGGGGAGCTGGTGGCATCCGGAACCCGACTGGCCGCGACCTCGAACACCCCGCCGAACGCGCTGGGCGAGGGCCGGTTCGCCGCGCAGGACTTCCTGCGCGAGATCCAGTCGATGGCCGACAGCTTCCGTACGATCCGCATCGACGGCACCGACTTCCGCCAGCGCGCCATCGACGGCGAGGCGAAGGTGCTGTCCGAGGACGACTTCCGGACGGCGATGGATGCCGCCGCGGCCGGGGGAGTGGCATCCGATGATGCGTTCTCCGACCTCGTGGGCCACCTCGCGCGGGTGCACCCCTCGCGTTTCATCCGGCTCATCGACGGCGTGGACACCATCGGTCTACGCGACGTGCAGGTGCTGCACGACCAGTCGGCGGCGCTGCGCCTGGTCGCCTTCATCGACCGCGCCTACGACGCGCAGATCCCGATCCGCGCGACCGGAGCCCCGTTGAACACCGTGTTCAGCGACGAGATGCTCGCCGGCGGGTACCGGAAGAAGTACCTGCGCGCGGTGTCGCGCCTCGTGGCGCTCACGCACTCCTGACCCGCTCTCATCACCCGCTCTCGGGTGCACGAAACGCGATGTTTACGTCGGCGGCATCCCTGTAACGACCCTGAAACACGAGTCGAACGCCGATGGAAACCGGGGCTGTGAACACTGGGGGGACCCGACGCTACACCTGCGTCCCTGCAGAGAGGTTCCCTCCGAGATGGATCAAGGCAACACCGCATTCATCCTGATAGCAGCGGCACTCGTGCTGCTCATGACGCCAGGACTCGCGTTCTTCTACGGCGGTCTCGTCAAGGCCAAGAGCGTCATCAGCATGATGATGATGAGCTTCGGCGCGATGGGCCTCATGGGCGTCCTGTGGGTGCTCTACGGGTACGCGATCGCGTTCCCCGCCACCGACGAGGGCACGACGCAGGCCCCGTGGCACATCGACGGCGCCGACTTCGGCCTCGCCAACGTCCTGACCACGCCCGAGGGTGCCGCGTACCCGCCGCTGGCGTTCGTCGCCTTCCAGGCCACCTTCGCGATCATCACCGTCGCCCTCGTCTCGGGCGCCATCGCCGACCGCGCCAAGTTCGGCGCGTGGATGATCTTCGCCGCCATCTGGGCGACGGTCGTGTACTTCCCGGTCGCGAGCTGGGTCTTCAACTTCGGCCTCGCCGATGACGGCACCTTCGCCTACGGCGGATGGATCACCCACGGCCTGCAGGACGTCTTCGGCGTCGGAGCGATCGACTTCGCCGGTGGAACCGCCGTGCACATCAACGCCGGTGCCGCCGCTCTCGCCCTGGCCCTGGTGCTCGGCAAGCGCGTCGGCTTCCAGAAGGGCGCTCACGTCCCCCACAACCCGCCGTTCGTCCTGCTGGGCGCGGGGCTGCTGTGGTTCGGCTGGTTCGGCTTCAACGCGGGCTCCGAGCTCGCCGCCGACAACACCGCCGCCCTCGCCTTCGTCAACACGATCGCCGCTCCCGCGGCCGCGCTGCTGTCGTGGCTCATCGTCGAGAAGATCAAGGACGGTAAGCCCACGTCGGTCGGTGCGGCGTCGGGTGCCGTCGCGGGCCTCGTGGCCATCACCCCCGCGTGTGCGTCGCTGACCCCGTTCTGGGCCATCGTGCTCGGCCTGCTCGCCGGCGCCGTCTGCGCCCTGGCGATCGAGCTCAAGTTCAAGCTCGGCTTCGACGACTCCCTCGACGTTGTCGGCATCCACCTCGTCGGTGGTCTGCTCGGCACGCTCTACCTGGGCATCTTCGCCAATGGCTCGGGTCTGATCTACAGCGGGACGCTCACGCAGCTGCTGGTGCAGGCGATCGCCGCCCTGGCCGTGCTGGTCTACTCCTTCGTGCTGGCCTTCATCATCGGCTTCGCGATCGAGAAGACGATCGGCTTCCGCGTGAAGAACGAGGACGAGATCGCCGGTATCGACACCGTCGTGCACGGTGAAGAGGGCTACGTCCTCTCGGACACCCGGGGCTGAGCCCCACCCCTCGAGGGGGCGTCGCCGATCCGTCGGCGGCGCCCCCTTCGCCGTGCGCCGGCGGGCGTGCGTCGATCGCGGGGGTGGCGTCGCGGGTGGGGCGGTCCGGAACGCGCGCACCCGGCCCCTCTGCCTAGGGTGTCGGTATGGGAACCACGTCTCGTCTCGTGTCCGCGCTGCGGGGGCTCTTCCGCACGGCGCCCGCCCCCGCGCGTCCCGCACCACCCCGCCCGCCCGCCGGGCGCACCACGGCGGCGCCCTCGGGTGCGCAGACGGTCGAGATCGATCCGCCGCGCCGCGTGACCCTCACCTACGCGCCGCAGCGCGACAACGCCCCCGACGGGGGCGAGATCGTCTGGACCTGGGTGCCCTACGAGGAGCGCGACGGCCGCGGAAAAGACCGCCCCGTGCTGGTGATCGGACGAGCGGATGCCACCCGCTCGTACGCCGTGCGCCTGACGAGCAAGCCGCACGACGGAGACCGTCAGTACCTCGCCCTCGGCACGGGCGACTGGGATCCGCAGCGGCGTCCGTCGTGGGTCGACATCGAGCAGGTGTACCTCGTTCCCGACGCCGCGATGCGCCGCGAGGCGGCGGCTCTGGACCGCGCGCGGTTCGACACCGTCGCCTCGGCCCTGCGGGCGCGCTATGGCTGGACGCGCGGCTGAACGGGGCGTCCCGATGAGAGCGGCGTGAGAGTCCTCTCATCTGGGCGAAGAAGCATCCGCCGAGGCTACGTTTCGCCGCGCCGCGACATTAGCGTGATCGCGTGCCGCTGGATCCCGAGGATGCATTCGCCCAGGTCGAGGCCGACGTGCGTCGCGCCGAGAGTCGCGCCGCGCAGATGCCCGCGTTCGAGGCCGCGGTCGCCGCGGCACGCGGCACGGGGCGTTCGCGCACCCGCGACATCGTCGTTCAGGTCGACGCGGCCGGGCGCGTCGTGGACCTGCGCCTGAGCGAGCCCGCCCTGGCCCGCGGCGCGAGCCGACTCGCGGCCGATCTGCTCGCCACGATCCGCGCCGCCGAGGCGGACGCCCATCGGTCGACCCTCGACGCGGTGTCGGATCTGCTCGGCGCCGACGACCCCATCGTCGCTCAGTTGCGGGATGCCACGGCTCCCGCCGCTTCCGGAGGGACCGTTCATGGCCGATGACATCACGGTCGACTTCGACCTGCTGCGCCAGCACGCGGCTTTCGTCGACTCACTCGTCGGCGACGTGGAGTCGGCGCTGTCGGCCCTGCGCGGCGGCGACCTGCTACCCGACGCCTTCGGTCTGCTGTGCGCGTTCCTGGTGCCCCCGGGGCTGGCACTCTCGGCCGCCGCGACGGGCCTGCTGGGGGAGGACGCGTGGATGCTGATGCGGACCGCGGGCGAGCTGCGGCGCACCGCCGAGCAGTGGGAGCGCTTCGAGGACGACACCGTCGCGACGCTGCGGGCACTGGACGCGGGGATGGGGGCACGATGAGCGCCCAGGTGGCGCCCGGGACGACGTTCTCGGGCTCGCGCGTGATCGACTCCGGCCGGGCCCTGGCGAACGCCGTGCGCGACGGACGGTGGCTCGAGGGGGGAACCGCCCTGCTCGACACCGTGGGCGACGCCGCGGCCGCGCTGACGGACCCCATCGCGACCCTGACCTCGTGCGGACTGGGCTGGGTCATGGAGCACCTGAGGCCGCTCAGCACGTGGCTCGAGCAGCTGACCGGCAGCGCGGCCAACGTCGCGCAGGTCGCCGCGCAGTGGACCTCGACGGGCGCGTCGATGCGCCGTGCGGGTGCCGATCTGTCGCGGCGGCTCGCCGACCTCGACGGCCTGAGCGGGGGCAGCATCACGGCCTACGTGCGGTTCGCCACCGACGCCGCACGGCACCTGGGCGCCTCCGGCGAGTGGGCCGAGGCGGCCGCGAGCGGGCTGGTCTCGGCATCCACTCTCGTGACCCGCATGCAGGGCGTGGTCAAGACGGCGATCTCGAAGGTCGTCGCCGCCGCGATCGAGGCCATGGCGGTGGTCGCCGCCTCGTTCGGGCTGGGCATGGGCTACGCGATCGCGCGCGTCGTCACCAAGGTCAATGAGATGGTCACCAAGGTCGTGCGGCCGCTGCGCGCCGTCCTGGGGTCGGTGACGGCGCTGACGGGGCTCGTGCGGCGGCTGCGCGGCGTGTTCGACGAGACCTCCACCACCACGGCCGCGGCGCTTCGCGGGGGAGCGCAGGCGGTGCGGCTGGAGGCGGGACCGGTCGCCGACGCCGCGGCGGCGACGCGCTACGCCAGCCCGGCCGCGTCCGACCTGCGCGCCGCCGGACTGCGGGCGGATGCCATGACCCGCCCCTTCGTGTCCCCGACGGTCGGGGACGTCGTCGCGCTCCCGGGCGTGGAGCCCACCGCCGACGGCCCCTTGGACGGCCGCGCCACCCTCGACGTCCCGCGTGGCGGTCCGGCGTCCTCGCTCGGGCACGCCGGCGCGTCGCTCGGCGCCGGCCCCGTGCCCGGCCCTCTCAGCGGGGTCACGGGTGGGCTGCTGGGCGGCGCCGTCGGCGGGACGGCGGCCGTCGCCGCCCCCCGAGCGACCGCATCGGGAACGGGGATCGGGGGACTGCGGGCACCCGTCGCGGCGACCGGGGCGACTCCGGCGAGCTCCCGCTCCCGTCTGGGGCAGCGCCGCCGCGACCTGCGCGTGGTGATCCAGGATGCCGACACCTGACCCGCGCGAGGCGTCTGCAACCATGAAGGCGTGAATACGACGCCCATCGAGATCGACCACGCCGCGGCCCGACGCATGTGGAACGACTACGCGCGAGCCTGGCCGGAGCGGGCGGCATCCGATCCGGAGCTCGTCGTCGAGCACTTCGGGGACACGCCTCGGCTGGCGGACGAACTGCTCGACGCGGTCGTCAGCGGGGCGAAGAGGGCGACGTCGGCTCTCGTCCGCGAGTTCACCGTCGTGGGTGATCCGCTGCCCCGCATCGGCGCGCACTGGATCGCGTGCGACGGGAGGGGGATGCCTCGTGTCGTCCTGCGCACGACCGAGTTGCGAATCGGTGATTTCAGCAGCGTCGACGAGCGCTTCGCTGCCGACGAGGGCGAGGGCGATCGAACCATCGAGAACTGGCGCGACGGGCACCGACGGTATTTCTCCCGCATCAGTTCCGCGTGGCCGACTCCGTGGACCGAGAGCGACGACATCGTCTTCGAACGTTTCCGCGTCGTCTGGCCGCCCGACCTCGCGGACGCCGACGGCACCGCGTGACCGACGAAGGACCCCGGCGAACCGGGGGCCTCGCGGTGGGCGATACCAGGCTCGAACGGATGACCTCTTCGGTGTCAAGGAAAGAAGGCTAGTCCGATACCGGGCTCGCCCCGTTCCTGGCGCAGCTTTCTGCGGTCTCCCCGGGTCTCGTCGGGTCACCCGCGGTCCCCCCTTCGGGGGTCATCGCGCAGAGGTGTGGGAGGCTGATGAGCTGTGCCCGCGCGCACGAGCCGAACAGCGACCGCCACCCACAAGGAGTTTCGTCGTGACCGATCCGACCCCCGTCTCGCCTCACACGCCGGCCAGCCCGCAGAAGAAGCGCCGCGGCACCGCCGCGGTGCTCATCACCGCCGCCGTGGTCGTCGGTGTCCTCGTCGTCGGCGTCGGCGGCTATTTCG
>NZ_CAJYPF010000051.1 GCF_913776565.1 uncultured Microbacterium sp. | reverse complement strand
CAGGTGGGGCACCAGTACACGTTGCGCTCACTCGTCGCCGAGGCGCCCAGGCTCGTCGCGCGGATGGGGGTGCCGCATCGTCGGCAGGGGGCGCCCTCGCGCCCGTAGACCCAGAACCGTCGACCGGGTCTGCTGTCACCGGTGAACGTCCGTTCCGGACGGGGCAGATTCGCGCGGATCATACGCTCGCCGAGAGCGATCGTCGCCTGCGCGTCGATCTCGGTGGCGGGGCGGGTGGGGGCGATACCGCGCACGAAGAGCAACTCGTTGGCGTACACGTTGCCGAACCCCGCGACGTTGCGCTGGTCCAGCAGGGCGACGTGCGCCGGACGGGTGTCCGCGGCCACCCGTCGTACCGCCTCGGCCTCGTCCCAGTCGTCGGCGAGCAGGTCGGGCCCGAGGTGACCGATCACGGTGTGCTCGTCGACGGTGCGCAGCACCTCGACCATCGCGAGATCGAAGCCGACGGCCTCGGCCCCGGTCACGCCGACGATCGCTCGGGCCTTGAAGGCCGCGCGCCGCCATCGCTCGCCCGGGCGGTAGACGTCCCACCGCCCCTCCATCTTGAGGTGCGAGTGCAGGGTGTATCCGCCGATGCGGTGCAGCAGGTGCTTGCCGCGCGCGGCGACCTCGTGCACGGTCTCGCCGCGCAGGTCGGCGGTGGCGCTGCCCGGCACCCGGATGTCGAAGCGCGTGACGACCTTCCCCGCGAGGGCGGCGTCGAGCTTCGCCGCGGCACGATAGACGGTGTCACCCTCAGGCACGGCTCACCGCCGTCGCGGGGGTCGGCGGGGACTCACGCGTCGGTGTCGACTCACGTTCCCGCGCGCGCGCAGGGGCCGGCGCGGTCTCACGCACGGGCGGCCTCTCTCAGCGTGTCGCCGGCGGTGAGCTTGCGCAGGGTCAGTCCCTTGGGGGACTCGACGAAGCCCGCCTCGCGCAAGGCGCGGCCCACGGCGGTGCCGTAGACGAACTCGCCGTTGACCTGCTCGACCGTCAGCGTGTCGAGCCGGCGCCGGCGCGCCGTCTCGGCCAGATGACGCGCCGAGGCCTGAAGGACCGCGTCGTCGTCGGTGAAGGCGAGGGCGCTGCGCCCCCCGCGCTCGAGGTAGAGGGCGAGCTCGCCGTCGACCAGCACCACCAGCCCACCGGCCTTGCGGCCCGGCCGATGGGTGACCCCCTCGATCGCGGGCCAGCCGAGAGCCGCCCCGTAGGGGTTGGCGGGGTCGGTGGCGGCGAGCGTGACGGTGCGCAGGGGCGGCGGGTCGGCGACCGCAGCGAACTCGCGTAGACGATCGACGGTCGCCGAGGCGGCGAACTGCGCGGCACCGAGCTTCTCGATCACGTACCCGCGGCGGCAGTGGCCGGCCTCTTCGAAGCCCGCGAGGATGCGGTACACCTGCGCGAAGCCGCCGGGGACCCCCTCGGACTGCACTGCCCCGCGCGTGACGACGCCGTACCGGTCGAGCAGCAGGCTCGCGGTCGCCGTGGCCCGGGCCGCGGGGTCGGGCTCGCGTGCGGGCAGGAGCGACCAGCGCCCGCCGAGCGAGGGAGGCCGCGGCGCCGACGTGGCGCGCGGCATCGCGGCCCCGCGGTACATCCGGGCGCGCGGCGCGCGACGTGCCACGCGATGCGACTGTCCGCCGCCGCTCAGAAGCGTGCGGACGGGGGCGAAGGTGTCGTTGGTGACGCGCCCGGCCCAGGTCAACGCCCACAGGGCATCGTTGACCGATTGCTCGTTCTCGGCACCGGCCAGCTGCTTCAACTGCGCGGCGAAGTACGCGCCGCCGCCCTCGAGAGCCGCGAGCAGGCGCGCCTCCAGGGAGTCGGGCGCCGGGTCGTCGGCATCGTCGGGGTCTTGAAGGGTGAAAGGCGCGGCCTCTGCGGGGTGCAGCGCGATCCACCCGTCTCGACCCGGGAGCGTGCCATGACCCGACCACACGACCTCGCCCGTCGCGGTCAACTCGTCGAGCAGGGCGGGGGAGTAGTCGGCCACGCGGGAGGGCAGCACGAGAGACTCCCACGCGCTCGCGGGGATGGGCACCCCCGCCAGCTGCTCGATCACGGCGAGCACCCCGTCGATGCCCTCGAGGGGGCGGCCGAGATGCTGCCACACCGGCAGGAAGCGTGCGTACGCGGCGGGCGGGACGGGCTCGACGCTGCCGCGGATCGCCGCGAGGGAGCGCATGCGCAAGCGGCGCAGCACCTCGACGTCGCACCACTCGGTGTCGTCGCCGCGTGCTCCCCCCGACGCCTCGGGCAGGAAGAAGCCGCTCGCCAGGCGCCCCTGCGACTCGAGCCGCTGCAGGGTGAGCCGCGCCACCGCGACGCCCACGCCGAGCCGCTGGGCCACGGCATCCGTCGTGAAGGGGGCGTGCGTGCGGGCGAAGCGCGCGACGAGGTCGCCGAGCGGATCGGCCAGGGGCTCGAGGAAGGCGTTCGGGATGCCGACGGGCAGCGCCGCGCCCAAGGCGTCGCGCAGACGCCCGGCGTCTTCGATGCCCGCCGTGCGCGCGACGCCCGCGATCGTGACGCGGATCGCCCGCCGCTCGTCGACGAGGGCCGCCAGATGCTGCTCGGCCTCGGCGAGGGCGTCGCCCTCGGTATCGAGCCGGGCGGCCACCTCGGCCGCGTCGAGCGGACCCAGGATGCGCAACAGGTCGGCCACGCCCTCGACGCCGCGCGCGCGGCGGTCCGGATCGAGGCGCTGGGCCTCGCGCTCGAACTGAGCGATGACGTCGGGGTCGAGCAGCTCGCGCATCTCGACCTTGCCGAGCAGCTCGCTCAACAGCGCCGGATCGACCGACAGGGCGGCCGCCCGCCGCTCGGCGAGGGGGGAATCGCCCTCGTACATGAACGCGCCGACGTAGCCGAACAGCAGATCCCGGGCGTAGGGAGAGGGCTGCGAGGTCGTGATCTCGACGAGCCGGATGCGGCGTTCGCCGATCTGTCGGGTCAGACGCAGCAGGGCGGGCAGGTCGTAGACGTCCTGCAGCACCTCGCGCAACGTCTCGAGGATGATCGGGAACGCCGGATGCCGCTTCGCGACCTCGAGCAGCTGGGCGGAGCGCTGTCGCTGCTGCCAGAGCGGGGACCGGCGGTTGGGGTTGAGGCGGGGCAGCAGCAGGGCGCGGGCCGCGCACTCGCGGAAGCGCGAGGCGAACAGGGCCGAACCGCCGACCTCGTCGGCGACGATCTGCTCGAGCTCGTCGGGCTCGAAGACGAAGAGGTCGGCGCCGGGCGGCTCGGCCGCGGCGTCGGGCACGCGCGCGATGATGCCGTCGTCACTGGCGACCGCGGCGCCCTCGACGCCGAGCCGCTCGCGGATGCGGGCGTTGACGGCCAGGGCCCACGGGGAGTGCACCTGCATGCCGTAGGGCGAGTGCAGGATGATGCGCCAGTCGCCGACCTCGTCGCGGCTGCGCTCGACCGTGAGGGTCTTGTCGGTGGGCAGGCTGCCCGTCGCTTCGCGCTGCTCGGCCAGATAGGCC
Source organism: uncultured Microbacterium sp. (assembly GCF_913776565.1). Classification (GTDB taxonomy): domain Bacteria; phylum Actinomycetota; class Actinomycetes; order Actinomycetales; family Microbacteriaceae; genus Microbacterium. The sequence goes on along the minus strand of NZ_CAJYPF010000051.1, from coordinate 25,110 downwards.
AGCAGATTGGTGATCGCGTTGTCGTCCAGTCCGGACTCGCGCAGCCGTTCCTCGGCCTTGGCGCGGTCGGCGCCCGCCAGATCGCGCGAGAACTTGCCCAGCGCCTCGCCGAGCTCGGCCGGGCGGCCGATGCCGTCGCCGTGCCAGAAGGGGAGTTTGCCCGGCTGACCGAACGCGGGGACGACGTTGACCCGATCGTGGGTGATCTCGACGATGCGCCAACTGGTGGTGCCGAGGGTGAACACGTCGTTGACGCGGGATTCGTAGACCATCTCTTCGTCGAGCTCGCCGACGCGCGCGTTCTGCGATTCGCCCGCGACGAAGACGCCGAACAGCCCGCGGTCGGGAATGGTGCCGCCGCTGGTGACCGCGACGCGCTGGGCGCCGGGGCGACCGGTGAGCGTCCCGGCGTCGCGATCCCACACCAGGCGCGGACGCAGTTCGGCGAACTCGTCGGAGGGGTAGCGGCCGGCGAGCAGGTCGAGGGTCGCCTCGTACGCCGAGCGGGGGAGGGAGCGGAAGGGCGCGCTGCGCTTGACCGTCTCGAACCACTCCTCGACGTCGATCGCCCCCAGCGCCGATGCCGCCACGGTCTGCTGGGCCAGGATGTCGAGCGGGTTCTGCGGCACCGAGATGGCCTCGATGCGGCCCGCGAGCATGCGCTCGGTGACGACCGCGGTGTGCAGGACGTCGCTGCGGTGCTTGGGGAACAGGGCCGCGCGGCTGACCTCGCCGACCTGGTGCCCCGCGCGTCCGACGCGCTGCAGCCCCGAGGCCGCGCTCGGCGGCGACTCGACCTGGATGACCAGATCGACCGAGCCCATGTCGATGCCGAGCTCGAGACTGCTCGTCGCGACCACGCAGCGGAGGAGCCCCGACTTGAGCTCGTCCTCGACCTGGGCGCGCTGCTCCTTCGACACCGAGCCGTGGTGCGCCTTCGCCAGGATCGCCGCGACGCCCGCCGAGGCCCCGGCTTGCGCCATGATGCCCGCGGGCACCGTCGGCTCGGGCACGTCGATGCCCACGCGTTCGGCGTAGATCTCGTTGAGGCGACCCGTCAGGCGCTCGGCGAGGCGCCGCGAGTTCGCGAACACGATCGTGGAGCGGCGCTGAAGGATGCGATCGACGATCGCCTCTTCGACGTGCGGCCACACCGATCCCGCCATCTCGGTGCTCTCGGGTCGCTCCGAGAACCACTCGCCGTCGCCGGCCTCGTCGGGAGCGGGCGAGCCGGGCGGCGGGGGAGGGTTGAGCATGTCGTCGACCGGGACGACGACCGACAGATCGAAGGCCTTGGTCGCCTTCGGGGCGACGATGTCGACGGGCTGCGACCCGCCGAGGAAGCGGGCGACCTCGTCGATGGGCCGGACCGTGGCCGACAGGCCGATGCGTTGGGCGGGGCTGTCCAGCAGGGCGTCGAGTCGCTCGAGGCTGACGGCCAGGTGCGCGCCGCGCTTGGTGGCGGCCACCGCGTGCACCTCGTCGATGATGACCGTGTGCACGCCGCGCAGCGTCTCGGCCGCCTGACTGGTCAGCATCAGATACAGCGATTCGGGTGTCGTGATGAGGATGTCGGGCGGATCGGTGACGAGCTTGCGCCGATCGCTCGAGCTGGTGTCGCCCGAGCGCACGCCCACCGTGACGTTCGGGACGTCGATGCCGAGTCGCCGTGCCGACTGACCGATGCCGACGAGCGGAGAGCGCAGGTTGCGCTCGACGTCGACGCCGAGGGCCTTCAGCGGCGAGATGTACAGGATGCGCGTGTTCGGTGCGGGTGCCTTGGCGGAGGTCGCCCGCGTGCCGCGTCTCTTCGGCGCGGCCTGCACGACCTCGGGCCCTTTCTCGCGGAACACGCGATCGATCGCGAACAGGAACGCCGACAGGGTCTTTCCCGAACCGGTCGGGGCGACGACGAGGGCGTTGCGGCCCGACGAGACGGACTCCCACGCGCCCTTCTGCGCGTTCGTCGGCGCGGAGAACGCGCCGCGGAACCAGTCCTGCGTCGCAGGACCGAACTTCTGCAGCACGTCGGCCATGTCGACATCCTCTCCCGGACCTCCGACATCGGGCCGCGGGTTGACGTTCGCCCGCCGCGATCAGGCGTGCGTGCGCGCGTCGAGATCCTCGAGTCGGACGTCGAGGAACGCGCGCACGTCGTCCAGCTCGTCCTGAGAGATCGAGTGGGTCAGCCCCGGGTACACGCGTCCGCTCAGCTCGCTGTGCGCGGGCAGCCACTGGGCCGTCGCATCGACCAGAGCGGCGGGGATGACGTCGTCCGCGGCGCCGCGGCCCCAGAACACCGGGGGGCGCTCCGCGGCCAGAACGGCGTCGCCGGGCAGCTCCCCGCCCGCGGCGTAGCCGGCCAGGACGACGGTGAACGCCACGGCCGCCGGGGCGACGCGGAGGGTCTGCAGCGCGACCGCGCCGCCCTGCGAGAAGCCGAGCAGTCCCACGGGCGCGGGGCCCACGGCATCCTGCACCCAGGACAGCACCGCGTGGGCGGCTGCCGTGACGGCGTCGGGGTCGCGACCGTCCAGACCCTCGATCGGGTACCACGACGCCCCCGGCATGGGCCACGGCGGGGCGAGGGGGGCGCGCACGCTCGCGATCGCGAAGCGCTCGGGAAGGTACGGCACGAGACCGAACAGGTCGTGTTCGTCGGAGCCGTAGCCGTGCAGCAGTACCAGCACCGGACGATCGCCGCGCTCGCTCGGCGGCACCGACCAGCGCACGACGGACGGGTCGAGGGACGGATGCGCGCTCATGCCGACATTGTCGCAAAGCCCTCCGACATCGGCGTCGGTTCGCATGATCCGCCCACGCCGCGCTCACGCATTGCGGGAGGTGCGCGCGGCATCCGGGGCAGACGTTGGTATACAAGGAGCATGCCCGTGCGCACACCCGACCCCGATCCCGGCGACAACGGCGACGAGCGCGAGTCGCTGTCGGCCTCGTTCTCGGGCGCGCAGCCCGGCCCCAACCCCAACCCGGGGTGGCTCAGCGAGGTCGAGCTGGCGGAGGCGCGCCGTCGCCTGCCGATGCTCTACGTCGAGGCGCTGCCGGTGCGCACCGATGGCATGGGAGCGGTGACGCAGGTCGGCATCCTGCTGCGCGCCACTCCGCTGGGCGAGATGACGCGCACCCTCGTCTCGGGCCGCGTGCGCTACGGCGAGACCGTCCGCGACGCCCTGTTCCGTCACCTCGAGAACGACCTCGGGCCCATGGCGTTCCCGCTGCTGCCGCCCCAGCCGACGCCCTTCACGGTGGCCGAGTACTTCCCCCTTCCCGGGGTCAGCGCCTTCCACGACGATCGTCAGCACGCGGTCTCGCTCGCGTACGTCGTGCCCGTCACGGGGACGTGCGAGCCGCGCCAGGACGCCCTCGAGGTGACCTGGTTGTCGCCGCAGGAGGCGGCATCCGATGCCCTCTCCGACGAGATGGAGGGCGGCCGCGGCACCCTGATCCGTCTCGCCCTGGCCTCGGTCGGCGCCTTGCGCTGACGGGTCCTCCCCAGCCGTTACGCACCCGTGGGCCGGCGACGGGGGCATTGCCCGCTGTCGCACCCCCTGCCTAGGGTCGGAGGATGCCGGATTCTCCCCTGGAACCCCTGACCCTGCCCCGCGACCTCGACGGGTGGCGCGCGTTCGCCGACGAACGGCCCCGCGACCTGCTCGACCGCGTCACCGCGATCGACCTGCGTCTCATCTCCGAGACCGAGCTGACGCTGCGCGAGCGCCTCTCCCTGTGGAACGAGGCCGACATCGCGCTCGCCGAGGCTGCCGCCCCGTCGCACCTGCTCAGCGAATCCCACCCCGACGAGGGCGTGCGCGACGCGGCCGAGAAGCAGGCGCAGCTCGTCGACGCGGTGCAGTCGCGCCGACTGCTCGACACGGCGCTCTGGGCCGTCTTCTCCGACGCCGACGACGCTGCACTCGACGCGGACGAGCAGCGGCTCCTCGCTCAGGTGCGTCGCGACTTCCGGCGCGGCGGCGTCGACCTCTCCGACGCCGAGCGCGAGCGCGTGCGGGAGCTCGCCGAGCGCGATACCACCCTGTCGCTGACCTTCTCACGCAACATCCGCGAGGGGCGCCGCGAGATCCGGGTCCCGGCGTCGTCGCTCGGGGGTCTGCCGGCCGACTTCCTCGACGCGCACCCCGCCGACGCCGAGGGCATGGTCACTCTCACCACCGAGTACACCGACCTCATGCCGGTCCGCGAGTACGCGAGCGACCGCGCGGTGCGGCACGCCCTCGTCGGCGCGTACAACGACCTGGCCTGGCCCGAGAACGAGGCGGTCCTCGCCGAACTCCTGGCCGTCCGTGCAGAGCGGGCGGCGCTGCTCGGCTACGGCGACTGGGCCGATTACGAGACCGAGACGCGCATGATCGGCTCCAGTGCCGCGGTCGCCTCGTTCCTCGATCAGGTGGCCGCGGCGGTGGGCCCGGCGGCGTCCGCGGAGTACGACCGCGTCCTCGCGCGCCTGCAGCGCGACGACCCCGACGCCGCGGCCGTCACGATCGCCGACTTCTGGTACGTCCTGGGCGCCCTCAAGCGCGAGGAGTACGACGTGGACGCGCAGCTCGTGCGCTCCTATTTCCGGTTCGACCGTGTGCTCGACGGTGTGCTCGCCACCACGGGCCGTCTGCTCGACGTCGAGTACGTCCCGGTCGCCGCGCCCTCGTGGCACGACGACGTGCGCACCTACGACGTGGTGCGCCGGGGCGAGCGCCTCGGGCGCATCCACCTCGACCTCCACCCGCGCGACGGCAAGTACAACCACGCGGCCTGCTTCGGGCTCGCGCCCGGCATCGCCGGACGCGCTCTTCCCGAGTCTGTGCTGCTGTGCAACTTCTCGCGCGGCCTGCTCGAGCACGACGAGGTCGTGACGTTCTTCCACGAGTTCGGGCACCTCGTCCACGACATCCTCGGCGGACATCAGAAGTGGGCGCGTTGGACGGGCGTGGCCACCGAGTGGGACTTCGTCGAAGCCCCCAGCCAGCTGCTCGAGGAATGGGCGTGGGATGCCGAGGCCCTGGCATCCTTCGCCCGTGACGACGACGGCGAGCCCATCCCCGCCGACCTCGTCGCGCGCATGCGCACTGCCGACGCCTTCGGGCGCGCGCTCGAGGTCACGCGCCAGCTCGGCCACGCGACCACCTCGTACCGTCTGCACGTCGAGCGCCCCGCCGATCTGCGTGAGGCGGTCGACGGCTACTATCGCGCCGCCAGTCCGATCACGCCCCTCGACGGCGCGCACTCCTACGCCGGATTCGGCCACCTGACGGGCTACGGTGCGTGCTACTACACCTACCAGTGGAGCCTTGTGATCGCCCGCGACCTGCTCTCCGCCTTCGCTAACGACCTCTTCGACGCCGACACGGCCACCCGGTACCGCCGCGAGATCCTCGAGCCCGGCGGCACCCGTGACGCACGTGACCTGGTCCGGTCGTTCCTCGGTCGCGAGAGCACGTTCGACGCCTACCGCCGCTGGCTCGCGGGGGAGTGAAACGACGAGGGCCGCGGCATCCGTCCCCGGATACCGCGGCCCTCGGTGCCGCCCTCGCCCCCCGGGGCCGGGTCAGGCGGTCGTCTCGCGCGCGATCGCCGCGACGAACGCGTCGATGTCGGACTCCGTGGTGTCGAACGAGCACATCCACCGCACCTCGCGGCGCAGCTCGTCCCAGTCGTAGAAGCGGAAGCTCTGACGCAGGCGATCGGCGACGCCGACCGGGAGGGTCGCGAAGACGCCGTTCGCCTGCGTGGGCTGGGTGAACTCGACGCCCTGGATCGATCCGTCCGCGAGGCCCGCCTCGACGCCCGCGCGCAGGCGTTGCGCCATGGCGTTGGAGTGCCGGGCGTTCTTCAGCCACAGGTCGTCCTCGAGCAGGGCGACCAGCTGCGCCGAGACGAAGCGCATCTTGCTCGACAGCTGCATGTCGAGCTTGCGCAGGTACGTCAGGCCGGTCGAGGCCTCGGGATCGAGCACGACGATCGCCTCGCCGATCATGGCGCCGTTCTTGGTGCCGCCGAAGCTGAGCACGTCGACGCCGGCGTCGCGGGTGAACGCCCGAAGTGGCACATCGAGGGCGGCGGCGGCATTGGAGATGCGCGCGCCGTCCATGTGCAGGCGCATGCCGTGTCCGTGCGCGTGCGCCGCGAGCTCGCGGATCTCGTCGACGCTGTAAAGCGTGCCGAGCTCGGTGGACTGGGTGATCGACACCACCAGCGGCTGCGCGCGGTGCTCGTCGCCCCAGCCCCACGCCTCGCGATCGACCAGTTCGGGGGTGAGCTTGCCGTCGTCGGTGGGCACGGTCAGCAGCTTGATGCCGCCCACGCGCTCGGGCGCTCCGCCCTCGTCGACATTGATGTGCGCGGTGGATGCCGAGATCACGGCCCCCCAGCGGGGGAGCATCGACTGCAGCCCGACGACGTTCGCGCCGGTGCCGTTGAAGACCGGATAGGCCTCGACGCCCTCGCCGAGCAGCGAGACGAAGAGCTCCTGCAGGCGGGCGGTGTAGACGTCTTCGCCGTACGCGACCTGGTGGCCTTCGTTGGCGGCGGCGATCGCGGCGAGGACGTCGGGGTGGATGCCGGAATAGTTGTCGGACGCGAAACCGCGCACCGACGCGTCATGGAGGGATGTCACCCGTCCAGCGTAACGATCGGCGAGGGCACGGCTCCTCCCCACCCGCACGTCCTCGGCCCTCCTCCCCGAGCGAGGCCGTTGCGCCGCCGGGTGTCGGTGGGCGCGGCGAGAATGAGGGGATGCACCTCGACCCCGAAGCGATCAGCATCGCCGACGAGATCTTCTCGGCGGGAGCCATGGCGCGCGCCGATCGGCTGCTGGTCTACGGCTCGGTCGAGGTGGGCGAGGTCAAGGCGTTCGACGGCGTCCTGGTCGTGTCGGCCCAGTCGTTCGGCGCCGCGGGCTATGAGCACCTCGAGCTGCGCGTGCGCGACGACCTCTCCCGGCTGTCGGGGTGGTGCTCGTGCGGCCGCGGACCGGAGTGCGAGCACTCGTGCGCCACGGCCATCGTGCTGTTCGACCGCATGATCTCGGCGGGCCGCCCGCCCAAGCCCGAGTGGCAGCGGTCGCTCGACGAGCTGCTGGCGCAGTCCCCATCGGTCGTCGACGAGCCGCCGGTCGATCTGTGTCTCTTCCTGTCCGTGCGTCGAGGCGGGGGACACGGGCGCAGCACCGCACTCACCCTCACCGCCCGCCCGGGCATGCGCGGTTCGCGCGGCACCTGGATCAAAGGACGCGCCGGTTGGTCCCAGGTCGCGGCCCTGCCCGCCGAGCCGCGCGCCCGCGCGGCGCTCGACAGCCTGGGGCGCATCGGGCGCTCCGGCAACGGCGCCTTCCTCTCGGACGAATGGATGCCGCTCGCGGCCGTCCCCCCGCATGCGCTCTGGCTGCAGCTCGAGACGGTCTCGGCCGCGGGGGTTCCGATCGTGTCGGGGTCCGGCGCCCACCATCCCGTCCACATCCCCGCCGAGGCGGGCGTCGCGGCCGTCGCGGTCGACCGCCGCGGATCCGCCCTGCACGTGAACGGCATCGCCGCCGGCCTCGACGACGAGCTCACCTCCTCCCCGGCGTGGGTGGTGGGAGACCCCGCCGTCGCCGTGGCCTATGTCGCCGACCGCGACGGCGACGACGAGCGCATCACCCTCGTGCGCCTCGCCGAGCCGGTGACCGGTCCCGTCCGTGGCCTGCTCGCGCGCACCGCGGCTCTCACGATCGACGACGGGGGCAGCGAGACGTTCCTGCGCGAGTACCTCCCGCGACTCCAGCTCGACGCCCCCGTCGTGTCGCCGCGGGGCACGGTCGTTCTGCCGCCCGTGCCGGTGCCGATCCTCGAGATCACGATCGACCATGCGAGCGAAGCCACGACGGTCTCGGTGCGGTGGGACCGGTCGGCTGCACGGGGCCGGCGGGACGCCGCCCACGAGGCGGGCGTGCTCGCCCAGGTCGCGACCGCGGCGCAGTCGCTGGGCGTCGAGGTGCCTCAGCCGTCCGCGTCGGGGTCGACACCTCCCCGGCGACTCGGCCCCGCCGAGGCGGCGATCCTGCTGGCCGAGGGCGTTCCGGCGCTGCGGGCGCTCGACCACGTGGTGGTCCGGGTGACCGGCGTCGACAGCCCCTTCCGCGCGGCGGTCGACGCCCCGAGCGTGCACCTGCACACCGGCGGCGACGACGGCAGCGACTGGTTCGACCTGCACGCGCGGGTGACGGTGGGCGAGCGAGAGGTCGACGCCGCCGCCCTCTACACCGCCCTCGCGGCGGGCGACCGCGTGCTCTTCCTCGGCGACGGCTCGTACGTGCGTCTGGACACCCCGGAGTTCGATCGGTTGCGACTGGTGATCGACGAGGCGCGCGCCCTCGTCGATCGCCCCGAGTCCGCCCTGCGGATCAACCGGTACAACGTGGGGCTCTGGGACGAACTCACCGAGATGGGGCTGCTCGCCGCGAACGAGGCCGAGTGGTGGTTGCGCGTGCGCGGCTTGACCGACGACGCGGCCATCGTCCCGGTCCCGCCTCCGTCGGGCTTGCGCGCGACCCTGCGCGACTATCAGCGCGTCGGTCTGGACTGGCTGCACTTCCTGCGCGTCCACGGGCTCGGCGGCATCCTCGCCGACGACATGGGACTCGGCAAGACGGTGCAGACCATCGCGATGATGCAGGCGGCCGTCGAGTCCGACGCCGACACGGCGCCGTTCCTCATCGTCGCCCCCACGAGTGTGGTCGGCAACTGGGCGCGAGAGTGCGCCCAGTTCGCCCCCGACCTGCGGGTGGTGACGGTGAGCGCCACCCAGAGTCGACGCGGCACGACGATCGCCGCCGCGGTCGAGGGGGCGAACGTCGTCGTGACGAGCTACGCGCTCCTGCGCCTCGAGCAGGAGCAGTACGCCGACGTCGAGTGGTCGGGCCTGGTTCTCGACGAGGCGCAGCAGATCAAGAACCCCGCCTCGCGCGGCTATCGGGCCGCGCGGTCGCTCCCGGCGCCCTTCCGCCTGGTCATCACGGGCACGCCGATGGAGAACAACCTGCTCGAGCTGTGGTCGTTGGTGTCCCTCGTCGCTCCCGGTCTGCTCGGCACCCGCGAGGCGTTCACCGCGCTGTACCGCACTCCGATCGAGAAGAACGGCGACGTCGCGCGCCTGGATCTGCTGCGGCGACGCATCCGGCCGTTCCTGCTACGGCGGACCAAAGAGCTCGTCGCCTCGGAGCTGCCCCCGAAGCAGGAGACGATCCTCGAGGTCACCCTGCACCCGACGCATCGCAAGCTCTACGACCGGCGGTTCCATCGCGAGCGGCAGCGACTGCTGGGTCTGCTGGACGACGCCGACGCCAACCGGTTCGCGATCTTCCGCTCGCTGACGATGCTGCGTCAGCTCGCGTTGGACCCCGCCCTCGTCGACGAGGGCGAGGCGCCGTCGGCCAAGCTCGACGCCCTCGCCGAACTGCTCGTCGAGGCCGCGGCCGAGGGGCACCGCGTCCTCGTTCTGAGCCAGTTCACCCGCTTCTTGCGCGCCGCCCGGGACCGCTGCGCCCAAGAGGGCATCCGCTCCGGCTACCTCGACGGCACCACGACGAACCGGCAGGACGAGATCGACCGTTTCCGCGACGGCGACGACCCCGCGTTCTTCGTCTCGCTCAAGGCCGGCGGGGTCGGTCTCAACCTGGTCGAGGCCGATTACGTCGTGCTGCTCGACCCGTGGTGGAATCCCGCGGTCGAAGCCCAGGCCATCGACCGCGCCCACCGCATCGGACAGACCCGGCCCGTGATCGTCTATCGACTCGTCGCCGCCGACACGGTCGAGCAGAAGGTCATCGCGCTGCGCGAGTCCAAGGCGGAGCTGTTCTCTCGCGTGCTCGACGGCGGCGAGGCGGGGGATTTCACCGGGGGCCCCCGGCTCACCGCGGCCGACATCCGGGGACTCATCGACTGAACCGCCCGCCCCGCCGGGGTGAGCGGTCCGCCCCGACGGGGGGCTGGCCGATGTCGGAGGTCCGGTCTAGCGTGACGTTCATGTCGGGCGAAACGTCGATGAGCGCGGGGGTGGCGGTGTCGCCGCCGGCGAACGGACGTCGCACGTTCCTCGCGGTCCTGGTCAACACCGCCGCCGCCAACGTGACCACGAGCTTCCTGTGGTTCGCGCTCACGTTCTGGGTGTACCTCGAAACGCGATCCGTCCTCGCCACCGGCATCGTCGGCGGAGCGTACATGCTTCTGCTCGCCGTCTTCGCGATGGTCTTCGGGTCGCTCGTCGATCGCCACCGCAAGCACCGCGTCATGATCGTGTCGGGCGTCGTCACCCTGATCGCCTTCGTGCTGGCGGGCGCTCTGTGGCTCGCGCTGCCCGAGGCCGCCTTGCTCGACCTGGGCGCGCCCTGGTTCTGGCTGTTCTCGGGGATCGTCCTCGGGGGCGCCGTGATCGAGAACCTGCGCAACATCGCCCTCTCGACCACCGTCACCCTGCTCGTGCCGGTCGAACGACATGCGAACGCCAACGGGCTCGTCGGCACCGTGCAGGGCCTCGCGTTCGTCGTCACCAGCGTCTTCAGCGGTCTGTCCGTGGGTTTCCTCGGCATGGGGTGGACGCTGGCGATCGCCATCGTGCTCACTCTCGTCGCCCTCGTCCACCTGCTGACGATCCGGATCCCGGAGAAGCGCCCCTCGGCGGCGACGGACGGCACGCCGCTCGTCGACCTGCGGGGCGCCGTGCGCGCGGTGCGCGCCGCCCGGGGGCTGTTCGCCCTCATCGTGTTCTCGACGTTCAACAACCTCATCGGCGGCGTCTACATGGCGCTGATGGACCCCTACGGCCTCGAACTCTTCCGCATCGAGATCGACGGCCGTGTCTACGACGCCGAGATCTGGGGGATCGTGCTGGCGATCAGCGCCACCGGATTCATCATCGGCGGCGGCCTCGTCGCCCGTTTCGGGCTCGGACGGAACCCGATCCGCACGATGCTGTGGATCGTCATCGCCATGGGGGCGCTCGGCGCCGTCTTCACCCTGCGCGAGTGGTGGTGGCTCTACGGTCTGGGCATCTGGATGTACATGGCGCTCATCCCGCCGGTCGAGGCGGCGGAGCAGACCGTCATCCAGAAGGTGGTCCCCTACGAGACGCAGGGGCGCGTCTTCGGCTTCGCCGCGGCTTTCGAGTCGGCCGCCGCCCCCGTGACGTCCTTCCTGATCGCGCCCATCGCGCAATTTCTGATCATCCCGTACATGAACGACGGCGACGGACGCGCCACCTGGGGGTGGCTGCTCGGCGAGGGGCAGTCGCGCGGTATCGCGCTCGTCTTCCTGGGGGCGGGCATCGTGATGATCGTGGTCGCCGCGCTGGCGTTCACGACGCGGTCCTATCGCATCCTGTCGACGCAGTATCGGACGGCCGATCCCGGACCGCGGCCGGCCGCATCCGAGCCAGGACCCGTCGAAGAGTTCCCGACGCCGAGAGACCCCGGCGAGCAGCTCACGATGACCTCACGCCCCGGCGGCCAGCTCGACGATGACGTCGCTGAGAGCCACGGCGGTGTCGTCCCACAGCCCGACGAACGCTGAGGCGAGGGCGTCCTCGAGTCCCTCCAGGCTGCGGACGCGGAAGATGACGGCGGCCGCCGTGGCCTCCCGACCGCCGTCCCGGGCCGCCTTGGCGTAGCCCTGGCCGACGGCGCGCACCCAGGCCTCGCTCGCCGCCTTGACCGCCGCGTAGTTGGCGCCCCCCGCGAGGGGACGAGCGACCGCCGTCGACGAGACGATCGCGAGGCGCCCGGCGTCCGAGGTGCGCACGTCGTCGTCGAAGGCCCGGCTGACGTGACGCAGCGCGGTGAGCCCGCGCGCGAGAAAGGCGAAGTCCGCGTCGCTCTGCCCGGCGAGTCCGCCGCCCCCGCGCCACCCGCCGACCAGGTGCAGCACTCCGTCGACCGCGCCGTGGGTGGTGTGCACGCGCTCGCGCAACGCCGCCACCGCTTGTTCGTCGGTCAGGTCGCACCGCTCGACGGCCGCGCCGGGCAGCGCGGTTGCGACGGCGGCGAGACGGTCCGCGTCCGAGCCGACGATCACCACCCTCGCGCCCGCGTCGAGCAGCGCGCGGGCGCACGCCCGCCCTGCGGCGCTGGTCCCGCCGGCGAGGAGCACCAGGCGACCGCTCACGAGCTCACCGGTCGCCGTGTCGGCATCCATCGAGATCCGCCCTTTCCGAAGCGAAGCGAAGGGGGCCGGCGCCACCACGCGGCGCCCGGCGTCCCGCCGACGCGACGTGTCAGTCCGACCCGCGGATCCCCGCGGTCGAGGCGATCACGGGGCGCATCTTCTTCTCGAGCGCCTCGAAGAACATCGACAGCGGGAACTCGTCGTCTAGCACCGCGTCGGTGTAGCCCTTCGGCAGGCCCGCGAGCACCTCGTCCGGCAGGCCGCGCGCCCACATCGAGGCGGGGTGCGGCGTGACGACCGCGCGCACGAGGTCGTACGCGGCGAGCCAGTGGGCGGTCTTGGGCCGGTCGATGGAGCGCCAGTAGAGCTCGTCGATCGCGTCGGCCAGGGCGACGACCGCGGCGGGCACCTCGTCCCAGTCGAACGCGAGCGAGGTGTCGGTCCAGTGCAGGACGCGGCGCTGGTGCAGCCACGCGAACAGCAGCTGTCCTCCCAGCCCGTCGTAGTTGCGCACGCGCGAACCCGTGATGGCGAAGCGGAAGATGCGGTCGAAGATCACCGCGTACTGCACGAGCTCGGCGTGCTGGAGCATCGCACGCTCGGCGTCGTCGAGGTCGTCGCGCGCCGACAGTCGCGTCTGCAGCGACACGCACTCGCGGAACGCGGTCAGGTCGCAGCGCAGTTCCTCGAGCGAGTAGAGGAAGAACGGCATCCGCTGCTTGATCATGAACGGGTCGAACGGCAGGTCGCCGCGCATGTGGGTGCGGTCGTGGATGAGGTCCCACATGACGAACGTCTGCTCGGTCAGTGCCTGGTCGTCGAGCATGCGGGCGGCGGCGGCGGGCAGCTCGAGCTTGGTGATCTCGGCGGCAGCGGCGGTGACGCGGCGGTAGCGCGCGGCCTCGCGGTCCTGGAAGATCGCGCCCCACGTGAACGTGGGGATCTCGCGCATCGCGACGGTCTCGGGAAAGAGCACCGCGGAGTTGGTGTCGTAGCCCGAGGTGAAGTCGATCAGGCGCAGCGAGACGAACAGGCGGTTGGTGTATTCGGTCTCGAGTCGGGCGATGAAGTCGGGCCAGATCGCCTCGACCAGCACGGCTTCGACGTGCCGCTCGCTGGAGCCGTTCTGCGTGTACATCGGAAACACGACGAGGTGACGGATGCCGTCGACCCGGTGCTCCTGCGGCTGGAAGGCGACGAGCGAGTCCAAGAAGTCGGGGACGCCCAGGCCCTCGGCGCTCCAGCGGCGGAAGTCGGCGACCGACGCGGCGAGGTACGCCGCGTCGTGGGGGAAGAGCGGTGCGAGGGCGTCGATGGCCTCGATGATCTCGGCGATCGGACCGGCGGCCGCGGCGGTGTCGCCGATCGAGCCATCCTTGGCCTGCAGGGAGTGGAGGGCGGTGGCGGCGGCCTTGAGCTGGGCCCAGGCGGGGGTGAGCTCGGCCTCGTCGGCGCCGCGGCCGTCGAGCAGATCGTGGGCGGCGCGGATGGTCGTCGCGGTGGTCATGGCATCCTCCGATCGAAGCTGAAAATATTCCTGCTGATACGCGATGCTAACGGAAAACTTACGAGAGCCGCCAGTCTCGCTCCCCGGCTGACTGATACTGTCGAGCGCATGACCGAGGCTCCCCGCGTTCCGCCGCGCCTCGACGACGCCGTCGACGCCGCCATCGTGCGAGAGATCTCGCTCGACGCGCGCGCAACGCTCTCGCACCTGTCCGAGCGGGTGGGACTGTCGGTATCGGCTGTGCAATCGCGTCTGCGCCGCCTCGAGGCGCGTGGCATCGTGCAGGGCTACCGTCCGGTCCTCGATGCCGAGGCCCTGGGACGCCCCCTCGCGGCGTTCGTCGAGATCACCCCGCTCGATCCCGCCCAGCCCGACAACGCCCCCGAACTGCTCGCCCACCTCACGGCCATCGAGGCGTGCCATTCGATCGCGGGCGACTCCGCGTACATGCTGTTCGTGCGTGTGCCGACGCCGCGGGATCTCGAGTCGCTCATCCGTGACATCCGCGCCGCCGCGCAGGTGAACACGCGCACCACGGTCGTGCTGCAGACCTTCTTCGAGGCGCGACCGATCGAACCCGCCGCGTTCCCGGCCTGACTCCGGCCGTCGCCTCAGTCGGCGTCGTTCTCGGGGTCGTGCGCCCAGGTGGGCGCCAGGGCGCGGATTCGTGCCGCACGCCACTGCCACGTCGTCCACAGGCCGAGCCACAGTGCGGGCGCCGTCGCGCCGCCGATCGTCAACCGCTCCCGCCACAGCGTCTTGCCGGGCTGTCCGGGGGCCTCCGACACCGCCATCTGGTGGTCCCAGACGTCCAGGCTCGACAGGGGACCGGTCAGCGGCACACCCCAGTCGCGGAAGACCCGCACCCGCCCGTTGGCGTCGCGCGTCTCGCGGTCGGCCACCGAGATCAGCTGACGGCCGACGGGCACGAGCCCGGCGACGCTCATCTGCACCGGCACGTCGTCACCCGAGGTGAACGAGGTCGGCATGGTGCCGAGCGCCTCGACGTCGAGGAGGGGGGCGTACAGCTCCGCCACCGCGCGCGGCGAGTGCAGGGCGCGCCAGGCGGCGTCCGGGTCGCAGTCGATCACGAACTTCAGCAGGATGCGCATGATCTCGATCGTGCCCTACCCTCACCTCGAGCGGTCCCGGCTTGACGCGGACGACGCGCGCCGCTCGCTCGTCCTAGGCTCGAGGGATGCCGAACACCGCCGCCTTTGCGCAGTCCGACTACCAGGTGCGTCTGGACTGGGGGCACGCGGGGCTCGAGCGCCTCGCTCCCGCGCACATCGTCGTCGTGGTCCAGACGCTCGGCCTGTCGGCGCGAACCCTCGCGGCGTGCGAGCACGGCGGGGTCCTCGATCTTCCACCGGGGGCGGGCGCGGACCTGGCGCGCGCGGCCGCGGACGCCGGCGCCCACGTCGTGGTCGGAGGCCTCCGCAACGCCGCGGCGGTGGCGGCGCACGTCCTCGACCGTCAGCGTGGCCGCGGGGAGCGGACGAGCATCGCGATCCTCGCCGTGGGGGAGACGGAGAATCCGAAACAGGATGCCACCCGCTTCGCCGTCGACGACCTGCTCGGCGCCGGCGCCGTCATCACGGCCCTCGGCGACCTGGGCATCGACCACGCCTCACCCGAGGCCGCCGTCGCGGGCGAGGGGTTCCGCGCGCTCGGCGGAGCCGTGCGCCACCTGCTCACGGCCAGCGGCGCGGGTCGCGCGCTCGCGGCCGAGGGCGGACGCGACGACGTCCTGACCGCGGCGGCGCGGGATGCGGCATCCGTGGTCCCGGTCCTCGATGGCGAGGTCTTCTGCGCGGCCTGACGCCGCGCCGGTACAGGCCCCGTCGGCGCGAGGACCGCGCGCGCTCACCGCGGCGTCGCGGCCGCCAGTCTCGTCGCGGCGCTGATGTCGCGATGCTCCCACGAGAGCGCGAACCGCGGATCGAACGAGGGCGCGCATCGGGCGCACGAGGTGGGGCGCGTCGCACGGCGGTGGCGGTACGCGACGTGGCCCGCGGGGCACGTGCCCACCCACGGAGCGAGCTCGTTCGCCGTCTCTCCGGCGTGGGTCGTTCCGCCGACGTAGCCGAGATCGCGGGCCGTGCGCTTCCACGCCGGACCGTGGCCGGCGCCGACGCCCGCGAGCGCGTGCGCCACCTCGTGCAGCAGCGTCTGATGGTTGGTGTCGTCGTCGTACCGCGCGGCGAGGTAGCGCGACACGCTGATGCGCTTGCGCCCGTAGTCGCACAGTCCCGCGCGCCGCTTGGCGTTGTCGAAGGCGAACGTCCACGACGCGTCGAGGTGCAGGGCGATCAGCGCCTCGGCCCACGTGCGCACGCGCTGCAGTTCGGACATGTCCGGGATCCTAGGCGGGGGGTCCGACACTCAGCTCGCGACGACCTCGCGCGTGCGACGACGGTCCGCCGCGTCGATGGCGAGCAGGGTCGACTCGAGCTGCTTGTCGGTGGCGCCGGCGTTCTGACGCAGGAACAGCGCCTGCTTGAAGTCGCGACGTGCGGACTCGTAGTCGCCCTCGTCGTAGTGCACCTTGCCGCGGTGCTGCAGGGCGAAGGCGGCGATGCTCGCCCAGCCCTGTCCCTCGGCCTCCTCGGCGCACATGGTCAGCTCCTGCTCGGCGGCGGCGTAGGCGCCCCGGCACTGCATGATCGTGGCGTGCAGGATGCGCGCGCGCAGCAGATCGCGGCGGGTTCCCGCCATGCGGGCCACCCGGACGGACTGCTCCGAGATCGACAGGGCCTCGTCGAAGCGGTCGAGCACCTTCAGCAGCCACACCCGCTCGAGAAGAGCGTGCAGACTCCGCTGCTCGCCGATCTCTTCGAGACGCTCCGCGCACTCGCGAGAGTCGGTGACCTCGCGCAACGTGTCGGGGTCGTACCCGTGGATGTAGCTCACCGGCGCTCCTCTCGGTCCAGCAGGACTACCAGTGTGCGCCGCGCGCGGCCCGACGGTCGACTCGCCACGCGGTCGAGCCGCGATCGCGCACGCGTCAGCGGTCGAAGATGGATGCTGAGGGCTTGGGCGAGGGGGTCGCGTCGCCGTCGACCGCGGGGCGGGAGCCGCGGACGAACTCGTCGATCTCGGCGCCCTGCGCGACCTTGGCGGGGTGCGGGCCCGCCGCCATGAGGCGGGGCAGCCACTCGACGGGGAGCGGGGCCGCGGAGGCGGCGACGACCAGGTTGCCGAAGCGCCGCCCCTTGAGCACCTGCACCTCGGCGAGGACGATCACCTCGGGCAGCACCTCGCGCACGGTGGCGACCTGGCGGCGCGCGAAGGCGAGGCCGGGCCCGTCCGAGACGTTGACCAGCAGCACGCCGTCCGCGGCGAGCAGGGCCGCGGCCTCGCGGTAGAACTCGACCGTGGTCAGGTGCGCGGGGGTCTGCGCCCCCGAGTAGACGTCGCTGACGAGCAGGTCGACGGCGCCGATGAGTCCGGCCGGAAGCCGCGCCAGGCCCGCGCGGGCGTCGCCGATGCGTACCCGGATCGAGGCGCCGCGCGGCAGGGGGAGGTTCTCGCGGACGAGGTCCCACAGCGCCGGTTCCAGTTCGACGACCTGCTGTCGCGAGCCCGGCCGCGTCGCCTCGACGTAGCGGGGCAGGGTGAGCGCCCCCGCACCGAGGTGCACGGCCGTCAGCGGTTGTGCCGGCATCCGCAGGCGATCGATCACGGCGCCCATGCGCGCGACGTACTCGAAGTGCAGGTGGGTGGGATCGTCGAGGTCGACGTGCGACTGGGGCGTACCGTCGACGACGAGTTCGGAGCCCGAGACGAATCCCGAGGGCGACACGCGAGCGAGGGTGCCGTCCGAGAGGCGCGCCGTGGGGGCGTCGTCGGGTTCGATGCGCATGCGGGCCATGGCTCCACGCTAGCCGGGCGCCCGTCGGCCGGCGCCGGTCCACCCGGCGGGCGCGGGCGGGACGGCGATACCGTGGCGGCATGCGCGTGGACCTGAACGCCGATCTGGGCGAGACCGTCGACGGGATGCCGACCGCCGACGACGAGGCGATGTTCGCCGTGATCTCGAGTGCGAGCATCGCCTGCGGAGGTCACGCGGGCGACGAGACCTCGATGCGAGACGCGGTCGCGCGGGCCGCGCGCTTCGGCGTGGCCGTGGGGGCGCACCCGTCCTACGACGACCGGGCGCAGTTCGGTCGCGTGCGCCGCGACCCCGATCTCTCCGCACTCCGCGCCGACGTGACGGCGCAGCTGTCCGCCCTCGTCGCGGCCGGGGCCGACGTCCGCTACGTCAAACCCCACGGCGCGCTCTATCACGCGGTCGTGGACGATCCCGGTCAGGCGCGGGCCGTCGCCGCGGCCGTGGCCGACCTTTCGGCCGCGCTGGGCAGGCCGCTGCCGGTGCTGGGTCTTCCCGGGGCGATCGCTGCGGCCGCGGCATCCGCGGGTCTTCCCTTCGTGCACGAGGCGTTCCTCGATCGCGGCTATACCGTCGCCGGGGGTCTCGTCCCGCGCGGTCATCCCGGGGCTCTGCTCGAGGACCCCGGCCTGGTCGCCGAGCGGGCCCTGCGCCTCGTGCGCGACGGCGAGGTCGTCGCGGTCGACGGCACGCGGGTCGCGGTCGAAGCGGCGTCGCTCTGCTTGCACGGCGACAGCCCGGCCGCGGTCGCGATGGCGCGAGCGGTTCGCGCGGCCCTCGACGACGCGAAGGCCGAGGTCCGCGCGCCGTGGTGACGGTGCGGGCGATGGGGGAGCGGGCGGTCCTCGCCGAGGTTGCCGACCTGGCCGCCGTGCTCGCGCTGCACGCGGCGCTCGCCGCCGATCCGCCGCCCGGGATCGACGAGCTGGTCCCCGCGGCACGGACGGTTCTCGTCGCGTTCGATCCCTCGCGCGTCACCGCCTCCGCCGTGAGCGCGTGGATCCGCGCCGCGGGGACCGCGACCGCGCGCGCCGCGGCGCCCGGGCGGCTGGTCGCGCTCCCCGTGCGCTACGACGGAGCCGACCTCGCCGAGACCGCTGCGCTGCTCGGCGTCACGGTCGACCAGCTCGTGTCGCGGCACGCGGGCGCCGAATGGGCCGTGGCCTTCACGGGCTTCGCTCCGGGCTTCGCATATCTGGTCAGCCCCGACTGGACCTTCGACGTCCCGCGCCTTCCTTCTCCCCGCACCCGGGTGCCGGCGGGCGCCGTCGGCGTCGCGGGCGCGTTCACCGGCGCCTACCCCCGCGAGACCCCGGGCGGATGGCGGCTGCTCGCGACGACCGACGTCCGTCTCTTCGACCCGGATGCCGCCCGCCCCGCGCTTCTGCCGCCGCGCGCTCGCGTGCGGTTCGTCCCGGAGCGGGCGCACGTGGCGGCGGCATCCCCTCCTTCTGCGCCGCGCGAGGTCCGCGTCGCTCGAGAAGGGCGGGAGGATGCCGTCCCCCCGGCCGCACTGCGGATCCTCGCCCCCGGGGCCGCGGCCACGGTCCAGGACCTCGGCCGCCCGCACCGCGCGGCGCTCGGGGTGGCGCGCTCGGGAGCCCTCGACCGCGGCGCCCTGCGGATCGCCAACCGGCTCGTGGGCAATGACGAGTCGGCCGCCGGCCTCGAGGTCGTGTTCGGCGGTCTGCGCGTGCGGGCGGAGGGCGACGTCTGGGTCGCCGTCACCGGCGCGCTCGCCGAGGTGAGAGTCGACGGCGTCCCCGCACCCGCCTACGCGCCGGTGCGCCTGACCGCGGGCGCCGAGCTCGAGGTCGGCGCGGCACGCGCCGGGGTGCGTCTGTACCTGGGCGTGCGCGGGGGCGTGCTCTCGCCGCGGGCGCTGGGGTCCGCGGCATCCGATGTGCTGGCGGGGCTCGGCCGCGCGCCCCTCGCCGCCGGCGACCGGGTGAGCCTCGGCCGGCCCGCCGGTCCCGTGCCCGTGGTCGACGCGTTCCCGTGGACGGTCCCGCCCGCGAGCGTCGATGTCCCCGTGCTCGAGGGACCGCGCGCCGACTGGTTCGCACCGTTGGCGTGGGCGACGCTGACCCGCGCCCGTTGGACGGTGTCGTCTCAGGCCGATCGGGTCGGCATCCGTCTCGACGGACCGGTGCTGGGACGCCTCCGGCACGGCGAGCTGCCGAGCGAGGGGATGCGCCCCGGCGCGATCCAGGTGCCTCCGCACGGTCGCCCCGTCGTCCTGCTGGCCGACGGTCCGGTGACCGGCGGCTATCCGGTCATCGGCGTGGTCCCGGATGCCGCCCTCGACGCCCTGGGCCAGCTGCGGCCGGGCGATTCCGTGCGGTTCCGGGGCCGCTGACGCGGGGATGCGGGGAATCCCGGACGGGCGCACGCGGTTATACCGCAGGTCCGCAGACGCGTCAAGAATTGGACTGGACACGGCGAGTCCTCCCGCGTATGCTTGGACTTTGCGCTCCTCGATTCCCCCTGCCCTCATATGGTGGTCGGCTGAGCCTGTCCGTCCCCGCTTCACCGCGGCGTGCGACGAGCAGGTTTTCGGGGCAGGAACGCACTCCACCTGACGACAAGGAATCACGAGCCCCTCGCCCGGGCTTCTGGAGGTTATTCCCTTGGCTGCTGCGAGCAACGCATCCACCACCACCACCCCCAAGAGCGGACGCGGAGCATCCCGCCTCTCGTTCGCGAAGATCTCCGACAAGCTGACCGTTCCCGATCTGCTGGCCCTGCAGACCGAGTCGTTCGACTGGCTCGTCGGCAACGAGGCCTGGAAGGCGCGCGTCGCCGAGGCCCAGGCCGCCGGTCGCACCGACGTGCCCGAGATCAGCGGTCTGGAGGAGATCTTCGAGGAGATCTCCCCGATCGAGGACCTGAGCGAGACCATGCAGCTCTCGTTCACCAACCCCTACCTCGAGCCCGAGAAGTACTCCATCGAGGAGTGCAAGGAGCGCGGCAAGACGTACGCGGCCCCGCTCTACGTCGAGGCCGAGTTCATGAACCACCAGACCGGTGAGATCAAGACCCAGACGGTCTTCATGGGCGACTTCCCGCTCCAGACCGACAAGGGCACGTTCATCATCAACGGCACCGAGCGTGTCGTGGTGTCGCAGCTCGTGCGCTCGCCCGGTGTCTACTTCGACAAGACGCCCGACAAGACCTCCGACAAGGACATCGTCTCGGCGCGCGTCATCCCCTCGCGCGGTGCCTGGCTCGAGTTCGAGATCGACAAGCGCGACCAGGTCGGCGTGCGCATCGACCGCAAGCGCAAGCAGTCGGTCACCGTCTTCCTCAAGGCGCTCGGTCTGACCAGCGAGGACATCCTCGCCGAGTTCAGCGGCTTCGACTCGATCGAAGAGACGCTGTCGAAGGACACGATCCTCACGAAGGAAGACGCGCTCCGCGACATCTACCGCAAGCTCCGTCCGGGCGAGCAGGTCGCCGCCGAGGCCGCCCGCGCGCTGCTGGACAACTTCTACTTCAACGCCAAGCGCTACGACCTGGCCAAGGTGGGTCGCTACAAGATCAACCAGAAGCTCGGCCTCGACAAGCCGCTCAGCGACTCGGTGCTGACCGTCGACGACATCGTCGCGACCATCAAGTACCTCGTCCGCCTGCATCGCGGCGACGTCACCTTCGACGGCACCCGCAACGGCTCGGCCGCCGAGATCCGTCTCGACACCGACGACATCGACAACTTCGGCAACCGTCGCATCCGCGCGGTCGGCGAGCTGATCCAGAACCAGGTCCGCACCGGTCTGTCGCGCATGGAGCGCGTCGTGCGCGAGCGCATGACCACGCAGGACATCGAGGCGATCACGCCGCAGACCCTGATCAACGTGCGCCCCGTCGTCGCCGCGATCAAGGAGTTCTTCGGAACCTCGCAGCTGTCGCAGTTCATGGACCAGAACAACCCGCTCGCGGGTCTGACCCACAAGCGCCGCCTGTCGGCCCTGGGTCCCGGCGGTCTGTCGCGCGAGCGCGCCGGCGTCGAGGTCCGTGACGTCCACCCCTCGCACTACGGCCGCATGTGCCCCATCGAGACGCCCGAAGGCCCGAACATCGGTCTGATCGGCTCGCTCGCCTCGTTCGCGCGCATCAACGCGTTCGGCTTCATCGAGACGCCGTACCGTCGCGTCGTCGACGGTCGCGTGACCGACACGATCGATTACCTCACCGCCAGCGAGGAGAGCGACCACATCGTCGCTCAGGCCGGTGTCGCCCTGCAGGCCGACGGTCACTTCGTGGAGGACCGCATCCTGGCCCGCCGCGGTCAGGGTGGCGAGGTCGACCTGTTCCCCGTCGACGAGATCGGCTACATGGACGTCTCGCCGCGCCAGATGGTGTCGGTGGCGACCTCGCTCATCCCGTTCCTCGAGCACGACGACGCCAACCGCGCCCTCATGGGTGCGAACATGCAGCGTCAGGCCGTGCCGCTCGTGCGCAGCGAGTCGCCCGTCGTGGGTACCGGTATGGAGGGCTTCGCGGCCATCGACGCCGGTGACGTCGTCACCGCCGACAAGGCCGGTGTGGTGCTCGAGGTCTCGGCCGACGTCGTGACCATCCAGCTCGACGAGGGCGGCACGCAGGACTACTTCCTGCGCAAGTTCGACCGCTCCAACCAGGGCACGTCCTACAACCAGCGCGTGGTCGTCTCGGCCGGTGAGCGCATCGAGGCCGGCGAGGTCATCGCCGATGGTCCCGCGACCGAGAACGGCGAGCTCGCCCTCGGAAAGAACCTCCTCGTCGCGTTCATGACGTGGGAGGGTCACAACTTCGAGGACGCGATCATCCTCAGCCAGGACCTCGTGAAGGACGACACGCTGTCGTCGATCCACATCGAGGAGTACGAGGTCGACGCGCGCGACACCAAGCTCGGTAAAGAGGAGATCACCCGTGACCTCCCCAACGTCAGCCCCGACCTGCTGAAGGACCTCGACGACCGCGGCATCATCCGCATCGGTGCCGAGGTGCGTCCCGGTGACATCCTCGTCGGCAAGGTCACGCCCAAGGGCGAGACCGAGCTGTCGGCCGAAGAGCGTCTGCTCCGCGCGATCTTCAACGAGAAGAGCCGCGAAGTCCGTGACACCTCGCTGAAGGTGCCCCACGGTGAGCAGGGCACGATCATCGCCGTCAAGGAGTTCAACGCCGAGGACGGCGACGATGAACTCGGCTCGGGCGTCAACCGCCGCGTCGTGGTCTACATCGCCCAGAAGCGCAAGATCACCGAGGGCGACAAGCTCGCCGGCCGCCACGGCAACAAGGGTGTCATCGCCAAGATCCTCCCGATCGAGGACATGCCCTTCCTGCCCGACGGCACGCCGGTCGACATCATCCTCAACCCGCTCGGTATCCCCGGTCGAATGAACTTCGGACAGGTCCTGGAGCTCCACCTCGGCTGGATCGCCCAGCAGGGCTGGAAGGTCGAGGGCAACCCGGAGTGGGCCGCTCAGCTGCCCGAGTCGGCCCGCGAGGCCGCCCCCGGCACCAAGGTGGCGACCCCGGTGTTCGACGGTGCCTTCGAGGCTGAGATCGCGGGTCTGCTCGACTCGACGATCCCGAACCGCGACGGCGACCGCATGGTCGACTCCTCGGGCAAGACGCTGCTGTTCGACGGTCGCTCCGGCGAGCCGTTCCCGGCGCCCATCTCGGTCGGCTACATGTACATCCTGAAGCTGCACCACCTGGTCGACGACAAGATCCACGCGCGTTCGACGGGCCCCTACTCGATGATCACCCAGCAGCCGCTCGGCGGTAAGGCCCAGTTCGGTGGCCAGCGCTTCGGTGAGATGGAGGTCTGGGCGCTCGAGGCCTACGGTGCCGCGTACGCGCTGCAGGAGCTCCTCACGATCAAGTCCGACGACATCCTCGGCCGCGTCAAGGTGTACGAGGCGATCGTCAAGGGCGAGAACATCCAGGAGCCCGGCATCCCCGAGTCCTTCAAGGTGCTCATGAAGGAGATGCAGTCGCTCTGCCTGAACGTCGAGGTCCTCTCGGCCGACGGCACCGCGGTCAACCTGCGCGACACGGATGACGACGCCTTCCGCGCCGCGGAGGAGCTCGGCATCAACATCTCCAGCCGCTTCGAGTCCTCGTCGATCGACGAGATCTGAGCTTCCAGCTCAGCGACCCAGCTCAGATTTCAGAGAATTCCGACACAGGAGAACCAGTGCTCGAATCAACCACTTTCGATCAGATCCGTATCGGTCTGGCCACCGCCGACGACATCCGTCGTTGGTCCTTCGGTGAGGTCAAGAAGCCCGAGACGATCAACTACCGCACGCTGAAGCCCGAGAAGGACGGTCTCTTCGGCGAGCAGATCTTCGGACCCTCCCGCGACTGGGAGTGCGCCTGCGGCAAGTACAAGCGCGTCCGCTTCAAGGGCATCGTCTGCGAGCGCTGCGGCGTCGAGGTCACCAAGTCCTCGGTCCGCCGCGAGCGCATGGGCCACATCGAGCTCGCCGCGCCCGTCACGCACATCTGGTACTTCAAGGGCGTGCCCTCGCGCCTGGGCTACCTGTTCGACATGGCGCCGAAGGACCTCGAGAAGGTCATCTACTTCGCCGCCTACATGGTCATCTCGGTCGACGAGGATGCTCGTCACCGCGACCTGGCCACGCAGGAGAACAACATCCGTCTCGAGCTGAAGACGCTCGGCGACCGCCGCGATGCCCGCATCGCCGCGCGCCTGGCCAAGCTCGAGGAGGAGCTCGCCGCCCTCGAGGCGGAGGGCGCCAAGGCCGACCAGAAGAAGAAGGTCAAGGACGCCGCCGAGAAGGACATGACGGCGGCTCGCAAGAACGCCGACGAGCAGATCGCCAAGCTCGAGCGCGTGTGGGAGGACTTCCGCACGCTCGAGGTCGGCGCCCTCAAGCCCGAGGACGACGTCTTCCACGAGCTCCAGGACCGCTTCGGCCAGTACTTCGAGGCCCACATGGGTGCGGAGTCGATCAAGCGTCGCCTCGAGACCTTCGATCTGCAGGCCGAGGCCGACAGCCTCCACCTGCAGATCTCGGAGGGCAAGGGCCAGCGCAAGATCCGCGCGATCAAGCGTCTGAAGGTCGTCAACTCGTTCCTGCAGACCGGCATGTCGCCGGCCTCGATGGTGCTCGACGTCGTGCCGGTGATCCCGCCGGAGCTGCGCCCGATGGTCCAGCTCGATGGTGGCCGCTTCGCGACCTCCGACCTCAACGACCTCTACCGTCGTGTGATCAACCGCAACAACCGCCTCCGTCGCCTGATCGACCTCGGTGCCCCCGAGATCATCGTCAACAACGAGAAGCGCATGCTGCAGGAGGCCGTCGACGCGCTGTTCGACAACGGCCGCCGTGGTCGCCCCGTCACCGGTACCGGCAACCGCGCCCTGAAGTCCCTGAGCGACATGCTCAAGGGCAAGCAGGGTCGTTTCCGCCAGAACCTGCTCGGCAAGCGCGTCGACTACTCGGGCCGTTCGGTCATCATCGTCGGCCCGCAGCTCAAGCTCCACCAGTGCGGTCTGCCGAAGCAGATGGCGCTCGAGCTGTTCAAGCCGT
>NZ_CAJYPF010000050.1 GCF_913776565.1 uncultured Microbacterium sp. | reverse complement strand
GTGGACGCCGCGTTCCAGCAGCGGCGCAAGATGCTCCGGCAGAGCCTGTCCGGTGTGCTCGGGGGGAGCGCTCGGGCAGCCGAGGTGCTGACCGCCGCGGGGATCGACCCCACGGCGCGTGGCGAGGTCATCGGGGTCGACGACTTCGTGCGGCTCGGGCGGACGGAGCTCGCCGCCAACTGACCCGCGCCCGGCCGGAATCCAACATGTTTGGTGGCCGGTCAGTCGTGTCTTAAGTTCTTCCTCGCACACCGAGGAGGAATGATGCTCGCACCGAACCACGACCGCGTCATGCAGGCGGCGCGCGTCGCCGAAATCCGGAGCCGCGTCCGGAGGTACACCCCAGAAGAGATGGCCGCCTTGTTCGCGCGACGACCGCCGCTGCAAGGCACTGCGGAGGAGCGACAGAAGCAGTTGCACCGCGTGCTGAACAGCGTGTGGCTCGACAAACCCATCAGCGAGTACCTCGGCTCCCGGTACGACACATGAGCGCCGCGTCCGGCGAGCCAGTCGAGTTCGGGTGGGACCGCGTCCTCGCCTTCGACGAATGCGTTGGATCACTCGACCTGGTGCTGCTCGACCCGCCCTTCATCTTCCGCGCGCTCGTCGCGTCGGAACCAGGGCACGAGAACGCCGCCGCGTTCCTGGCTCACCTGGATCTCCAGCAGACAGCGATGATCGTTTCGTCGCTGTTCGAAGTCGAGCTGCTCGCCGTCTCGTGTGGGCTGGGGAGGCCAGAGCTCGTGGACGCTTGGCTGGGGCAGTTGCGATCGTCGAACGTGCACATGGTGCCGCTCGACGGAGTCCTACCTGGTGCAACGGACCTGGTCTCCGAGCTCGGCGTACCAGCCTCCGTGGCGGTACAGGTCGTCACCGCGTGGGCTTCCGACGTGCCGGCGATCGTGACCACCCGCGCCGCCTTCGCATTCATCGACGAATTCTCGTTGTGCGTGAGCGACGACGCGGTCGATGCAGCGCGAGCGCTTCGAAGCTGACTGACGAAGGACGCGATCGCGACCGCCGGACGCCGACCACCTCAGCGATTCGACGGTGCGATCACTTCCGCGGGGTTCAGTTCTGAACGGGTCAACGTGGCCGTCGGCAGGATGCCCGACGACCTCCGACGCCTGACCGCACTACGCTCACAGGGTGCCGCAACGATCCTCGAAGCTCGCCCGTGCCATCACCGCCATGTTCGTGGTGGGCGGCGTCGTGGTCGCCGCGTTCGCGTTCGTCGCGGTCGTGCACGACCCGACGAGCGACGCCGCATGGGTCGCGATCCCGCTCGGCGTCCTGCTCGTGGCCTGGGGTGTCGCATTCGCACAGCTGAGCACCGACGAGAGCGCCGACGATGGCGAGACGGAGATCGAGGCCCCGAGCAGGGGGCCACTCACGCGGCTGAGCGAGGCGATCGCGCTCCTGGCGGTCTACGTGGTGATGCGGATGCTCGACCGTCCGCTCGACTCGGCGCTCGTCGGGGTCGGGGGAGTGCTGGCGCTGCGACTCGCGCAGCTCGGGATCGACCGGCTCGTTCGTCGCCGCGAGCAGCGCGACGGCGGAGCGGGACCCGCGGCCGGCTGAGCGGCGAGCCGACCCGCGCGCGTTGCGGATCGCGTCCGCCCAGCCGGGGTCCATCGGCACAGGGGTACCGTGCAGCGCCGTTCGACGTTGGTCGTGCGAACGCAGCTGCGGCGTGCGGCACGCGGCGCCGTGTCGTCAGTGCCCGCGACCCGATCGCGGCCTTCGTGACGTGCTTCAAGATGATGACTCCCCTCGCTCCGGCGTCTTCGCCGACCGAGTCACGACCGCTGTGACATGTGGATTGCTGCCGCAGGCACACGGAAGATGCAAGTTCGGTCTGGGCGGGAGTACCGGCGACACCGGGCGTCACGCACCTGGCACTCGTGCGGGACCCGTGCCTAGGGTGGGCGCGTGAGCTCTCCGCGCGTGTACGTCATCCACGAGAACCCCGAGTGGTTCCCGCCGCTCGCCGCCGCCTTCGAGGCAGAGGGCGTCCCGGTCGAGGAGATCCTCCTCACCGACGGACAGATCGACCTGGCGTCGGAGCCCGCACCCGGCGTCTACTGGAGCCGCATGTCGGCGAGCAGTCACACCCGCGGCCACGAGCACAGCAAGGAGTACACCCGTGCGCTCCTGGGCTGGCTCGAGCGCGCCGGCCGGACGGTCGTGAACGGCAGCCACGTCCTCGAACTCGAGGTGTCGAAGGTCGCCCAGCACGGGCTGCTCCGGGACGCCGGGTTCGACGTCCCACGCACCACGGCGGTGTTCGGCCAGGCAGGGCTCAAGGACGCCGCACGGGCATTCACGGACGGGCGCGACATCCCGTTCATCACGAAGCACAACCAGGGCGGCAAGGGCCTCGGCGTCCGGCGTTTCGACTCACTCGCCGAGTTCGACGCGTACGTCGACGGCCCGGAGTTCGAGGCGCCCGTCGACGGCATCACGCTCCTGCAGGAGTACCTCACCGCGCGCGAGCCGTTCATCACCCGCGTCGAGTTCGTCGGCGGCGAGTTCGTCTACGCGGTGCGCGTCGACACGAGCGCCGGCAGCTTCGAGCTCTGCCCTGCCGACGCGTGCGAGGTGCCGCAGGCCATCGCGGGAGCCGTCTGCGACGTACCCGGCGCCGAGGCCCCGGCGGACGCGCCCGCCGCGTTCAGCGTCCGTGCGGACGTCACCGCGTCCCACCCGCTCGTGCAGCAGCTCCGGACGTTCCTCGCCGAGCAGCGCATCCCGATCGCGGGCGTCGAGTTCATGGAGACCACCGACGGCCGCCACGTCGTCTACGACATCAACACGAACACGAACTACAACCCCGCAGTCGAGGCCGTCGCGCCGGTCTCCGGGCCGCGCGCGATCGCGCGTTTCACCGGCGGCCTGCTCGCCGCGCAGTACCAGACCGCCACGGTCTGAAGACCACACCACCCACGGCCGGGAGGCACGGTGCGGGCCCGTCCCGCGCCTCCAGGCCGGCACTCACCACCAAGGAACCCACCCCGTGCGATTCGGATACTGGACCCCGCTCTTCGGCGGCTGGCTGCGCAACGTCGAGGACGAGGACATGCCGGTCACGTTCGACTACGTGAAGCGGCTCGCGCAGCGAGCCGAGCGCATCGGCTTCGACCTCACGCTCGTGCCGGAGCTGAACCTCAATGACATCAAGGGGACGGCCGCGCCGTCGCTCGAGGCGTGGTCGCTCGCGGCCGCCATCGCGGCGACGACCGAGCGGCTCGAGATCATGGCGGCGATGCGTCCCGGCTACCACCTGCCGGCCGTCACGGCGAAGCAGGCCGCGACGATCGACGACATCTCCGGCGGCCGGTTCACGTTCAACGTGGTGA
>NZ_CAJYPF010000049.1 GCF_913776565.1 uncultured Microbacterium sp. | reverse complement strand
GCCAGCGGCGCACGAGGGCGATCGCCTCGTCGGCGAGCTCGTGGGGGGCGACGAGTGCGGCGGGGGTGGTGCCGGACGTGGTGTCGGGGACATCGGTGAGCGACATGGCGATCCTTCCTCGGATGCTCTCAGCATGAAGCTCGCGTTCGTTCGAGAAAAGCGATGATTACCGATGCATACTGTTCGTTAGAACCGAAGGGATGCCGTGTTCGATCTGCGCCGCCTGCGTCTGCTGCACGAACTAAGCGTGCGGGGTACGCTCGCCGCCGTCGCGGACGCCCTGTCGTACAGCCCGTCGACCATCTCTCAGCAGCTCGCCCTGCTCGAGAAAGAGGCCGGCGTGGCCCTGCTCGAGCCCGACGGGCGCCGCGTGCGCCTGACCGCGCAGGGCGCCGCCCTCGCCGCGCACGCCGCGCGCATGCTCGCCGCCGACGAGGCCGCCCGCGCCGAACTCGAGCGCATGCGCCCCTCGTTGGCTCCCGTCCGCCTGGCCGTCATGCAGTCCGCGGCGCACGGACTGCTCCCCCGCGCGCTCGACGCCCTCGCCGCCAGCGAGCCGCAGTTGCGCGTCGAGGTCGCCGAGCTCGCCCCCGAGGAGGGCCTGTTCGAGGTGGCGGCGCGCGGCTTCGACCTCGCGGTGGCCGAGCAGTACCCCGGCCACACGCGCGAGCACCGTGAGGGCCTCGAGCGCGGCCTTCTGGGGAGGGATGCCATCCGCCTCGCCGTCGCGCGCGACGACCCGGCGCGCCGGCTCGACGACCTCCGCGACCGCGCGTGGGTGATGGAGCCCGTCGGCACGGCCGCGCGCCAGTGGGCGACGCAGCAGTGCCGGGCGGCCGGGTTCGAACCCGACGTGCGGTTCGAGATGGCCGACCTGACGGCGCACGCCCGGCTCGTGGCATCGGGTCATGCCGTGGGCATGATCCCCGATCTGGTGTTCGCGGACGAGACGCCGCCCGTGCGGCTGGTCGACCCGCCGGGCGAACCTCGACGCGAGGTGTTCACGGCGGTGCGCCGCGGAACGGCCGACCGCCCCGGCGTCCGCGCGATGCGCGGTGCCCTGCAGGTGGCGTACGACAGGGGCGGTCGGTAGGGGCCCGAGCCTGCGGACCACGCACGGTTCTCGGAGGCGCTCCCCCGGCGCGATCGCCGGCGGAGACCCGCCCCGCCTCGCGATCGTCAGAGCGGAGGCGCGCCCCGCGCGGTCTCCCGCCGAGGCGCGCCCCCGCGGCGCGTTACTTCGTCAGCGCGATCTCGTTCGGCGTGTGCTCGAGGGTGACGCCGGCCACGACCTCGCCCGTCGTCAGGTCGACGGCGTGCACCATGTTCTTCGCCGGCTCCGTGACATAGGCGATGTCGCCCGACACCTTGATCGCGGGGTGGGCGTCCTGCCACTCGACCGGGCCGTCCCACGCGTCGATCACGGGGAACGCGTCGGTGAACTCCCCCGTGGCCGGGTCGAGCACGTGGATCGCCCCGTCCGAGGCGAGCACGTACGCGAGGTCGCCGGGACCGCGGGCGATGTCGCGGAAGGTGTACTCCGCCCCCGCCGGCATGTCGACGACGCGCTGGGTCTTGGCGGCGGTGTCGATAAGGGCGACGCGGTGCAGCAGGTAGCCCTCGGCATCCCGGTCGTCCTTGTAGTCGCCGACCACGAGCGGGCTGGTGTCACTGACGTAGGCGTTGCCCATGCGGCCGTAGGGCTGGTCGGGCGCGGTCAGCTTGGTGAAGGCGCCGTCGGCGTAGACGACCGCGCCGTTCTCGCACCCGAGCACGACGGCCTCGTCCTGGGCCGTCCCCTCGCCGTGCACGCCGGGGCAGTCCGCGGTCTCGGCGATCGTCGCCCCCGAGGCGTCCTTCGCGACGACGCCGTTGCGGCCGTCGGCGTTGCCCACCGTGGTGACGAAGGTGCCGTCCTCGAGCACGATCGACACGCCGTGGTGCGCCTCGACGCCCGGGATCGTCCGCGTCTCGGGGAGAGCGTCGGTGGATGCCAGCAGCGCATCCGTGTCGAAGATGGTCGAGTCGCTCGTCCCGTCGGCGTACAGCACCGTGGTTCCGCCGTGCGTCACGACGTGGCCGGGCTTGGCGGCGGGGAAGACCAGGTCGGTCAGCACGGGGTCGGTGTCGGCCGTGCCGGCGTCGAGCACCTGGAAGCCCGCACTCGTGGTGACCATGACGTGGCGACCGTCACCGGCGGCGTTCAGGCGGGTGAACTCCTCGCTCGACACCTCGCCCACGGTCTCGAGGGTGTCTCCGTCGAGCACGACGATCCCGCCGGGGTACGACAGGGCGACGCGGGTGGCGGTCTCGGCGGGAGCGGATGCCGTGGGCGCGGCACCCGGAGCGGTCGCTCCGGCGCACGCCGACAGTCCGACGGTGGCTCCGACCGCGAGCGCGAGCAGACCCGCGCGGCGCAGGGGGGAGGTTCTCATGGTGTTCCTCTTTCTTCGGGTGGGGCTTCGTCAGGGCGAGAGCCCGGTGGCGATGCGCTCCGTGTTGACGCGCATCATGGTCAGGTAGTCGGGGGCGCCGCCGGTCACGTCGGTCAGCGACTCGGTGAACAGCTCGGTCACCGCGACGTCGCGATCGGCCTCGTCGGCGAGAGCGCGCACGAGGCGGTCCGGAGACGAGCTCTCGGCGAAGATCGTCGGCACCCCCGCCTCGTCGATCGCCGACACGAGGTCGGCGAGGTCGCTCGCGCTGGGGGCGGCGAGCGTCGTCCCGCCGGGGATGACGGCACCGACGAGGCGGAACCCGAAGCGCTCGGCCAGGTAGCCGAACACGTGGTGGTTGGTGACCAGGGCCCGTCGCTCGGCGGGGATCGCCGCGAAGGCGGCGGTCATGTCGGCATCCAGGTCCTGCAGGTGGGCGCGGTACTGGGCCGCCCGAGAGGCCACGGCGGCGGCATCCACCCCGTCGAGGCCCTGGATCATGGGCTCGAGGGCGTCGACGACGCGGATCATCTGCGCGGGATCGGTCCAGAAGTGCGGGTCGTCGGCACCGCCCGCGTCGGCCGACGCGTAGGGCAGAACCTCGACGGCGTCACCCGCGATGAAGGTCGCGACCCCGTCCGCCGCGGCGGCATCGAGATGCTGCTGCAGTCCCTCTTCGAGACCCAGCCCGTTGGCGACGAGCAGGTCGGCCGAGCGGACGCGCGCCGCCTCGGCGGCCGAGATCTCGAACGAGTGGGGGTCGGCCCCGGGACGCATGAGCGTCAGCACCTCGACGTCGTCCGGGACCAGGTGCGACACGACGTCGCCGAGGATGTTGGTCGACACCGCGATGAGGGGGCGATCGGATGCCGCGTCCCCGGCGCATCCGGTGAGGGTCAGCAGGGCCGCGGCGACGGCTGTGGCGAGCAGGCGGCGCACGTCAGCGTCCCGTCTCGGCGACGAAGAAGGGCGCGGCGGCCGGGGTGAACTCCCGCGCCACGCGTGCTTCGTCGGCGAAGTCGAGCTCCCACAGGCGTTGCTCGGCGGGTCCGTTCAGGTATGCGCGCTGCTGGTCGGCGATGAGCGAGACGGGAAGCGCGGCGGCGAGGCTCTCGCCGACGAGCGGGGCGGTCGAGGCGCGCAGGGTCCCGGTGCGCCCGTCCAGCACGAGCACCCGACCGTCGGCCGTGAGCGCGAGCACGTTCTGCTCCTTGTCGTCGACGGCGGTGGCCTGCACGACGGGTTCGGGCGTCGGCACGAGCGTCCACGCGCGCTCACGCGTGTCGAGCATCCACACCCCGGCGTCGCCGGCGACCGCGGCGACGGTCGGTCGCCCCTCGCGGTTGGCGAAGGCCGTCGCGCGCGGGGCCGCCGTGTCCGAGGGGTAGGGGATGCGTTCGACGACGGGGGTGTCGGCGTCGACCGTGACGAGCAGGGCGCCGTCGCGGCATCCGATCACCGCTCCGACGCGGGTCGTGATCGTGCCGACGGGGTCTTGGCACGCGGTGGTCGCACCGACGAGCTCGCCGTCGGCGGTGTGGAGGGTGACCTCTCCCCCGGCGGCGACCGCGGCGAACGACCCCGCGGGAACGACCAGGCCCGGCCCGGCCGGGCGCCCGAGGCGGAACCTCTCGACGATCTCCCCCTGCGACAGCTTCTCGGTGTCCAGCAGCACCGCCTCTCCGGAGTCGGGGAAGAACAGCCCCGCGCCGCCGGTCGTGGACGAGTTCGAGGTCGCGACGGTGGCGACGCCCCCACCCTCGACCTGACCGAGCACGCGGGCCTCGGCGCGGTAGTAGTGGAAGTGGTCGACGTGATCCCACGTCCATACGCCGCTGTCGACGATCGAGACGCCCGCATCGTCGGCCGCGAAGAGATAGCGACCGTCGGAGTGCATGGCCACGGGCGGGGGGACGGCGCCGAGGTCCGTCGTCGTCTCGTCGAGCAGGTCGAGGTGCGACACCCGGCCGTCGGCGGCGATCGAGGTCAGGCCCAGCGCGGGCTCGGCGAGTTCGGCGGCACCGGCGATCTCGCCGTGGGTGTCGGCGGTCGCGGCAGCGGGCGGAGCGGCGGGCGGTGCCGCGGGGGCGGCGCAGCCGGCGAGGGCGAGGACGATCAGGCCGCCGAGAGGGGCGAGTCGTCGGGTCACGAGGTGGGGCATGGGAACTCCCGGGTCAGGCGGGCAGGGGAAGAGGGGATGCCGTGCGCCGGCGCGCAGAGGTGACGGCGGCGCGAAGCCCCCACGACACCCCCGCGGCGGCGATCGCGGCGGCGGCGATGGTCGCCCCCGCGGCCGTGGCGGCGTGCCACGAGACGAGGAGTCCGGCCGCGACCGCGACCGCGCCGATGACGGCGGCGAGCGCCATGGTCGAGGCGATCCGAGCGGTCCACTGCCGCGCGGCGACGGCCGGGGCGACGAGCAGGCCGACCACCAGCAGGGAGCCGACCGCCTGGTACGAGGCGACGACGGCGAGGGTGACGAGTCCGACGAGCACGGCCTGCGCGACGCGCGGGGCGAGGCCCAGCACCCGGGCCACGCGCTCGTCGATCGCGAGGGCGACGAGCGGGCGGTGGGCGAGAACCGCGGCTCCGACGCCGATGACGACGGCCAGGGCGAGCACGACGAGATCACCGGGCGCGATGGCGAGGATGTCGCCGAACAGGATCGCCGTGGCATCCGTGGCGAAGCTCCCGGCGTGCGAGATGACGATCACCCCGAGCGCGAGCATCCCCACGAACAGCAGACCGATGCTGGTGTCGTACGAGAGCTTCGAGCGGCGCTGCAGGGCGCCGATGCCCAGGCTCATCGCGATCGCGCTCGCGGCCGCGCCGAGCAGGACGGGCGCGCCGAGCACCGTGGCCAGGGCGACGCCGGGCAGCATGCCGTGGGCGAGCGCCTCGCCGAGGAACGCCATGCCCCGCACGATCACCCACGTCCCCGCGACGGCGCACAGTACCGACACCAGCACGCCGCCGAGCAGGGCGCGCTGGACGAACTCGAGCGAGAAGGGGTCGAAGAGCCAGGACACGAGGACCGACCGTAGCGTTAAGTGATAACGATTCTCAAACTCGTATGATGGAGGCCATGACCTCCCACCCCGCCCTGACGACGACCGGCCTCAGCGTCGCGTACGACGACGTCGAGGCTCTCTCCGGCGTCGACCTCGACGTCCCCGCGGGACGACTCACCGTGATCGTCGGCCCGAACGGAGCGGGCAAGTCGACGCTGCTCGAGGTACTCGCCGGCGCCCGCACCCCCTCGGCCGGACGCGTGGACACGGGGGCGCTCTCCCGCGCCTTCGTCCCGCAGCGCGCGGCCGTGTCCGAGCATCTGCCCATCACCGTGCGCGAGATCGTGTCCGTCGGCGCCTGGGGGCGCGTCGGCACCGTCCGCCGCCTGACCCCGGCGCTCCGCGACGACATCGACGCGGCCATGCAGCAGCTCGACATCGCCGCGCTCGCGTACAGACCGTTCGGCACCCTGTCGGGTGGGCAGCGTCAGCGCGCACTCCTCGCGCAGGGATTGGCGCGGCGCGCCGACGTCCTGCTGCTCGACGAGCCAACGACCGGGCTCGATGCGGCCAGCGCCGACCTGAACCGGCGTGCGATCGCGGCCGAGATCGACCGCGGGGCCACCGTCGTGTGCGTCAGCCACGACGACGGACTCATCGCTCAGGCCGACCAGCTGATCGCCCTCGCGGACGGGCGGGTCACCCGCGCGAGCGCACCCGCTCGGTGACGCGCCCCAACAGGGCGGCGGCCGCGGCGACGACATCCGCGGGCTCGTCGCGGATCGCCGCGTCCACGTCGCGCGGAAAACGACGCAGAGCGATCCACGGCTCCGCATCGAGGTCGACCTCGAGGTGGATGTGATTGACCCGGCGGTCTTCGGCATCCAGTTCGCGCCGTAGCAGTCCGCGCCCGATCAGCCGGTCGACCAGGGTCGTCACGCCCGCGGCGGTCACCCCCAGGTGCGTGCGCAGGTCGGAGGGACGGATGCCGGGCTCCTCGTCGATGCACGCCAGGGCGGCCGCCTCGAGTTCACTGACGCCGAGGTCGCGTCGCGCCTGCGCCAGAGAGACCTCGCGCAGTTCGACGTAGCCATCGAGCGCGGACAACAGGACAGAAGGAAGCGACAACGGCATCCACCTCCTCGACACGATCCGGCCGATCGCTGTTCTCACCATAGTCAGAAACCTGAATATTTCACCAAAATAATTAAGTTTGTGAAATACGTGATAGATTACAAATCGACCGCGCCCCGCTACTCGACGAAGGAGATCATCATGGCAACGCTGTTCTACGGTTCCGACACGGCCCCCATCTCACTTCCCAATCGCCTGATGGGTTATATCAAGGTGATCGCGTCGACGAAGCTTCGACGGGGCGAATCGTTCACGCTCACCTGGACGGGTGTCGAGGGCGAAACGGGCCGCTCGACGATCTGGCTGCAGCCGTCGATCCCGCTGCGATTCGTGTTCGACTCCCCCGAGCCCGAGCAGCTCGTGGGCGACTATCTGCGCACCCTGGCCGACCAGGCCAACGCCGCATCGGGCCTCGTCGTCGACGCGCGCACGTGGGAGGCCGCTGAAGAGTCGAGCCACACGCCGATGCGCACCTCGCGAGCCGCCGGTCGTCCGGTCCGCGCCGCTTGATATCACGCCGGCCCGCGCCGGTCCACCCCCTTCGCGCATGCTGCATACTGTCGGGGACACGTGACATTCACGTGAATGGATCGGAGTGACCCGTGCCGGTACGCAAGCTGCTCGACATGTCTCTGCTCGAGTCGTGGCTCGCGGAGTTCCGCGCGCTCGGCTACCTCACCGGCAGCGACATCCGCGTCCTGGAACAGGACGACGAGTCCGACCCCGACGCGGGTCTGATCGTCGTCGACCTGACCGAGGCCAAGACGATCACGTATCTGCAGCCCATCGCGGGTGGCGACGGCAGTTGGAAGGCCACGATGGAGGCGCGAGACGCCACCATCGAGCTCTCGGCGGTCGCGCTCGTCAACCTCGGCAACGAGGTCAATGTGTTGGGCGCCCTCGTCGCATTCCTCGAGACGAAGTCGAAGGCTCTGCTCGCGGCCTGCTGAGCGGTCGCGTCGATCGACGAGAAAAGGGCACCCGATTCGGGTGCCCTTTTCGTGTGTGGTGGCGAGTGAGGGATTCGAACCCCCGAATGCAATGCAGTCTGATTTACAGTCAGATCCCTTTGGCCGCTTGGGTAACTCGCCAGATGCGCACCCGCCCGGCTTTTTCAGTCGACCAGAGGCGCGAGAAACCACTCTACTATCCCCGGAGGGGTGCTCGAAACCACCGGCGGCCTCACTCGGGCGTGCGCAGCAGCGCCCCCTCGCTCCGGCACGTCGCCGCGGCGACGTCCATGGCGCGCGAGAGCACGGCATCCCAATCCTCCGCCGCCCCGGGCAGCCGCTCGCGCACGAGCGCGGCGGTCGTCGCGAGCACGGCGTCACCCCCGCCCATCGTGTCGACGATGGGTCCCGGAAGGTTCGAGATGCCGCGCGACACCGTCACATCGCCCGCGACGATCGCGGCACCGCCCGCGCCGTAGGTCGCCAGCACCGCATCCACACCCAGGCCCGTGAGCCGGTCGCGCAGGTCGTCGAGCGAGGTGCCGTAGAGCAGCTGCGCATCGTCCTCGCCGACCTTCACCAGCAGCGCCCCGGATGCCGCGCGTTCGAAGCCACGGACGAACTCGTCGCGGTCGTGCAGCATGCCGCTGCGCGGGTTCGGGTCGATGGCGAGGGGTGTTCCGGCCGAGGCCACGGCATCCACGAGCGCATCCGTCTGCGCGCGGTCGTCGAAGGGGAAGCAGCTGACCACGACCATCGGGGCATCCGCGATCGCCGCACGCTCCGACGCACCGTAGGCCACGCGCCGGTTCTGCGCGGCGTCGTTGAAGACGTACTGCGGCTCCCCCTCGGCCGAGCGGGTGCTCACGGCCCGCGAGGAGCCGTGTTCGGCGGGGCTCGCGAGCAGCTCGACGTCGCACTCGGCGAGGTAGGCGCGGATCTGATCCCCCGCGGCGTCGTCGCCCACCATCGCGATGAGGGATGCCGGCACCCCCAGCCGCGAGAGGCCGACCGCCACGTTGAGCCCGGCACCGCCGACGAATTCGCGCACACCGGCGTCGTCGCGGATCTCGTCGATCAGGGCGTCGCCGATCACGACGATGCGTCCGCTCACCGGGTCACCTCGGCGGCGTCGAGCACGCGGGCGACGAACTCCTCGGTGCGTCGCCGGGTGCCGTCGATCTTGCGGTCGACGCTCGCCCGGATCTCGCTCGGCGCGAGCGGCGCCGCCAGGCGCACGGTCTCGTGGCAGGACATGTCGGCGCAGATGTACGTGCCGACGGTGTCGCCGTGCTCACCGGCCTCGCCCGCCTTGCGTGCGGTGAACAGCGACACCTGATCGCCCGGCTGCATCGTGTGGCAGAGGTTGCACATCGCCGACCGTGCGCGCGACTGCCCCTCGGCGGCGCGCAGGACGATGCCCGTGGGCTCGCCCTCGTGCTCGGTGACGATGTAGCCGCGCCCGCGTGTGCGCGGATCGCGCCACGCGAAGAAGTCCAGGTGGTCCCAATCCGTCAGGACGAAGTCGTGCGGCAGGGCGACGACGCGCAGCTCTTCGGGAGCGGCGTTGACGAAGGCCTCACGGACCTCGTCCTCAGTGAGTGCTCGCATGGGACCCGAGTCTACGAGCGCGCGCGGGCGAGCGGGCCGGACCTCACCCTCTCACTTGACGCTTCCCGCGGTCAGACCGCCCACGATGTAGCGCTGCAGAGCCAGGAACAACGCCATCGGCAGCACCGCGGCCAGCACGGCGCCGGCGGCGAACACCGACCAGTTGGTCGCCGTCTCCTGCGACACGAATTGGTACAGCCCGACGGCGAGCGTCTGCTTGGCCGGGTCGACGAGGATCACGGATGCCAGGACGAAGTCGTTCATGGTCGCGATGAACGACAGCAGTCCGACGACGGCGAGGATCGGCGCGACCAGGCGCAGGATGATCGTGAAGAAGATGCGCGCGTGCCCGGCCCCGTCGATCTTGGCCGCTTCGTCGATCGAAGCGGGCACGGTGTTGAAGAAGCCGTACATCAGGTACGTGTTCACCCCCAGCGCCCCGCCCAGGTAGACCATGATCAGACCGATCTGGGTGTTCAATCCGATCGCCGGGAAGACGTCGGCGATGGTCGTCATGAGCAGGAAGATCGCCACGAACGCCAGCAGCTGCGGGAACATCTGCACCAGCAGCAGGCTGAGCAGACCGAAGCGGCGTCCGGCGAATCGCATCCGCGAGAAGGAGTACGCGGCGAGCGCCCCGAGGAAGACCGTGCCTGCGGCGGTGGCCAGACCGATCACGAGGGAGTTGACGAACCACGCGGCGAACGGCTGCTGCGGCAGCGAGAACAAACGGACGAAGCTGTCGATGCTCACCGTCTGGAACAGGCCGTTCGCGGTCAGCAGGGTGCCGCCCGGGTTCAGCGCGGCCGACAGCACGTATAGCAGCGGGAAGGACGAGAAGATCAGCATCGCGATGCCGATCAGGTGACGCCAGCCGGTCTGGCGGAACCAGGTGCCGAAGGGGCGCCGCGGGGGGCGCGGGATGCCGTTTCCGCGACGCGCGGTGGGACGAGTCGTGGTGAGGGTGTCGGTCGCCATGTCAGTTCAGCTCCTCGAGGGCCTTGGTCTGTCGGAATCCGATGTACGAGATCACGCCGACGAGCAGGAAGATCACGATCGAGAACGCGCTGGCGAGACCGAAGTCGCGCAGCTGGCCCACGAACGCGACCTTGTAGACCATCGAGATCAGGATGTCGGTGGCCCCGGCGTTGATCGCGGCGTCGGTGAAGCGCGGGCCACCGCCGGTGAGCATGTAGATGAGGTTGAAGTTGTTGAAGTTGAACGCGAACGACGAGATCAGCAGCGGCGCGACCGAGACGAGCAGCAGGGGGAACTTGATGTGGCGGAAGATCTGCCACACGCTCGCGCCGTCGACGCGTCCGGCCTCGGTGATGTCGTCGGGGATCGACTGCAGCGCGCCGGTGCACACGAGGAACATGTAGGGGTACCCCAGCCAGAGGTTCACGATGAGGATCGCGATCTTGGCGAGCAGCGGGTCCTGAAGCCACGGGATGCTGGCCCCGCCCAGGATCGTCTGGTTGATGAACCCGAAGTCCTGGTTGAACATGCCCGCCCACACCAACGCCGAGAGGAAGGCCGGGAAGGCGTACGGCAGGATCATCACGACCCGGTAGTACTTGCGGCTCTTCATGCGCGGATCGTTCAGCACGATCGCGAGGAACAGCCCCAGCACGAACGTCGTCGCGACCGACAGGAAGGCGAAGACGAAGGTCCAGACGGCGACCGCGAGGAACGGGCCCCGGATGGAGTCCTCGGTGAAGGCGCGCACGAAGTTGTCGGCGCCGACGGTCACGACCCAGCCGGGCAGCAGCTCCTGGCCGTCGTCGGCGGTGAACGCCCCCGTGCCGATGTCGCGGTACACCGTGCCGTCGGTCGTGTCCGTCATCGTGTCGGCCGCGGCATCCCAGGTCAGGCTCGACGTGAACAGGTACGCGTTCGAGCCGTCGGTCGTGCGCAGGAACCCGTCGTTGGGGTCGTCCGAGATCGGCACGGCGATCGCCCCGATCGCGGTCTGGTTGGCGAGGATCCCCGCGAAGTCGAGCGAGGTGTAGCCGTCGGCCGACACCGCACGTCCGCCCGCGAACTGGGCGTCCACCGGCTCCAGAGCCTGATCGGTGGTGCCCACGGCCGCGTCGCCGGTGTCGGGGTCGGTCACCAGGAGCGAGAACACTCCCCCGCTCTCGACGATCGTGACGGGGTAGGTCGCGCTGTCCTCCACGCGCGTCTGCGACTGCAGCAGGAGCGCGTTGACCGCGTCGTCCTTGGTGGAGTTGTGTCCGGACCCGTAGTTGGTGAAGGCGATGTAGACGGTGTACCCGACCACGAAGATCTGGAAGACCAGCAGAAAGATCAGACCGGGCGTGAGGTACTTCGCCGGCAGCAGGCCGGGCGTGAGGTAGACGACGTTCACGCCCACCGCGATGACCGCCACGATCGCGGCCACCGCCCACTGGCCGGTGCCGGCGAGCATCATCACCGCGTACAGCGCGGCGGCATCCAGCAGCGCGAGCGCCACGATCTTGACGAGCCAGACCTTCCATCCGGCGGCGGCTGCTTCGGCGTACCGCTCCGCCCGGCGACGCCGGCGTTCGGCAGCGGGATCGCGGGTCGGGTTTTCGGGCGCGGTGTCGTGTTCGAGAAGAGGAGCCGTCATCGTCGAGGCCTTCGTGATCGGGGGGGGATCCCGGGGGGAGGGAAAGAAGAGGGATGCCGCGGCGGGCGGCCGCTCGGACGCGCCCGCCGCGGCGCCGGGTCAACCGGCGATCTTGGCCGCGATGTCGTCGGACATCTTCGTCCAGATGGCGGTGGGGTCTTCACCCTTCAGCAGCGACACCTCGGCGACGCCCCAGAACTCCCAGACCGAACCCATCTCGGGGATGCTCGGCATGGGGGCGCCCTGCGCGCCGACCTCGCCGAAGCCGGCGATGATCGGGTCGGCCGAGGCCTTCTCGTAGGCGGCCGTCAGTGCCGGCGGGCGGTCCCCCGCCTCGTACAGCGCCGTCTGCACGGGCTCGGTGGCCAGGTAGTTCACCAGGAACTCGTTCGCGGCGAGCGCGTTCTGCGACTTTGCGTTCAGGTAGAAGCCCTGCACACCGACGAAGGGCTGTGCGGGCTGGCCGCCGGCCGACGGGATCGGGTCGATGGCGATGTTGATGCCCTTGGCCTCGGCATCCGCCACGTTCCAGGGCCCGGTCAGGATGAACGGCGTCTGACCCGAGTTGAAGGCCTCTTTCGAGAGGTCCTGCGTCAGGTTCAGGTTGATGGTGCCGGCGGCGCCCTGCGCACCGAGCCAGGTTGCGAAGGCCTGGCCGGCCTCGTCGCCGATCGACAGCTGCGAGCCGTCGTAGCTGCCGTCGGCGTTGCGCGCGAAGACGGAGTTACCGAACGAGGTCTCGAACGGGTAGAGGTGGTACGGGTCGGCGTTCGCCGGGTCGAGACCGACGACGAACGGGTACTGCACGCCCGCCGCGGTGCCCTTGGCGATCATGTCGTCGAACGACGTCGGCGCCTCGGGGACGAGATCGACGTTGCGCATGAGCGCGATGTTCTCGGTCGCGTAGGGCAGGCCGTAGACCTTGCCCTCGTCGGTGAAGGCCTGGATCGCGACCTCCTGGAACTCGGACGCCTTGTCGCCGAGCTCGATGGGGGCGACCAGACCGTCCTGCACGAAGCCGCCGAGCCAGTCGTGCGCGCCGACGGTGATGTCGGGGCCCTTGCCGGTGGGGACCTGGGCGGCGAAGTCGGCCTGGATCTTCGAGAAGTCCTTCTCGACCAGGTCGACCTTCAGACCCTTCTCTTCCGAGAACGTCGCGGCGACGTCCTTCAGCGCGTCGGCGCGGTTGGCGTCGACCCAGACGGTCAGGGTGCCGGCCGCGGCGGCGTCACCGCCGGCCTGGGGAGCGCTGCCGGCGCCGGAGCAACCGGCGAGCAGCATCGAGCCCGCGGCGATGAGCGCGCCGAAACCGAGCGCGCGCGTAGATGTCACCTTCATTGGTGTGCCTCTCTGGTGGGGGGAAGGGCACCAGACGTACCGCGTGGCGGACGTCGTCGGCCCCAGCTCGTTATGCAAGCGCTTACATAGTTAGCCGGAGATGGACGCGGATCAAAAACGCCGCGCGTTCCGATATCAACCTGTGACCTGCCGATGCGATGTCTGTGCGGCGACGACGACACCCGTACCCGGGTGACCGCTCCCCTCCGGCCGGACCGCCCGGTACCCTGGGGGCATGGCTGATTCTTCGTTCGACATCGTCTCCAAGATCGACCGGCAAGAGGCCGACAACGCCCTCAACCAGGCGCACAAAGAGGTCGAGCAGCGCTACGACTTCAAGGGCACCGACGCCTCGATCGCCTGGAGCGGCGAGTCCATCGTCATCAAGGCCAACTCCGAAGAGCGCGCGAACGCGGTGCTCGACGTCTTCCAGACCAAGCTCATCAAGCGCGGCATCTCGTTGAAGAGCCTCGAGAGCGGCGAGCCGGTGCAGAGCGGCAAGGAGTACCGCATCACCTCCACGCTGAAAGAGGGCATCTCGCAGGAGAACGCGAAGAAGATCGGCAAGATCATCCGCGACGAGGGCCCCAAGGGCGTCAAGTCGCAGATCCAGGGCGACGAGCTGCGCGTGCAGTCCAAGTCGCGCGACGACCTGCAAGAGGTGCAGCGCCTGCTCAAGGCCGCCGACCTCGACGTGGACCTGCAGTTCACGAACTACCGCTGAGTCCTCGGTGGCCACGGCCCCGCTTCCGCGACCCTCCCGCAGGCTGAGCGATCGGCTGTGGGGGGCGGGAACTTCGCTCGGCATCGCGCTGATCGGCATCCTGTGCAGTCAGTTCGCGAACCAGCTTGCTTCTGAGCCGCAAATCGAGGGTTTGGGCGCGGTGTGCGGGTGGTTCACTGGTTTCTTTCTGTCCCTCGCGGGCGTCATCCTCTCTGTACTCTGCCTCCGTTCCGCCGGCCGTGTGATGTCACCGCCTCCCGCCCGCGCTATCGCACGGTTCGCGGGGGGTGCCGAGTTCGTCGTCTCCGCGGCCGCGCTGGTCTTCGCGGTGGTGTCGCCCTTCGTGTGAATCGTCCTGACCCCTACGCCTGCCCCACGTGTGGTGGGCCGCTGCGCTTCGAGATCCTCGACGACGAACGTTTCCTCGTGGCGTGGTCGTGCGTCGAGTGCGGTCTCATCCGCACAACCGAACCGGCGTGACCGGGGCGGGAGCGACGTCGCCGTGAACGGAGTCGGACGGCGCGCTCCCGGCGCCCGCCAGTTGGACGCCGGCTTCGACCTACGTGACATCATCGCCAGCACGAGCGACGTGAGTACGCTCCTCGCGATCAAGGAATTCGCCCCCGCGTACCTCGACGACGAACGCTTCCTCGTGGCGTGGTCGTGCGTCGAGTGCGGTCTCATCCGGACGACCGAACCGGCGTGACCGGTGCGACCCCGATGCCCGTCAGTTGATGATCTCGGCGTTCTCGTCTCGCATCGTGGTCAGCCTCGTGCGCCACATCGCGAGCGCTTCACGGGTCAAGCGCGTCCAATCGTCTCGCTCGGCGACGATGCGCAGCGGCGAAGCGGTGCGGTACGAGCGCGTGGGGTTGCCGGGGAACTTCTTGTCGGTCACGTTGGGATCGTTCTCGAACTCCCCCGTCGGCTCGACCTCGTAGACCCGCGGCGGCCCGTCCCCCGGGATGATCTCGGCTGCGAGGCCCGCACCGTCCCGCAGCGCGGTGAAGTACACGTGGTTCATGACGATCTCGGGCCGGTAGTTCGACCGGAAGCCGGGCGTGAGAAGGTCGCCCACCCGCAGGTCGGCCTTGGTCCCGTGGAAGAACGGGCCGGGATCGAGCACATCCGCCATGGTACGGCGGCGTCAGCCCTCGATGCCGTTGATCATCTGCGTGATCTCGCGCTCGGTGTCGCGACCCACGGTGCGCTCCTCCATGTGCGAGGGCATGTCGCTGTCGTCGTCGACGGAGGGGTTCTCGAACGGCTGCTTCTGGTCCTTTTCCATGCGTCGATGCTCACACGCGGCGCGGGCGCGCGCGAGGGGGTTGCGAGCGCGACTCAGCCCCTCAGCGCGTCGTCGCG